>JAFTVY010000024.1 GCA_017465545.1 Ruminiclostridium sp.
CGACGAAGAAGTTGAAAAGATCAAGACTGTTGGTGACATCGTTAAGTTCATCGAAGAAAATTCCTGATTACTTTAAACGAATAAGAAACGTTAAGCCGTATCCAAAACCGGATACGGCTGTTTTTTTCTTAAAGGAGGTAAAAAATGAAAAGCGTATGCTTTACGGGACATCGTTCTATTAAGGGTGTGGATTATCATAGTCTGAAAATTATGCTGGATAACACCATCTGCTCTCTTGTGAAAAGGGGTGCTACCGAATTCTATTGCGGCGGTGCGCTTGGCTGGGATACGATATGCGCCAATATGGTGCTTTACCTCAAAAAGAAAAAACAGCTTGATATAAATCTCCATCTTGTTCTGCCCTGCAAGAATGAGGATCAGACGAAGAAGTGGAGCGAAGAGGACAAGCAGACCTTCTATTCCATCCTGATGCACGCAGAAACGATTGAATACGTTGGTAGCGATTATACAAAGGATTGTATGAAAAAGCGCAATGCAAGACTTGTAGAGCTTGCAGACTGCTGTGTAGCGTTCTACGATACCGCCGATGCCAGAAGCGGCACGGGACAGACTGTAAGAATGGCAGAGGATAAAGGGATAGAGATTATAAATATATATGAACTGATAAAATGAAATAAATATACTCTCCGATGCACGGCTTTGCCGAGTGATGTTCCGACTCTGTCGGAGTGATGTTTCATAAAAAATTGCGGTGATTTATGCGGGGCGTCACGGGACATACCCTAAAGGGTGCCGCAGTCCTTACGGACTACTCGCCGCCCCGTTATTATACATAAAACAAACCCATTAACAGAACGATAAACCCCAATTTACCAACAAAAAAGGCGTTCTCCGAACGCCCTTTCATAATCCATCAATTGCCTTTGGCAATTGATACCACAACTTCGTGCGTAGCACGAAACATCACTCGACGTAGCCGTACATCACTTTGCTGTAGGCAAAACATCACTTCGTGCAAGGCACGATACATCACTTTGAAATTTGCAAAGCAAATTTCAAAAAAAGGCGTTCAGATAACCTGAACGCCTTTTGCTTTTATTAATCATGAAACGGCTGTCTTTTATTCGCCATAACTACCTTTACAATGGCGGAGGACAGTTCTTTTTTTGTATATTCGCAGTATTTTTCGATAGTTGCCTTTTCTTCGCCTTGCTGGATAGTTACGATCTTTACCGGCACAAGCTTCATTACACGGTCGGTTATAGCCTGCTTGCATCTGTCACAATGGCAGGTGTTGAAGCGTGTCAGCGCCTCCTCCAGCATATCAGCGAGGATTATGCGGTTTATGTCTATCGTTACCTTTTCTCCTGCAAGCTGAACCTTTTTTACAGGTTGCTTTTCTGCGACTACCTGGATAGTCTCGTATTCGTCCTGAACAAATCCTTCCTCTGCTGCAGGCTCTTCTTCAGGCAGATGCAGACTGGGATTCTTCAGCCTGGGATTCTTCTGCTTTTTAACGGCAGGCTTGCCTCTTTTGGAAGCTGTATAAGCCTCTAATCTGTCCTCTACAGAAGCCTCCTTGGTTTCCTTTTTATGCTTTGGCGTAGCTGAAGCAGGAAGAAAAGGATTGGATTCTGAACGGGCTGTGATCAGATTCATAACGTGTCTTGTCTTGCTGGATTTGTAATCCTCTGCCATTTATATCCCTTCCTTTCCTTTTTTCTGATTCAAAGCTTTTACTTTTTCTTTCTTCTTGTGGGAGGCACCTTTTTGGTAACTCCGGTTATTTCGCTTATCAGCTTGCGATATTCTGCACAAGCCTTTGAGCGGGGTGCATAGTCTATGATCGTTATTCCGTGAGCGGGTGCTTCTGCAAGTGATATACTGTTGCTGATTTTTGCATCCAGTATTTTTGTGCCGAGCTGTTCGGCAATGAGAGAAGCCAGCTCCTCAACCTCTTTTGTAAGTATCAGTCTGGGGTTGTATTTGTTAAGCAATATACCCTTTATTTCGAGGCTCTTGTTATAATACTTCTTTACTGCGAAGATTGTTTCTTTAAGCTGTGCGATACCCTGAAGGCTGAGTATTTCAGCAATCATGGGGATTATGAGCTGATCTGCCGCTGTATAAGCGTTTATAGTAAGAATTGACAGCGCAGGAGGTGTGTCGATGATGATATAATCGTATTCGTCCTCTACCTGTGATAAGGCTTCACGAAGTATGTATTCTCTGCCGACGCCGGTAAGCTCAAGCTCACAGCCTGACAGCAGGATATTCGCCGCTACCACGTCACAGTTGGGTGTGCACTGGATGGCATCCTTTATGTCACAGTTGCCCTTGAATACGTCATACATTGTGTAGTTTTCTTCCGCATCCGCACCAAGACTGAAGCTTAAATTACCCTGAGGGTCCAGGTCTATTGCGAGAACGGAGTGTCCGCAGTCGGTGAGACCGCCACAGAATGCGCTGCAGGTGGTTGTCTTGCCGACGCCACCCTTCTGATTGGTTATTGCTATTGTAATTGCCATGATATTGCCTTTCTTAATCCTTGATACCGTGGTTTAAGAAATCCTTTCGTGCCTATTGTCATCCCTGAGAAGCCTTAGCCCGCACTGTTGATGCGGGCTGAAAGCTTGAATTTAAAGTGTATGCTGAAGTCCTTCCATCTGAGAATCTTCAGGCTGGTAGATGTGGTAGTTTGCCTTACCGTTCTTCTTTACGAAGTACATAGCTTCGTCGGCAGCCGCTACTACCTGCTTGCCGTTTTCACCGTGTTCGGGTGAGAAGGCAATACCGATACTTGCCTTGATGTTGATAGAAACGTTTGCAAGCTCTGAATGATAGCCTGAATAAAGCTCGTCGATAAGGTCAAGGGACAGGCTTTCGATATCCTGAATCTGACCGGGATCTGTGATACACAGTACAAATTCGTCACCGCCGAAGCGTCCTGCAAAGCCGGAGCCCTTTACTCTCTGCTTGATACAGCCGGAAACGTACTTGATAACCTCGTCACCTACAGAATGACCGAAACGGTCGTTGATGAATTTGAAGTCGTCTACGTCGATAAAGAGAACACCAACCTGAGAATGTGCGTTTCTTTCGATTTCGGACTGTAATTCCTTTTCGAAGGTGCTTCTGTTGTAAAGCTGTGATAAGAAGTCGTAGCTTGCTCTTTCGGAAAGCTGAAGCTCCATCTTCTTTTCGCTGTCAATATCAGTTACGACACCGATAACTCTTAAGGGCTCGCCTAAACGGTCTGTGATACACTGCGCACGGACTGTAAACCATACGACTGTACCTGCCTTTGTGAGCATCTGATATTCGCCGCTGTGACCTGTTCTGTTCTTTAAGAGTGTGCTTATGTCACGCTTGTACTGTTCTGCATATTCCTCTGTCATTACCTTGTCAAGGAACTTACCGTTGGCAAGCTGACATTCAGCAGGGTTGATATCGAATCTTTCGATGAAGTTGTCGGATACGTACATATGCTCCTTTGCGAAGTCCCACTCGAAGAGCATATTGTCTGAAATGTCGGAAATGGTCTTGTGAAGCTCTTCTGACATACAAACCTCGTCAAGAAGTCCGTTGAAGAGGATAGCCATTTCGTGAAGCTCGTTTTTGGTATTGATCTCAAAACGCTTGTCTCTGTCGCCGTCCTTGATCTCCTTCATATTCTCGATCATTACGTTCATAGGAGCTACGATCGTATTTGTGATCTTGGTGCCGATGAGCATACATAAAACGCCGAGAACAAGCATAACTGCGATGGAAATCAGAATAGGAAGAAGAATCTGTGAAGAAGCTATACCTGCAGGATAAACCACAACCCACTTCCAGTTGGAGCTTGTGAGACCTGTGAATCTGCCGTAGCAACCGATCTTGCCGTTCTGTGCAAAATCGATGGGCTTGTTTTCGTTATTCTTTTCCGTTGAGTTGAAGATACCGCTTAAATCTGTTGCGTCTGCCTTCTGGATAGCAGAATTGTTGTAACCCAGAACCATACCCTTGCCGTCGCTTACTGCAACGTAGCCGTTGCCGTTATCAAACTTTGTGTTCTGGAGAAGCTCAGAAATTCTTGAAGTAGAGATAACCGCAATAACGTAGCCTCTTGAGGTTGAAGCGTCTGTGGGATCTGACTGAGTTGCTCTTGCTATGTAGAAGATATCTGTTTCGTATTCGTGTTCTGCACCTGTCTGATAAATTGAAGAGAGGTAAATCTGATTTGTACCGAGAGTTTCTATTTCACCGAAGCCGAAGAAAGCACCCTTATCCTTGGAGTGTTTGCCCTCGTGGTCGTACACTACTGCACCTGACTTGTCTGTGATAACGAAGTTCAGTACGTCGTTTTCGAATCTTTTTATAACGTTATCGAAATTCTTTTCGATATGAGCCATATTTTCTTCATTTACCGTAAGTGAGCCGGCTAAGCTGTTTATCTGCTCGTCACAGGAGAAGGTATAGATATCTCTCTCGTACTGTCCGATAACCTGATCGATAACGCTACCCTGAGCCGCACCTATGGATCTTGCGTACTGCTCAACGGTAGAATTTGCGAAACCGCTCATACTGAAGAAGCCGACAACACCCACGATTACGATGGGGACGATGATGACTATCAGCATAAGGTATCGCAGGATTGCCTTAATTTTTAATGATTGCATTTTAGAAACCTCCGATTACTATGTTTTATTTGATCTCTGCCGTCATTCACGGGCAGAACGTTCTTTTTGCAACAGCTCAAACTGAAGCTTGTAGATATATCTTGAGATAATTTCCTCCTGAGCCCGTGAAATGCCGATGAAACGACATCCGTAGCCTCTGCCGGGCGGGGCATTGAGCTTCTGGACTCTGAGAATTTCGGCTGTAAGCTCAAGACGTTTTCCGTCAAGGCCTATAACTATCATCGCCTTCTGACCTACCTTGAAATCTGCGTCCGGCTCGTAGGTGATAAAGAATATTCCTCCTACGTTTATATCCGTTATGTGTATTTCAACGGGCGGATCGAGTGTGGTGGTGTTTTCCTCGCCGTCAACCACAAAGGTGACATATGCTTTTTCGTTTGTTTTTATTTTGAAGTACCTGCGTCGCTCCTCCATAACGGTTGCGGTATCAGGTCTTAGTTGCACGTTTATCTGAAATTCCGAGGATACTCTTATAGTGGAGTGGTATCTTACCCTGTCGCCGCTTTTCTGCGTCCCGACAACGTACACGTACTCGGTCTTAGGCAGTTCGGGTAGCTTTCTGCCCTTTATTACAAGCATGTTCTCTATAATGGTATCATCAGTATCGTATATCAGGGGAAAATCGAAATTTGATTCTGTATAAAACAAACGGGAGCCATCAAGATCGGTTATCTCAAAAGAAGTAAAATCGTCCTTTGCAAGGCTCAAGGGCTGAACTCTCCTTTCCGTATGTGTTGAGTTTTTGTGGAAAATCCGTAATACTTCTGCCTCTGAACTATAAAAAGGCGCAAAAATACAGATTACTATTCCAGTATAAAATCAATTATACAATAAATTTCACAATAAATCAAGTAAAAAACGAAGGTTTTTTATTCAAGTTTAAAAATTCTGCAAATTGCAAAAAAACTGACCTGCTTTTTTATACAAAATCAATTAAAGATTAAGCGAAATACGTAATAATGACGGAAAATAATGCCACGTAATCCGTTTTCGTTGACAAAGAAAGAAAACCACTATATAATAAATATATGGGGAAGAGTTCCTGCAGATACGTATCAAGACGACAGAAAGGAGAAAAAAGCCATGCGTGATTATTTCCATGCGGATACCTCCGCTATAACCAAAAACGCAAACAAGGCGATAGCGGGTATAGGCATAGCTCTGATGCTCCCCTGTCTGCTTTGCTTCGTTTCTCTTTTCTTTGATTTCAGAAGTCTTTACAACAATGATTTCACCCTTATGAGAATATTGCTGATAGCAGGCTGTGTCGTACTGTGGATGATAAGCTCCTTTGTGATATACGTCATTTCAAGAAGCAGGGTAAGACATCAGTCGAGATATACCTATTTTGAGCTTCAGCAGGATAATGCCATACTCAGCCGCTACGTCGGTACTATGAGAAGCGGCGGAAAAAAGATACTTGTAAGACAGCTTTATATAATTCCCTTTGACAAGGTAAGCATAAATCACAAAAACGGAAATATCATCTTTAAGGGAAGCATCCGCAAATATGAAGGAGACAGCGATCATTTAGGATACCATATCGGCAGGGACGGACTGAAATTCGACAACTGGTGGTATGACAACAACGGCTTTACCGAGGTTAAAAATCTCACTCTCCCCCACAGCTTCACAAAGCAGAAATTTATAGTAAGATGCTTCAGGGCGGCACAGAAACGCAGTATCAGAATAGCAGAAAAACGCCTTGAGCTGAAAAGAGCAAGCGAGGCGGCCCTTGCAAAGCGCAGAGAAGAGAAAAAACTCCCCAAAGCCATGCAGAGAAAGAAGCCTGTCAGAAGGGTATATACCGAGCTTCCTACCTTCAACCGCAACTGGTAATTAGTTAACCAGCTTAAGCAATTCTCATAAATATGCGGCGTAAAATAGTACATTTATACAAAAAACGCCCATAATTATTCAACAACCCGTACAAAATACAAGAAATGGTTGATTAAATCGCCGTTTTGGGTTGAAAAATCAATAAAAATAGTGTATAATATAGAATTGAATAATTGGGTATAACTGCGCCATTTTTTAAAAATGTTACAAAAATGGTTGCAATTAATCAATTGTTATTGGTTAAAATCAACATATAGTGTAATTTATTTCAGTAAAATACAATATGTTGAAAATTCAAGGAGGTAATGAAATTGGCACTGTTTAACACAAACTCATTCAGAGTAACAGAACAGGGATTATCGGTGCTGTGGCAGAAGCAGCAGGTAATTGCCCAGAACATTGCAAATCAGGACACCCCCGACTACAACTGCAAGCATCTCGACTTTTACGCTGTGCTGAAAGACAAGCTGGAAAGCAGTAGTGTAATAGGCGGCAAGGTGGCACCCGGCGCAAAGCAGGTTGACCTTGTTACAAGGGTAATTGTGGATGACAGCACCAACACCCAGCCTGACGGCAACAACGTTGATGTGGATTCCCAGTCTGCTGAGCTTGCAAAGGTTCAGCTGCAGTACCAGGCGCTGAAGAATCAGATGAACGGACAGTTCACAAGACTGCGCTCTGCAATGAAAACATCCTGATAGCAGATAAGGACACGATTTAAGGATATATAAAACGGAAAAGGATTTCCCGGAAATTTTAAGAAAGGAAGAATCCTGAGATGGCATTTTTAAGCTCAATGAATATTTCCGCATCAGCTATGGCGGCGGAAAGACTTCGCCTTGACGTAATCGCACATAACGTAGCGAATGCAAAGACCACCAGAACCGAGGACGGCACACCCTACAGACGTCAGGTCGTACTGTTCAGGGAAAACAAGGGCTTTGATTCGGTGCTTGACGAAATCATAGCGAAAAGAAAACAGCAGATAGAAACAGGCATAGTAAACGGACCTTTGCATGCGGCAAAGAACAAGGGCGTACTGGTTACGGAAATCGTGGAGGACGAAACTCCACTCACCCCCGTATACGATCCTACTCACCCTGACGCAGACGAGGACGGATATTACTATCTGCCCAACGTAGATATTGCGGAGGAGGAAATGGACGCTTTAGCGGCTACCCGTTCCTACGAATCCAACTTAGCGGTGCTCAATGCGGTAAAGTCTATGGCTCAGCAGGCACTCAGCATCGGACAGTAATTAAGGAGGAATTGAAATGTTTATAGTACCCCTTACAAGCAGTATAACGCCTATGGAAAGAACTATGGGCGCAAATGCCGTAAAGCAGACTGAGCAGGAGGACGGCGAGGCTACCTTCCTTGACGTGTTCAAGTCTCTTGTGGATAACGTAAAGGAAACCGACGCACAGGTACAGCAGGACGCAATCGACCTTATGCTTGGCGAAATTGACGATCTTGCGCAGGTTCAGGTAAATCTCGAAAAGGCGGCAACAGCCGTTGACCTTCTTGTTACTGTAAAGAACAAGGCTGTGGACGCATATAATGAGATTATGAGAATGAACGTTTGATTTTCAGCAAGGCAATACAAAGAAAAGGAATAATTTTACATAATGAAGGATAAACTTTCTGCATTCTGGAAAAGCTTTACCGAGAAGTGGAAAGCGATCGCCAAGGGCACCAAGATATTCATTATAACCGCCATAAGTGTGGTTATCGTGGCGGCGATCGTGCTTACGGTAATACTCAACCAGAAGAGCTATACTGCGATATATACGGGACTGGACAACGTTGAAGCGGGACAGGTCGTCACCGCCATCAACGACCTGGGCATAACCGACGTTGTAATGGGAACGGACGGTAGCATCAGGGTACCTGCTGAGCAGGCTGACAACATAAGAATGCAACTGAGTATTCAGGGCTATCCCAAGTCCACCTTCAATTTCGACGTGTGGAACAATGGAATAGGTATGTGGTCAACCGATACCGAAAAGAAGGTATTACAGGTACAACAGCTCCAGACTCACCTTATGAATGCGATAAATACCATAAAGGGCATTGAAAACTCAAAGGTACTCATCATGCTTCCCCAGAATGACAACTACGTTATTTCTGACAAGACTGAAGAACCCAGAGTCAGCGCAATGCTTGAGCTGAGAAGCGGCTTTACTCTCACCTCTGACCAGGTGGACGGCATCTATGCTCTTATCTTAAACTCCCTGCCCGGACTTAAAAAGGAAAATATTTCAGTAGTAGACTCCGACGGCGAGCTTCTGACGGGTGACACGGGTACAGTCGAAGAGGACGCACTCTATCAGTCGAGACTCAATTTCCAGGAAAGAGTACAGAAGCTTCTTGAAGAACAGCTTGACGGCACTCTCAAAAAGCTTTACAAGGACTACACCATAAACGTAAACGTAGCGCTGAACTTTGACAAATCAAAGTCCGAGCTTACTATCTACACTCCCTCCATTGCCGAGGACGGTACTTTGGGCGGTATGATCGAAAGTACCACCAAGAACGAGGGCTGGGGCGGTATCGGTTCGTTATCAGGCGTTGTAGGTACAACCGGCAACAGCGATATTTCTCCCAACTACCCCACTATCGAGGGCGATGAAGAAGGAGAATACTATTATCAGAACTCCACAACGGTAAAGCATCTTGTAAATACCGAAATCAAACAGCTCGAAAAGAGCGGTTATTCCATTGACAGGATCACAGCGGCGGTAACGGTTGACGAGACCAGCATGCTGGAAGCAGAGAAGGAGACTCTCCGTGAGGTAGTGGCCTTTGCAATCGGTGCGGAGGTAGCTAACGTAACGGTAGCAAACTATCCCTTCGTTATCAATCCCAGCTACGGCAACAACGGCGTCAACGGTATCATTAACGGCGGTGCTAATTCCGACTGGATGTATCTGCTTATCGTATCTCTTGGCTTCTTTGTGCTTATGCTTCTTATCATTGCAATCCTTGCAGGCAACTCGAGGAAGAAGAAGGCGAGAGCAAGAGAAAGAGCGGCGGCAGCTGCGGCTGCGGCGGCAGAAGCACAGGCGGCACAGCTTGCCTACGAGCCCGTACCTCAGGAAGAGGACGAATTCGTGGTACAGAAGCTGGACGAATACAACAGCGAATCAAAGGGAGCGTTACTGCGCAAGGAGATCAAGGAATTCTCCCATACAAACCCCGATGTTGTGGCACAGCTTATCCGTTCTCTTTTAAGAGACGACGTATAATATAAAGGAATGATGCAAGATGAGTAGTAGCAACGTTGCACTTACAAATACACAGAAGGCGGCTATAATCATATCCTCTATCGGTACGGAGAATGCCTCCGAGGTATTCAAGCACTTTACCGATGAAGAGGTAGAGCAGGTAACCTTTGAGCTTGCCCGTATGGATTATTATCCTATAGACGTGGTGGACGAGGTACTTAACGAGTTCTACGAGCTTTGCCTTACACAGAAGGTAATTTCCGAGGGCGGTGTGGAATATGCCCGTGACGTACTGGAAAAGGCCTTCGGCGAAGCGGCGGCACAGGCGCTTTTTGAAAAGATTACAAAACAGCTCAAGACAAAGGCATTTGCCTTTGTAAGAAAGGCTGACTATAAAAACCTGCTTGCTATCGTACAGAACGAGCATCCGCAGACTATTGCGCTGATTCTCTCCTATGCACGAAGTGACCAGGCATCGGCAATACTCAGCGAATTGCCGAAAAAGACAAGAATCGACGTAGTTGAAAGAATGGCGAAGATGGACAGAGCTTCACCTGACGTTATCAAGTCCATTGAGCAGACTCTTGAAAAGAAGTTTGCCAGCCTTATCACTACCGACAGTATGGAGGTCGGCGGTATCAACTACGTGGCTGACGTTCTCAACAACGTAGACAGAGCGACGGAAAAGCACATCTTCGACGAACTGAATCTGCGAGATCCAAAGCTGGCAGACGAGATCCGTTCCAAGATGTTCGTATTCGAGGATATCGTATCTCTCGACTCTATGGCTATTCAGGCGTTTATTCCCGAAGTCGATGCAAAGGATCTTGCAATCGCTATCAAGGGTTCAACGCCCGAGGTTGCAGAGTGCATCTACGCCAATATGTCTACCCGTATGCGTGAAAGTACCCAGACAGACGTTGAATATCTGCACAACATCCGTATGCGAGACGTTGAAGAGGCACAGCAGAGAATCGTTTCCATCATCCGCAGTCTTGAGGATCAGGGCGTACTGGTTATCTCCAAGGGCGGCAAGGAAGACGAGGTTATTGCGTAATTTTACTTTGGCGAAAGCGAGGAAACTGCTTTGGCAGGAATATATAAGGCTCCCAGAGGCTTTATCGGTTATCCCGTAGCGAACAATTCTGCAAGTAGCGGAACTGTAGTTATAGATAACACGATAGGCGGTAAGGAAACCCTGCCCGACAAGGCAGAGGAGCTGTCTGAAGCGGAGGAAAACACTGCGGTTGCTATAGAAAAGGCGGCGGCAATGGAGGCTCAGGCTGAAAGAGAGCAGAAAATAGATGAAGAAATAGAGCGGATAAAGGCTTATTACCGTGACGAGGGCGAAAAGGCTCTTGCCGAGGCAAAGCAGAAGGCTGAAAACATATTCCGCACCACCGAAGAGCAGGCGGCTCAGTATGCCGAGCAGGCTAAAAGGCAGGCGGAGGAGATATTCGCAAAGGCGGAAGCCGACGGCTTTGCAAAAGGTCACGAGGACGGTTATAAAAAAGGTCTTATGAAGTGCAAGGATATGCTTCTGGAACTGAAGAGCGTATCCGAACAGATAGTAGCCGAAAGAGCTGAGCTCTACGACGAGTATGAAAGCGAAATATTCGACACGGTTATGGAAATCGTAAACCGTGTGACTTTAAACAGTCTTGCCCAGAAGGACAAGGCGATAGTGAAAAAGACGGTAAAGGAAGCGGGCAAGGCGTTCCGTGGCAGTGAGTACGTAAAAATAACTCTTGCCAAGACGGATATAAGTGAGGAAATGCCAGCCGACGCCGACTTCTTCAGGAAGCTGCTGACCAACGTTAAGACGGTGGAGGTCGAGGTGCTGAAGGACGCACCCAGCGGAACCGTTATACTTGACAACGGCAGTGAGATAACCGATGCAGGAATTATGACACAGCTCAAGATGATAGAGGAGCTGGGCAAGGGTAAGTACCGCAAGGCACCTTCCGGCAGAAAGCGCAAGAAGGATGCCGAAGCCGAGGCAACAGAGGCGACAGAGGCGGCAGGAACGACAGAGGCGGCAGGAACGGCAGAGGCGGCAGGAACGGCAGGAGCAACGGATTCTGTAGTAGTGAAACCTTCCGCTACCGAAGAGCCTTCCGTGGCGGAATCACCCCTTGAATAAAAAGCAAAAAACAACAGCTACCGAAAGGAAAAGCGACTCTTAATGGACCTTAAAGGATTTACAAAAGAGCTTAAAAGTACCGACATCTATCGGTACATGGGTAAAATTGAAAAAATCGTAGGGCTTACCATAGAGTCAAGCGGACCTGTCTGCAATATGGGTGACGTATGCCGTATCTATTCAAAGGATATGCAAAGTCATATATTTGCAGAGGTGGTAGGCTTCAGCGATCACAGGGTATTACTTATGCCCTATACCGATATTGAGGGTATAGGTCCCGGCAGTATCGTTGACAACACGGGCGATAAGCTGATGGTAAAGACCGGAAACAAGCTTATCGGCAGAATTATTGACGCCATCGGCAATCCCCTTGACGGAGGACCACCGATAGAATATACCGACAGCGTGCCTATTGCAGGCGTGCCTGTAAACCCCCTTGTAAGACCTAAGATAGCGGAACCGATAGAGCTTGGCGTAAAGGCGATAGACGGACTGCTGACGATAGGCAAGGGACAGCGTATGGGCATCTTTGCAGGCTCAGGCGTTGGTAAGTCCACACTTATGGGTATGATAGCAAGAAAGGTCAAGGCTGATCTGAACGTTATCGCACTTGTAGGAGAGCGTGGACGAGAGGTAAGAGAATTTATAGAAAACGACCTTGGCGAAGAGGGTATGGCAAGATCGGTAGTAGTAGTTGCTACCTCGGACCAGCCCGCCATGATGAGAAACAAGTGTCCTATGACCGCAACAGCGATAGCGGAATATTTCTGCTCGCAGGGTAAGGACGTACTGCTGATGATGGATAACCTCACCCGTTTTGCAATGGCACAGCGTGAGGTAGGCTTATCTACGGGCGAACCACCTATAGCAAGAGGCTACACGCCTTCTATCTATGCGGCAATGCCAAAGCTCCTTGAAAGAGCGGGATGCTTTGAAACGGGCAGTATAACCGGTATCTATGCGGTGCTTGTTGAAGGCGACGATACCAACGAGCCTATTTCGGATACTGTACGCGGTATCATTGACGGACATATAGTTTTAAGCCGAAAGATTGCGGCGCAGAACCACTACCCTGCCATTGATATACTCCCCAGCATTTCCCGACTTATGTCGGTAATTGCCGATAAGGAGCATCAGCAGGCGGCGGGTAAGCTCCGTAACCTTCTGTCAATGTACACGAACAACGCTGACCTTATCGCCATCGGTGCGTACAAGAAGGGTACAAACCCTGCTCTTGACGAAGCAATAAAGAAGATTGACAAGATAAATGGATTTTTGACTCAGGGCGTAAAGGAGTCCTTTGATATGGAGGAAACCATCAGAATGCTGAAGGAAGCTGTATCATAAAGGCTTAGCTTATGAAGAAATTCAAATTCACTCTTGAATCATTAAAAAAGTACAACGAACAGATACTGGACAGCGAAAAGAATCAGCTGGGCAGACTCCGTGCCGAGCTTGCCGATATAAACAAGGCTCTTGAAAACAAGAATCTTGAATATGAGCAGGCGATAGAAAAACTTGAAGAGCTTATGCGGGGCGGCACAAACGCTATGCGAATCTCCCTGCACAAGAAGTATATTTCCTCTCTACAGCAGGATATTTACCGCATAAAGGCGGCAATCGTGCAGAAGGAGGAGGAGGTACAGCTACAGCTCCAGAAGGTGGTGGACGCCACCAAGGAGGTCTCCAAGATAGAAAAGCTGGAGGAAAAACAGATAGAGCAATATAAGTACGAGGAGCAGAAGGAATCCGAGCAGTTTATTGAAGAGTTTGTTTCCAATTCAACTTTTCGTGAAAATTAACCTAAAATATTTGACTTTTTGTCTGATTTATGGTAAAATGTATAAAGAGGGTACTATAAGTCCTAATTGCGCCCTTTTTTAAGAACTATAGTTTAAATACGGTTAAAACCGATTTAATATAATTTTTCCTTGAAAGGAGGTGAAAGAGTATGACAATAAATGCAGCAATGCCTGCTGTACCTCAGAATATGAGCTACTCAGGCACTGCTGCCGCAACCGATAACAGCACAGCAAGCGATTTCAGCGGAGCTTTAGGCAATATGATGAATGCCAAGGGTACTGTAGCCACACAGAATACTGCAGCAGGCGAATCAGAGATGACAGCGGTACAGCAGGAGACGGCTACCGGCGAAGTGGTTATGACCGCAGAGCAGACTATGGCAATGAATCAGCTTCATAAAGAGCTTATGATGAAAAACGCAGGCTATGCAAACAGCGAGCTTATAGCAATGCTTTTAAAGGGTTCTGACGTAGAACTGACACAGCTTATGGACTTCGGTGGTGAGATGCCCGAGGGTATCGTAGCACAGACTGAGACAGTCACAGCCGTAACAGAAGGCGTGGTAACAGAACAGCTTCTCCCTGAGACAAATACGTTATCAGAGGACGCAGAAAACGTTCAGACAGACTTTGCACAGTTTATTCCCGACGTGGCTGAAAAAACGGTCAATATGACTGAGACAGCGGAAATCCCCGTACAGACGGCAGATACAGAGCCTTCTGACAAGGCAGATCCGGAGACAATGACGGCTGAGGATACTGTAAAGCTTACCTTTGCTACTGCGACTGAAGAAATCCTTCCCGCAGATATTAAGACAGCAGACGGTATGCCGACAGATACAGAGGCTACAGACGTTAAGCCTGAGGAGCCTGAAGCTGACGTAAATACGGTGCAGGTACAGACACAGTCCGCAGAGACTGTTAACCTTGAAAACACAGTAAAGACTGTAACCGCAGACAGCAAGTCGGATATGGCATCCGCAGAGGACGGCACAGATACCGCTACCACACAGACTGAGACAGTATCAGCGCAGGGACAGAGCAAGGCGGCAGAGCAGACGGACAGCAAGGCAGATGCAAAGCCTGAAGCTATGACAAATGCAATGCAGTCGACCAAGGTCGAAATGACAAAGGCTGAAAATATCACGATAAAGAGCGATATGACACAGCAGACTCAGGAAGCGACAAAGCAGACTCACGAAGTGGCAGAGCAGACACCCGAAGCGGTAGAGGAAACTCCTGATTTTGAAGTAAACCTTGCAAGAGCAGGAAGAAGGATTTCCGAAAAGAGCGAAGAAGCATTACAGCTTGCAAAGAGCATCAGCGGTACAAAGTCCGACAGCGACCTTGAGACCGAGCAGAAGGTAACGGTAAAGCAGGAGCTTACAGACGGCGACGTTATGAGAAACGACCTTCAGCCTGACAATTCCGTAAGGGATGACGTAAGAGCTGAAAGACCTGTAAGACTGACGGTAAACGAAGCTTATCAGATAATAAACGAGAGAGCTTCTTCCGGTGAAAAGCAGACCTTCACAGTTGAGCTGACTCCTGAGACTCTTGGTAAGATTACGGTTAAGATGACCAGCGAAAACGGAAAGCTTTCCGTAGAGATACTTACCGAAACCGAGGCGGCAAAACAGCTTTTTGAAGCGAGAGCAAACGAGCTTGCAAACAATTTAAGACAGAATGACGTCGAAATCGGAAGCTACAGAGTTGAAACTGAAAACGATCAGTTATTCAACGAGAGCTTTGACGGCAGCAGTAAGAACCCCTATGCTGAACACCAGCAGAGTGAATCCCCTGACGATGAGGATGAGTTCGAGCGGCTGATCAGCGAAATGATGGGAATGTGATTCCCCGAAAAATTATGAAAGGAGAAAGTGATGGCTGAAATTTCAAGCATGCAGACGGTGCAGAACAACCACGAAAAATATGCGCATCTGTTTGACAAGACAAAGGGCAACGATATGATAAATACCGAAACCTTCTTCAGTCTTTTAATGGCGGAAATGAGCAATCAGGACCCCTTGGAGCCTATGTCAAACACAGAGTTCGTATCACAGATGGCACAGTTCACGGCACTCCAGTCACAGCAGGACAATCTGAAGTACAGTATGTCAAACTACGCATCAAACCTTGTAGGCAAGAAGATTACAGTAAACTCACAGAACGAGGACGGAACGCTGAAATCGGGAGTCTGCACAGGAGTAAACATCAGCGGTAGCACCGTAAAGGTGATAGTTGACGGTGAAATGTACGAATTATCCGCAGTAAAGGGCGTAAACGAGCCTGAGCCTGAAAAGGAGCTTACGGATATCAAGACGGCTTCATCCTTTATAGGTAAGGAAGTTACGGTCAAGGTACTGGGCGAGGACGGAAAGTTCTACTATGACAACGGCATCGTTGATTCTGCAGAGATCACAGATGACGGTGACGCAAAGATAGTTATCAACGGATACCTTTATTCTGTATCAGAAATTTTCTACGTGTCCGATCCTTCGATAAAGCCTGAAAATCAGGAACAGGATAGCGACGAAGAATTACAGCAGATAATGGATATCATTGATGGAAATTAAGCACACGGAAAGCGGTAAACAATATGCTGATAAATGAACTGAAGCTTCGTAATCTTCAGATTACGACAGGCAGTGTCGGAGGCTCTACCGTTAAAGCAGGGAATGCGAATAATTCCGTAGAGGGCGGACAGTCCTTTGCAGAGGCTCTTAAGACCGAGCTTGAAGCAAGAAACTCCGCAGTTGGCTTTTCAAAACACGCAGTGAAGCGTATTGAAAGCAGAAATATCGAGATACTCGATTCGGATATGCTGGAAAGACTTAACAAGGGAATAGAGATAGCCGCAGAAAAGGGCAGTAACGAAACTCTTGTACTTGTTGATTCCACTGCTTTTGTGGTAAGTGTAAAGAACAACACTGTAATCACAACAATGTCCCAGGAGGACTTAAAAGGAAACATTTTCACAAACATAGATTCAACCGTAATTATGTAATACCGGACCGAAAGGAAGTATTCTCCGCCTTGACCGATTGATAGGCGGAAGCGGTTGACACGTGAAAATACAAAGCTAAAACAATCATTTGTATTTGAGAAAGGAATTTACTATGGTAAGATCATTATTTTCAGGCGTGTCAGGTTTAAAGACTCATCAGCAGAAGATGGACGTTATAGGTAACAACATCGCCAACGTTAACACAACAGGCTTTAAGACAAGCGTTACAACCTTCCAGGAGGTTTATTATCAGACAAAGAAGAACGGCTCTGCAGGTTCTGCCGTACAGGGTGGTGTAAACCCCTCTCAGGTAGGTTACGGTGCTAAGCTGGGTGCTATCGGTCAGGTTATGGGACAGTCAGGCTTTACTTACTCTGACAGCGTATATGACTGTGCACTTTCAGGTGACGGCTTCTTCCAGGTTATGGACGAGGCAGGCAGCATCTTCTACACAAGAGCAGGTATCTTCAACGTGGACAGCGCAGGTAACTTAGTTGACGCCAACGGTAACATGGTACTCGGTGTCAGCGGTGACGCTACAGGCGTTGACGCATCCTCAAACAGAATCACCTTCGTAGTTCCCGAAGTACTTGACAACGAAGCAAGCTACTCAAAGGAAATCAATTATAACGGCAGTACATATCCCCTTTCCGTATCTGCGGCAACAGCTACACCTGACGGAAACATGGCAGTAGGCTTTATCGTAGGCGACAGCGACTATGCATATTTAAGCGGCTCCAAGCTTATCGTACAGCTCAACAAGAACAACGAATACACAACTGCAGAAGACGTAGAAGACGCTATCACAAGAGCTTGTGAAAGCGGTGGTGTTGACATCCCCGGCGTACTTCCCTTATCCTTCGAGCTGGAAACAATTCCTCCCGCAGACGAAGTACCCGCAACCGTTGCAAGCAACACAATGACAGTTTCCAACGGCACTGACGAAGCAAACCTCACCTTCACAACTACACTTCCCGGTGACTATGCAAACAACTACACGATCACTTTAAGATACTCAAAGAATGCAGACGAGACAGTAGCAAAGTGGAACGACAACGGTCTTACAATCAGCGTATGCGACGGCGCTACACTTGCTGACATTCAGGCGGCAATCGACAAGGCTGCAGGCGAAAACGAAAAGTACCAGCTCACAGTAGAAAGTGACGACTGGGATGACGTTGCGGCAGCAACACCCGGCGACTTCCTCGAAGTAAACGGCAAGGTTGGTCTTGCAGGCGGCTCCAACAACTTCTATTCAGATATGGTTGAGCTTTTAGGCAACATCAAGCTTACAGACGGCCGTGTTCAGGCTGAACAGACTGTAAAGGATCTTGACAGCGTATATATCAACGAGGACGGTACGGTTTACGGTGTACACGCAGTTCACGGCATCATCATGCTGGGCAGAATCGACGTTGTAACCTTCGAAAACCCCAACGGTCTTGAGCAGATAGGCAGCTCCTACTGGAGAGAAACACTTTCTTCAGGCGAGCCTCACTTAAACATTGCAGGACAGAACGGTGCGGCTACTATCGTATCCGGTGCTCTTGAAATGTCAAACGTTGACTTATCCCAGGAATTCTCCGATATGATCATCACACAGAGAGGCTTCCAGGCTAACTCAAGAATCATCACAACCTCAGACACAATGCTTGAGGAAATCGTAAATCTCAAGAGATAACGGCAATAAGGGATCCCCCCGATGAAAGTCGGGGGTATATCCCCCTTTTATAAAAGGTTAAAAATACGTAAAGGACAGAGGGAAATATGATCTATTTAAACAAACTTAGCGGTGAAAAGATAATGATAAACTGCGATATGATAGAGCTTGTAACAGAAAATCCCGATACGGTCGTACAGATGGAAAACGGACATTCCTACATCGTTGAGGAATCGATGGATGAGATACTCGCTCTCATAAAGGAATACAAGCGTTCCTTAAAGCGCTCCCGACTTGACAGGGACTGATAAAAGAAAACAGCGGCACAGCCGTTAAGATACACAAATTATGCAAGGTGACGCCTTGCGTCAGGAGGACTTCATTTTGAATATTACAATTATCGTCGGATGGGTAATATCATTCGGTCTTGTTATTTACGGTATATTCCAGGGTGGACAGATAGGCTGGTTTATCGACGTTCCGTCGCTGGCTATCACAATAGGCGGTACTATAGGCTGTCTTATCGGCTCCTTCCCGCTCTCATACCTGAGTTTGCTTCCCAAAACGCTGAAGATTGCGTTATTCCCCAAGAAGTTCAAGCCCGAAGCTTACATAGAGCAGATAGTAGAATTTGCGAAGATTGCACGTAGCAAGGGTCTTATTGCTCTTGAAGACAGCGCAAACAAGTGCAGCGATCCTTTTATGAAGGAAAGCCTTATGCTCATCGTTGACGCCAACGATCCCGACAAGGTAAGACAGATGCTGGATGACGCCATCGACTTTATGTGCGCCCGTCACGAAGCGGGCAGAGCCTTCTACGAAAAGGGTGTCTCCGTATTCCCTGCCTTCGGTATGTTAGGTACTCTGGTTGGTCTTGTAAACATGCTCCGTGGTATGGGTACCGACTCCAGCGACCTTTCAGGCGGTATGGCGGTTGCTCTTATCACAACCTTCTACGGCTCACTCTTCTCAAACGTTATCTTTGCACCTATTGCAAGTGCTCTTAAAAACACCCACGATGATGAAGTTTTATGCATGCAGATAATCGAAGAGGGCGTACTTGCTATCGCGGCAGGTTCTAACCCCAGACTTATCCAGGAAAAGCTGGAATTCATGCTTCCTCAGAATACCAAGAAAAAACCCGTTACAAAAAAGGAATAAAGCTTGAAAATAAAGCGAAAATGTGTTATAATTATTTAGTTACGGTGGTTATTTCCGTAGCTGACAGAAATTCACTACAGAAAGGCAGGCGTTTATATGGCTAAAAAGAGAGAAGCCAAGGAACCCGAAAAGGGTAACTGGCTGGATACCTATGCGGACATGGTAACGCTTCTGCTGTGCTTCTTCGTACTTCTCTACTCGGCTTCGTCGGTGGATGAAACCAAGTGGCAGTACATATATCAGGCGTTTACTTCGAGCGGTACCTACGTAAACCCCTTCGTAATGGACGAAATGCCTGATAACAACGCTACCGAATCAAACGGCAATGCGGAGGCACCTCCGAACCCCGATTCAAGCGGTAACAACAGCGAAGAAATAGAGGGACTTCCCCAGAACTTCAATCAGCTTTTCAGCTATCTCAGTACCTCTGTTGAAGAGAGCGATTTAGGACAGTATATAACAATACAGCAGACCCCCACAAGAATATTCATCCGCTTTGACAACACCATTCTTTTTGACGGCAACAGCGCCGTTTTAAAGGAAGAAGGCAAGCAGGCACTGAATAAGATAATGCCGGGTATAAGAGCGGTAAACGAATACGTAAAATCCTGCTCGGTATCAGGACATACGGCAATGGCAATATCCGAGGTCAACGACTGGGATCTGTCGGCGGCAAGAGCCTCCAGCGTAGTAAAATATACAGACTACAACAAGATGCTTGACAGCAACAAGTTCACCGTAGAAGGCAAGGCGTGTTACACACCCATTGCCGACAACGATACGGAGGAAGGAAGAGCGCAGAACAGACGTGTTGAGATGATGATAGTAAGAAACGATCTCGATATGACGTCTCAGGCGGTTATTGACGATATTCTGAAGTATGAGTACAGACTTGACGGTTCACCCTCCGATCCTTACGAGGATAACGATAAGGAGGATAACGACGAGGCTGACAAGGACGTAGTAGACGATATTCTTGACGGTCTTGAAAGCAAGTACGAGGGCGAAGGCTCAGACAACAACAGCAACGATGGTAATGCAGGTCCTGTATTCCAGAAGCCTTCAACCGGTATTCCTACCGACATACTGAACTCTGCACCCGAAAGTGCGGCAGAATAAATACCGATTGCGGTTTTCCATACGGAGCGGCGATTGTGTTTCAGGACGGACGGGCGGCAGAATAAATAAAGGCAGACTGCAGTCTGCGGATACAAAAAGCATATCAGAAAGGGAGGGATGAATTTTTGGCTGAAACCCTCACACAAGAACAGATAGACGCGATGCTGAACAGCGTGCTATCGGGCGAGAAGATAGAGCTTGACACGAAAAGTGACAAGGATGAAGTAAAGGAATATGACTTCCGTACTCCGAAAAAGTTCACCAAAGAGCAGATCAAGATACTTGAACGAATCTTCGAGAGCTACGCCAGACATCTTTCCTCGTATATAACGGGACTTTTAAGACTCTACTGTAAGGTAAGCCTTGCAAGTATAGAGGAACAGAAATATTTCGAATTCAGCAACGCATTGCCCGACTACACGATAATGGGCATTATAGATATTGGTATAAAGGATGAGGATATAGAAGAAAGCAGTGCGGTACTCCAGCTTTCAAACTCACTCACCTTTACAATGATAGACCGAATGCTTGGCGGCAGAGGTGACTATCAGGACGCAGACAGAGATTTCACAGAAATAGAAATCAGCGTAATGCGTGGTATAATAAAGAGGTTTACATCACATTTGCAGGATGCCTGGGACGGTTACGTGGATACGAATCCAAAGCTACTCAACATAGAAACCAACTCCCGTGTGATTTCTGCGTCGGACGCAGACGAAACCATGATCATCGTTGCCATGGAGGTTACGATAAACGAATCCAAATCGGTTATCTCCTTCTGTATGTCGGCACTTACGATGGATCAGATAATGAAGAAATTCTCAGCAAAGTTCTCATCAGGCAGGCGTGTTTCAGCGGCTACAAAGGAAGCTGAACGCAAGGAAACCATTCTCAAGACTCTGGGCGATACAGAGCTTACGGTAACTGCCGTACTTGCTGATACCAATCTTGAGCTTAAAGACGTACTGGGGCTTCAGGTGGGCGATATAATCCCCCTTGACAAGCCGATAACAGGAAATGCCACTATGAAGATAGGCGAGACCTACTGGTTTGACGGTAAGCTTGGCACCTATAACGGTAAGAAAGCGTTCAAGATAGATAACATTCTGAAGAATTGAGGTAAAAATGATGTCCGAAAATAATATCCTGACGGATCTCCAGCTTGACGCCGTCGGCGAGGTTATGAACATAAGTATGGGTAGCTCGGCAACCGCCGTTTCTGAACTGCTCAACTGCAAGGTATGGATTACCACACCAAAGGTAAGCATTGTCAGGGTAGGCGAGCTGAACTATGACAGACTCGAACCTGCAATAGCTGTAAAAATTGTTTACGTAAAGGGACTTTCAGGCTCCAACCTGATGATCTTAAAGCAGGACGACGTACAGCTGATCCTAAATCAGCTTATGGGTATGCCGCCTGTAATCTCCCCCGACTTTGAATTTGACGAGCTGAACATCAGCGCCGTATCCGAGGTTATGAACCAGATGATGGGTGCTTCAGCGACAGCTCTTTCCGACTTTTTAGGAACTCACATTGACATTTCGACTCCTACTCCCTACATACTTTCAGACGTAAAGATAGGCGATCTTCAGGAGCTTGACGATGACACCATAGTAGCGGCGGTAAACTTCGACCTGACTATCGACGGTGTAATAAAATCAGAATTCATTTCAGTGCTTGACGTAGATCTTGCGGCAGAGCTTGCAAACAAGCTCCTTGCAATGAGCGGTATGGCACCCGACGATACGGCAGAGCCGGAGCCTGCACCTGCGCCCGCTCCCACACCTGCGCCTGCGCCCGTTCCCGAGATGCCCCAGATGCCTTCTCCCGATATGATGATGCAGCAGCAGGCGGCAATGCCCCAGATGCCGATGCCTGATATGATGCAACAGCAGATGGCAATGCCTCAGATGCCGCAAATGTCTCAGATGCCTCAGATGACACCTGAAATGATGCAACAGCAGATGCCTTACGGCTATCCTTATCCGAATCCTATGATGTACGCACAGCCTCCTATGCAGGCGATGCCGGTACAGCCTCAGATAAATTATCAGAATGCCCAGCTTGCACAGTTTGACAGCACAGACGTGGCACTCGGTTCAGAACAGAAGGATAACCTGAAGCTGCTGATGGGCGTACCTCTTCAGATTTCTGTCGAGATAGGTTCGACCACAAGAAAGATAAAGTATATTCTTGATTTTGCACAGGGTACCATAATCGAGCTTGAGCGTCAGGCGGGCGCACCCGTTGACGTAATAGTAAACGGCAACCTGATAGCAAGAGGCGACGTAGTCGTAATTGACGATAACTTTGCGGTAAGAATAACCGAAATCGTCAAATCAAAATTCATCGACTCCCTGAGCAAGGAACAGGGCAAATAATCATTACGGAAATAAACTGACGGCTAAAGCCTTGTCAGATAAATAATTTTATTTCTTCCAAAATGCCTTACACGGCAAAAAACGAAAGGAACAAAACACTATGGACAAGAAGATTTTACTGGTAGACGACGCTGCATTTATGAGAATGCTTATTCGTGACACACTCACAAAGAACGGCTACACAAACATTTTAGAGGCTGCTGACGGCGAAATTGCCTGCAATACATATACAGCAGAAAAGCCTGACTTAGTAATCATGGACATCACAATGCCCAACAAGACAGGTATCGAAGCACTCCGTGACATCAAGGCTATGGACAGCAGTGCAAAGGTAGTTATGTGTAGTGCTATGGGTCAGGAAGCAATGGTAGTAGAAGCTATCAAGTTAGGCGCTCTGGACTTTATCGTAAAGCCCTTCAAGCCTGACAGAATTCTTCAGACTGTAAAGAAGATTCTCGACTGATGGAATACTTCGGACTTATCTGCGCCCTTATCGGAATACTCGGACTTATATTAGTCTTATTCTGGGCGCTGAGAAAGTTGAATAAAGGAATACTCACAAGCGGTGGCAAAAGGCTGAAAATTCTTGACAGAGCTGTACTGGGCGGAGAAAAATCCGTCATAGTAGTAAGCGTTGCAGGAAAATGTATGGTACTTGGAGTAACCGCCGCTAAGATTGAGAAAATAGCCGATCTTGATATTTCCGAAGAGGAATATTTAGAACAGCTGTACCCTGCAGGAGAGACAAACGGAAAATCAGGCTTTTTTGCCGCTTTTACCGAAGCTCTTAAAAAGAATGCAGGAATAAGCAAGACAGATTCCGCAAAAAAAGAAGAAAAGGCTGACGCCGATTCAAGCGATGAAGTAAAGCATTGAAAGGTAGAGAACCGATGGGTAAGCTTTCTGTAGGCTACGTTTCTGCAGTAAAAAAGACCATATACGACAACAAGCGGATTTTCATCCGCTTTATCGTGTCTTTAATGGTTTCAATAATTCTCATAGTCTGCGCCTGCTCGCTCACCGCTTCAGCGGCGGAAAATCCGGGTGGAACCACCACGCCGGGCAACCAGACTGTGGTGGATGATTCCTCTGTTATAAAGGATCTGATAGGTGTTGACGGCTCCCAGCCGCTGGAGGTTATACTTCTTGTAACCATTCTGTCGCTGGCACCCTCACTACTTGTAATGATGACCTCCTTCGGAAGAATCATCATCTGTTTCAGCTTTTTAAGAACGGCAATGCAGACTCAGTCCACACCGCCTAATATGGTGCTGACGGGACTTGCGCTGTTTCTTACAATATTCATTATGTTTCCCGTATTCGTTGAGATAAACGAGGTAGCGTACGAGCCCTATGCAAAGGGTGAAATTACCACCGAAGAGGCTATCGTCAAGGCTGGTGAGCCGCTTAAAGAATTTATGCTCAAGCAGACCACCAACGACGATATGCAGTTTTTCTTAGAGCTTTCGGGAAAGGAGTTCGACGGCGAGATAACCCTTGAAAACTACAAGGACGAGCTTGGCTTTGAGGTAGTTATCCCCGCATTCATTTTAAGCGAGCTTAAAAGAGCATTCCAGATGGGATTTTTAATATTCATCCCCTTCCTTGTAATTGACCTTGTAGTGTCATCTACACTTATGGCGATGGGTATGATGATGCTCCCGCCTGCGATGATTTCGCTCCCCTTCAAGATTATGCTGTTCGTACTTGTTGACGGCTGGCAGCTTATGGTGGGAACGCTTGTAGCATCTTATAACTTGTAGCTACGCTTGGGATTTTCTTTAAATAAACCGTAAGGGAGGGCTTGGTCTGACACAGGATATTGTAATGGAGGTTTTTACCGCCGCACTTGTTCTTGCGCTTAAACTGGGACTCCCGATTTTAATTATAGCGGTAGTGGTAGGTCTTATCATAGCAATTCTTCAGGCGGCAACGCAGGTACACGAGCAGACTCTGTCCTTTGCACCAAAGGCGGTAGTCGTAGCACTTGCCCTGCTTATCTTAGGTCCCTGGATGATAAACAGCTGTATAGAATTCATGACCTACATATTCGATCTTATGGCGACGGTTGGTGTAAGCTGATGACTTTAGCCGACGTATGGGATATGATCGTAAACAATTTTCTCGGCTTTATACTCATACTTTGCAGAGTGTCGGGAATATTCACCTTTAACCCCATATTCAGCCGTAACAATTTCCCGATGAGGCTGAAGGCGGGTACGACCCTTGTAATGGCGGTCTTTTTCGCAAGCACCATGGGTAGCATCAGCTACAACCCTACAAGTACCCTTATGCTGGTGTTTGATATATTCAAGGAGCTGGGGCTTGGTCTTATCTTAGGCTTTATGGTAAACCTTATACTTACGGTTACCATCTATGCGGGCGAAATAATAGATACCCAGTCAGGTCTTGGTATGGCAAAGGCTATGGACCCTGCAACCGGCGTATCGATGCCGCTTTTTGCAAACGTCTATTACTATATGTTCATCCTCTATTTCTTTATGACGGGCGGACATTTATCCTACGTAAAGCTTTTTCACATATCCTATGAAACCCTGCCTATAGGTTTTTCAGGCTTCAACGCTGACGTAATGTGGGCGATAGCCAATTATTTCGGTACGGTAATGACCTTAGCGGTAAAGTTTGCGGCTCCGTTGCTTGCAGTCGAGCTGATCACCGAAGCTTGCCTTGGCGTACTGATGAAGGCGGTACCATCCATTCACGTATTTGCGGTAAACATTCAGCTGAAGGTAATTATTGCACTTCTTATCCTGATGATGCTGGCACAGCCTATGGCGGACTTTATCGAAAGACTTATGGGAATAATGTGGCAGAATCTTTACGGATTGCTTGGAATTCTCGGAGGATAGGAGTTGGTTTAATTGGCAGGCGAAGAGAAAACCGAAAAAGCCACCCCGAAAAAACGAAGGGACTCCAGAAAAAAGGGCGAGGTACTGCAGAGCAAGGAAGTCAGCAATGCGGTATTTATCGTCGGTATATTCGCATTCTTATCCATATTCGGCAGCACAATGTTCAGTATGCTTCTTGATTATATGGAGCATAGTCTGGAGAGCATCGGCAATACCGGTAGCTCTGTCGAATTTATGATGAATATAATGTGGTCGGTGTTTATTATAGCGATATGCACGGTAGGGCCGATACTTCTTGCAGGTATGGTACTGGGTGTACTCCCTGTAATCGTACAGACGAAGGGGCTTTTCAGCGGCGAGGCGATGAAGCCGAAATTCAGCCGACTGAATCCCTTTTCGGGAATAAAAAGACTTTTCTCACTGCAGGCGGCGGTGGGAATACTGAAAGGTCTTATTGAAATAACCGTTGTAGTAGCGGTACTTTATATGCAGGTATCCGAAAAGATGACGCAGTTTGCAAAGCTTATCGATACCGACGTTATAAAAATAGTAGCCTTCATATCCGAAACGGTTATGGGACTGCTTACGACAATAATGATAATGCTCGTGTTTGTGGGAGCGGCTGACTACGTATTCCAGTGGTGGAGCTTTGAAAAGAAGATGAAGATGTCAAAGCAGGAGGTCAAGGAGGAATACAAGCAGATGGAAGGTGACCCCCAGATAAAGAGCAAGATAAAACGAAAACAGCAGGAAATGGCACAGCAGAGAATGATGGCAGAGGTTCCTACCGCCGACGTGGTAGTAAGAAACCCTACCCACTTTGCAGTTGCTTTAAGATATAATCAGAAAATAGCGTTCAAAGCACCTGTGGTAGTTGCAAAGGGTGCGGATGCGCTGGCACTTAAAATAGTAAAAGTGGCAGAAGAAAATAATGTGTATATAACAGAGAATCCACCCCTTGCCCGTGGTCTTTACGATGCGGTGGACGTGGGAATGGAGATACCGAGAGAATTCTATACGGCGGTAGCCGAGGTGCTGGCTATGGTATACGAGGCACAGAACAGAAAGCTTGAGGTGTAATCTTGAGGAAAGGAGAGTATAAGGCATGGTAAAAAAGATGATGACCAACGTATTTGCAGTTTTCGTTATCTTTATCGTACTTGCAATCATCATACCCCTGCCGACAGCTCTGCTTGACTTTCTTCTGATAGTTAATATAGGCTTATCCCTTGTCATCTTACTTATGACAATGTACATAAAGGAGGCTCTTGAGTTCTCCATCTTCCCGACGATACTGCTTTTAACCACGGTATTCCGACTGTCGCTGAACGTCTCCACTACAAGAGGTATTCTGTCAAACGGCTATGCGGGTGCGGTAGTTGCCACCTTCGGTGAATTCGTAATGGGCGGTGACGCCATCTTCGGATTTATCATCTTTATAATTATCGTAATCGTAAACTTCCTTGTAATTACCAAGGGTTCAGAACGTGTATCCGAGGTTGCGGCACGATTTACTCTGGACGCTATGCCCGGTAAACAGATGTCCATTGACGCTGACTTAAACGCAGGCGCAATAACCGACGAGGAAGCAAAGATACGCCGTGCAAAGGTACAACGTGAGAGTGACTTCTTCGGCGCTATGGACGGTGCTACTAAGTTCGTAAAGGGTGACGCCATCATCTCCATTATCACAGCGCTGATAAACCTTATCGGCGGTGCGGTGCTGGGTATTATGGACGGCAAGGAGATAATGGGCGTTATCGAGTCCTACTCCCTTGCAACCGTAGGTGACGGTCTTTGCTCACAGATTCCCGCTCTTATGATTTCCGTAGCAACAGGTATGGTAGTAACAAGAGCCGCAAGTACCGACAGCTTCAATGCGGACGTTGCAAAGCAGTTCACGGGTCAGCCCAAGGTGCTTATGATAGCAGGTATAATCATTGCGGCGCTGAGTATCATCCCTGGCTTCCCTGTTGTAATTCTGCTTGGCGTTGGTGCGGCACTCTTCTTCTTCGGCTGGAAGCTTTCAGGTACCGAAAAGAAGATAAAGGCGGCAGAGGCGGCACAGAAGGAACGGGAAAGCATCGCAAAGATGCAGGAGACACCCACCTCCGACAACGATTTTTACAGAGACATCGACAACGTATTCAAGCTTCTTAACGTGGAACAGCTGGAGATGGAATTCGGCTACAGCCTGCTCCATCTTGTAGACGAAAAGAGCGGCGGTCACTTTATCGACCGAGTGGTAATGTTCCGAAAACAGTTTGCCGTTGATATGGGTATGGTTATTCCGTCAGTACGAATGACCGATAACCCTGAAATAAACCCCAACCAGTACGTAATCAAGATAAAGGGCGAGGAGGTAGCAAGAGGCGATATTCTTGCCGACCACTATTTAGCTCTTGATAACGGCGACGTAATAAATCCCATTGACGGTATCGATACGGTAGAGCCTGCCTTCGGCATTCCTGCCAAGTGGATAAGCGCAGACAAGAAGGTTATGGCGGACGTGGCGGGTTACACCCTTATAGATCCCGTATCGGTTATGATCACCCATCTGTCCGAGGTTATAAAACAGCATTGCTGTGAGCTTCTGTCCCGTCAGGACGTCAAGACTATGGTGGAAAATATCAAGGCTACGAATCCCACCCTTGTGGACGACCTTATACCGAACACCATTTCCCTTGGCTATCTCGAAAAGGTACTGTCCCTGCTTTTAAAGGAAGGCGTACCGATAAGGGATATGGAAACCATATTAGAAACCCTTGGCGACCATGCAGGCGCACTCAAGGATATAGACATTGTAACCGAGTACGTAAGACAGGCGCTGAAGCGTACTATCACAAGACGCTTTGCCGAGGCTAATTCGCTCCGTGTAATCACTATAGATCCCAAGGTTGAGGATACTATCGTAGGTAGCGTAAAGAAGTCGGATCAGGGTAGCTATCTTGCTATGGATCCCGAGCTTATCCAGCGCATTGTAAATATCACGGGAGAAGAGATAGATAAGGTCAAGGACGTTATCCCCAGCATTATCGTGCTTACCTCTCCCATTGTAAGAATATACTTCAAAAAGCTGATAGACCAGTTTATCCCCGGTGTTACCGTTCTCTCCTACAGCGAGATAGACAACACCACGCAGATTCAGGCAATAGGAAATATCACAATGTAATTTCCGTAAATTCTGCAGAAAGGAGAATGCTTTATGGCTGTATCGTCACAGAGTAAGGAACGTATTCCCGAGCTGCTTGAAAAATACAAGCTGACCGGCGACGTCAACGTCCGTAACGAAATAGTGCTTATAAACCTTGAGCTTGTCAAGGTGGTAGCGGGTACTATGCGCAATATCTATATGGGTTACGTAGAAACCGACGATGTGGTAAATGAGGGCGTTCTCGCTTTAATGGCGGCAATAGACGGATATGACGCAGGTAAGGGAGTAAAATTCGAGACCTACGCCTCTATAAAGATAAAGGGCGCAATTATCGACTATATGAGAAAGCTTGACCGTGTGCCAAGACAGATAAGAAAGCTGTCAAAACAGCTTGACGAGACCTTTGCAAGGCTCAATTCGGAGCTTGGCAGAGCGCCCACCAACGAGGAGCTTGCCCAGGCTATGGGCTTTACCGAGGAGCAGCTGGGCAGACTTATGGCAAATACGGCAGGTATGATAACCCTCTCCTTTGAGGAGCTTTTATACGAGGACAATTTAGAACAGAATATGAGCGGCCACGGTGGAAACGCCGACAGCCGTATGTACGAAAAGGAAAAGAAGCAGGTAATACTTGACGCTATCGCAAGCCTTTCCGAAAAGGAAAAGCAGGTAGTAACGATGTATTATTACGAAAAGCTGAAATATACCGATATTGCGAAGGTTCTCGGCATTACCCAGTCGAGAGTATGCCAGATACATTCAAAGGCTATGCTGAGTCTCAAGACAAAGCTGGAAGCCTACATAAAGGGATGATAACCCCAAGGGGTATCATATAAACAAAACTACAGAAAGGATGTGAAAAAACTTTGCAGAGAGCGTTTTATAATCTTGCGCAGGCAATGATAAACCATCAGCGTTCCCTTGATGCCATTGCGAACAACGTTGCCAACATCAACACCGCAGGCTACAAGAAGGATGAAATTGTTACCAATACCTTTCAGGAAGAGCTGATACTTGTCGAAAACAGACGAAAGACCTCAGGCTCCTTTGCACAGACCTACGTAGACGTCAACGTGACGAATTTAGAACAGGGCTCGCTGGAATTTACCGAAAGCCCCTTCGATATTGCAATTCACGGAAACGTATATTTCAACGTAGAGTCTCCCTCAGGCAGAATACTGCAGACGAGAAAGGGACAGTTCGAGCTTGACGGCGAGGGTTATCTTTGTCTCAGCGACAGCGGACGTGTACAGAGTGAACGAGGCGACATCTTTATCGGCAATGATGACTTTATTGTGGATAACGAGGGCAATATCCTGAATACCGACGGCGAGATTATTGACAGACTTATGCTTTCCTACATTCCTGCTGATGCGAATGTGGAAAAGGTGGGCGACAATCTTTATGCCTACGATGGAGATATGACGATACCTGAAGGCGAAAAATTCGATATCATTCAGGGCGCTTTTGAAAAATCCAACGTAGACGCCAATAAGGAAATCACTCACGCTATGGAGGTACAGCGACTTTTCGAGGCGGCAAGCTCCATACTGAAGTACATGGATACGCTTAACGGCAGAGCGTCGAGCGAAATTATCAAACTGTGATGAAAGGAGGAAAATGAATGAATATTGCTTTTTACACAGCAAGAACCGGACTGATTGCACAGCAGGAAGGACTTAACATCTACTCAAACAACATAGCAAACGTAAATACGGTAGGCTTTAAGGCGTCCCGTCCCAGCTTTGCGGATTGTATCTACACAATTCAGCGTGCAACAGAACCCGAATGGCAGACAGGTCACGGCGAACACGTGCAGAAGACCGACCTTATGTACAGCGAGGGTACCTTTATCTATACCGACAGAGAGCTTGATTTTGCAATTCCTCATGCAGAAGGCTTTTTCGCAGTACAGGACAGATACGGTGAGGTAAACTACACAAGAGCGGGCGATTTTCAGATTTCCCAGATTGACGATCATTGGGAGCTTGTAAGTGCAAACGGAGAATTTGTACTTGACTACGAAGGAAATCACATCACAGTACCCTTTATAGAAGGTACGACAACCCCTGACTATGCCACACTTACAGATATGATTGGTGTATATGCTTTCGACAATAACTTTGGACTCGAACTTCTCGGCAGTAACAAGTTTACCGCTACAGAGAGGTCGGGAGAGGCTGTTGCCGACCCCACGCTTGAAAAGATATGGCAGGCGCTGGAACGCTCCAATACCGACATTGCGGGCGATATGGTACACATCATAGAAACTCAGCGTTCTTATCAGCTCAGTGCAAAGATCGTACAGACGGCAGATGAGCTTGAAAGAATCTCAAACAATCTCCGCTGATTGCGGTAAAAACGCCTTTCCTGTAAAGACAGGAAGGGCAATACCGCAAAGCATATATACGATATGTGTTTTGCGGTGTTGCCTTAGCATTAAGGGAATATTATATATGTATTAAGATAAATCAGAAAGGACGTTAAACCCATGGCGATAGAAAAATACGAAGACTTAAACTCTGTACAGCTGGACGTACTTAAGGAAATAGGAAACATAGGCTCAGGCAATGCGGCAACAGCATTAGCTCAGCTTTTATCAAGAATTGTAGATATGAAGGTGCCTGAGGTATGCCTGCTTGATTTTCAGGAGGCAATGGACGCTATGGGCAAGCCTGAGACTCTCGTTGTAGGTATTCTTATAAGACTTTCAGGAGACGTTGAGGGTATTATAATGTTCCTTCTTGAAGAGCCCTTTGCAAAGACCATCTGCACAACTCTTATGGGAGATCACCCCTTCTCACTTTTAGAGCTTGACGCTTCGGATATGTCGGTACTGAACGAGATCGGTAACATCATGGGCGGTAGCTACGTAAACGCTATTGCAAACATAGCCAATATGTTTATTGATATTTCCGTACCTGCTATGACGGTGGATATGCTTGGTGCAATTATGAACGTGCCTGTAGTAGAATTCTCTCAGGTAGGCGACAAGGTACTCATGATAACAGAGCAGTTTATTATGGACGAGGTAGAAATCCACTCCAAAATGCTTCTTATTCCTACGGTTGATTCCCTTGAGACGCTTTTAGGAAAGCTGGGGGTTTGCTGATAATGGAGAAAATCATAGTCGGAATATCCGATGTAAAGACCTGTACAGGGCCTGCCGAGATAGTGACCTATGCGCTCGGTAGCTGTGTGGGTATCTGTATGAGGGACAGCGTAAGCGGTGTGTCAGGTATGGCACATATAATGCTGCCTGACAGTACAGCTATAGTAACGGATAGCAATAAAATGAAATTTGCCGACACGGGTATAGAGCTTTTATATAACGAGCTTATAAAGAACGGTGCGATCCCTTCAAGGCTTACCGCAAAGATAGCGGGCGGGGCGAATATGTTCGGTACTATAAGCAACACCATGAACATTGGCGAAAGAAACGTAGAGGCTACCAAAAAACAGCTTGCAAAGCTGGGTGTACCTATTACGGCGGAGGATACGGGACTGGATTACGGAAGAACGATAAAGTTCTACAGCGAGGATGGTTCCTTGCTGGTAATGTCAAGTCTCAAGGGTAACAAGACAATATAAACACGGCGTTTTCTTAAAAGCTTTTAAATGATACTATTATAGAAAAGAGGGTGCGTTATGGCTGACAACAACCTGAACGGAATAGGCGGTATCTCAATGGCGGAGCTTATTGAGATGGAACAGCAGGATGCGGCAAAGAAAGCCGCAGGCAATACACCTGATCCCTTATCAAGAATGGCAAACGTAAATCCTGCTTTGCGCTGTGACGCTGTACCCAAGGTGGTAGTAAGCGACAGCAAACTTGAAGCAAATATGTGCGTTTTTGCGCCTCAGTTCGGCGGCAAGGACGTAACGGTAGAAATGATGAAGCAGGTTCTGAAGGATGAACACGTAAAATACGGTATCGACGAAGACCTGTTATTTGAAATAGCGGCAAACAAGCTGTATGACAAGGTATTTACCGTAGCAAGAGGCGTTGCGGCAAAGAACGGTGAGGACGGCTACGTAAAGAATATGTACGAGCAGGTAAAGAAGCTTGTACCGAGAACCCTGGAGGACGGCAGCGTTGACTACCGTGATTTAGGACTTGTAGTAAACGTACAGCAGAATGACATTATCTGCGAGATAACCTATGAAACTGAAGGCGAAAAGGGTATGAACGTATTCGGGCAGGAGATACTTCCCCTTCCCGGCAAGCCTCCCGTAGTGCCTCAGGGCGCTAATACCGTGCTTTCTGCAGATAAGACGAAGCTTTATGCATCAGAAAGCGGAAATCTTATTTTCAAAGGTGGAAACTTCTCGGTAGAAACAACCTTTACGATCCACGAGGACGTATGCGTTGCAACCGGTAACATAAACTTCCTTGGCGATATAGTAATCAATGGTAGCGTTCAGGAGGGCTTTACCGTCACAGCAGGCAAATCCATAACTGTAAAGGGTATGGTAACCGGCGCTGTGCTGTCGGCTCAGGGCGATATTACAGTCAAGAACGGTGTATTCAGCAGTACGCTTGCCTCTATGGGCAATATCAATATAGGCTTTGGTGAAAATAACACCATAGCCGCAAAGGGAGACCTTACAAGTACCTCCCTTATCGGATGTAAGATAAAGATAGAGGGCAGTCTTGACTGCACCAAAAAGCCGGGTGTACTTGTCGGTGGCGAGTGTAGTGTAATGGGTAACTTTACAGTAGCACAGCTGGGACACAAGAACTACATCCATACGGTAGTTTCGATAGGAAGTATCACAAATCTTGTTATGGAAAAGGATTCCCTTGAAAAGCAGTGTGCGGAAATAGACGAAACCATTGCAAAGATAAATACCTCTATAGAATTCCTTCAGGAAAAGAGGCGCAACGGCGAGCATCTTGACGAGTCCAAGGAGGCGTTCATCTCCTCTGCGATCCGTATGAAGGTGCAGAAGGCTATGGACAAAAAGCCGATAAGAGCAAGAATAGAGGAAATCGACCGCATCATAAACGCCAAGGAAGAGGTAACGGTAAAGGTGTTAAAGCACGTCTACCCCAACGTGAGAATAAATCTCAACAGCTTTACTACCACCACCTCGGCAGAATACGGCGTATGCAGAATAGTATGCGGCCCCAATGATATTGAATTCAGGTAACTTTCGCGAAAGGATATAAACAATGACGGCAAGAGGAACAACAGCTAAAAAGCTTGTAGCAATGCTTTTATGCGTGCTGATGATGTTCCCTGCCGTTTTTTTGTTACTAAAAAATATCTCCTTTGCCGAAGGCTTCAGCATATCCGACTGCGATATTGCCAAAATCGGAGAGGTGCTGTATTCCCCTGGTGGAGCAATGCCGATTCCCGTAATAACAAACGGCAACACTACCCTTACCCACGGCACCGATTATACCCTGAGCTTCAGGGATAACAAGGCAATAGGTACAGGCTACGTAATTATAAAGGGCATAGGCGTATATTACGGAACAACAGAAAAAAGCTTTGTTATAAAACAGCGGGATATTGCCGATACGGAAATATCCGTTTCCGACGTTTTCTACAACACCGATGGTAAAAGACCGAAGGTGGGCGTATCGGTTGACGGAAGATATTTTACCGAGGGCAAGGATTATACCTTAAGCTATACAGATAATTCCGACGGTACCGTAACGGTAAAGGTGAGCGGTATCGGAGGCCTTACTGGTAGCAAGGAGGTACTGTACAGCAGTATAAGAGTACCGCTGATTCAAGCAGAGGCGGACTGCGAGGACGTCACCTATACCGCAGACGCTGTGACGCCGCCCGTGACGGTAACCTATAACGGCGTCACCCTTACGGAGGGTACCGACTATATAGTACAGTATGAGGATAATATCAACGTCGGCAAGGCGACGGCTGTCATAAAGGGCAGAGGACGTTACGTCGGCGCTATAAACGAAAGATTCTACGTACTGCCTGCGGATATTTCCATGGCGGAGTTTTCCGTTTCGGGACAGTATCTGCCGAGCGGAACGGAATATCAGATAAAGGCGGAATATCTCGGCAAGGAGCTGTCCTCCGAGGACTTTTCCGTAACCCTGCCCGACAAGGTGGGTACTCACGAAATAACCGTAACGGGAATCGGAAATTTCAGCGGCGAAAAAGTAATCAACGCTGAGATATCAGCTGCGGATATTTCGCAGGGCGAAATAAATATCAGCTTTTCAGAAAGCTATGACAGCTACAGCATAGCTGTATATTACGGAGAATATCTGCTGGAGGAGGGTAACGACTATACCCTGACTTCCGGGCAGGATGGCGTATACGAGACTGTTACAGTAAGCGGCATAGGAAATTATACGGGTACGCTTCAGAAGACCTTTAAGGTATCCGGGCTTACCCCCCTTGATTTAGCTTTGGTGAATGAGATACCGCCCCATATCTACACGGGCGAATATATCCGCCCTGAGGTAATACTCACCTATAACGGGGAGGAGCTTGTCTACGGCACGGATTATTATCTCACCTACGAAAACAATAAAAACGCAGGTACTACAATAATCACCGTTACAGGTATGGGCGACAGCTACGGCACGGTAAGGGAGATTCCCTTCCAGATACTTCCCCTTGATATAAATAACTGCAAGCTTATCTGTGACAATATGACCTATACGGGTGAAGAGCTTACTCCCGTACCACTGATAACCTTCGGCAATTACACGTTGCTTCAGGATACTGATTTTATAATAGACGGCTACACCGATAACGTAAACGCAGGAAAGGGTACTGTCACGGTATCGGGTACGGGCAATTACACGGGTAGTGCAGAGCTTGTCTTTATGATAATAGAAAAGACCTATATGCAGGATCTGATAAAAGAACGTCTTGACGAGATGATGGATGGAAGCCACGACCGACAGATAAATTCCTACGTACACAGCTATAAGCTCGGCAACTATTATAATACGCTTATGACCTCGGCCTGCACCTGCCACAGCTATTGCAATACGGGTTACGAATCGGGCTGTACCTGTCTTATAGGCAGAAGCACCGTGCTGAATAACAGCGGTATCCAGTGCGCAGGCTTTGCTATGGAGGTGTTTGAATATCTCTTCAGCGGTACCAACGGAGCAGGTGAAAATATCTGCACCACCTATAACAGAACCAATAACGAATGGACGGAAGACGCCATAAAGGAATGGATGATAAACAGCTTTCGCCCGGGGGATTATTTAGCCTATGACAACGTAGCCTATTATTATCCCCATTACCTTGTTGTGTACTCTGTAGAGGCGGACGGCTTATGGGTATATGAGGCAAACTACGGCGGCCGCTGTAAGATAAACTTCCGCAAGATGACCTATACCGAAATATATAACCAGCTTGACGATCTGTATCACAGAACGCCTGTAAATTATGAGCTTTCTGAATAAGAATCAGCAAAAATAAGCACTATTATGACAAAAATACAGGAAAATAATAACAGTATTTCGGCATTTTGACGAAAGAAAATTTCTGTAATCCTTTACATTTCAGTATTTATTACTGATTTTGTGTTGTTTATAGCTAATAAAGGCTTAAAGGGATTGTGCAAAGCGTCAAAGGAAGAAAAATGTTATAGTTTTAACAAAAAAAACCGCTGACTTATTGAAATTTCAACCGTTTTGTGGTATGATATTCATATACCGCTATGTTTACGATTACATAGCTATATAAGTACAATTACGGCAGACTAAGGAAGTGATACTATGGATATAGTAATAGGACAGCTCGAAAAGCTTACTCAGGACGTCCTATGCCGTGGTATCAAGAGCATTTCCGAGGTGTCAGAATTTTCTGTTCTTGCAAAATTCTTAGGTATAGGAAAAATAGTACGTACTATCTCCTTTATCGGTGAGGAGACAGAAAGCGAGATATATTCCGATGACAGCATAAACGCCATATACAGCAAGAAGATAAAGCGTGCCAACGAGGACAGCACCTTTGTATATACCTATTATCTTGAAAAGTCCTTTACCGATTTAAGTGAGGATGACCGCAAGGTATTCGAGCTTCTTACAAACGTGCTCAGTATGTGCTACAGCTGTGCCTATACCTTAGAGGCACAAAGAATGCTGTCCCACATTGACAGAGAGACGGGAATACCCAATGCAAAGGGCTTCAGGGCGTTCTACAACAAGATTCTCTCAGAGGGCAGACTTTCGGAATATGCAGTTATAAGAGCAAACGTCAAGGGTTGTAACGTACTGAATAACCTTTTCGGCTATCAGGCGACTACAGACATTATCGTCAAATATGCACAGAAGCTCAACACTACTATGGATAATGACGAAATATGCTCAAGGCAGGGTAGTGATAATTTCTGCCTGATGGTAAGAAAAGAGCATTTAAGCGACCATCTTGCCAATTTTACAAAGCTCCCCATTGACTTTTATTACGGCAAGGAGAAGACGATCTATACAATTTCCCTGCGTGCAGGTATCGTAAAGCTGGACGATGAGGTAACCGACATCAATACGACTCTTGCCCGTGCAGAAAGCTGTCTTGACGTAGCAAGAAGAAAGAGCGAGCAGGATATAGTATATTACGATAAGACAGCCATAAAGAGAGAGCTGGAGCTTATCATATTAGAATCAGAAATGCCCGAGGCACTTAATAACAACGAGTTTGTGGTATATTATCAGCCGAAGGTAAGAATAGACAACCGTATGCTGACAGGTGCAGAGGCGCTTATCCGCTGGAACAAGAACGGCAAGCTTATTTCTCCTATGGACTTTATCCCCATAGCAGAGCATACCGGCTTTATAAGACATCTTGATATGTTCGTGCTTGAGCATACCTGCAGACTGCTTAAAAAGTGGAAAAACGAGGGTAAGAGAATAGTTCCCATATCGGTAAACTTCTCAAAGATCCACCTGCGCTTCCCTCACCTTGCAGAAAAGATTATGCGTGTACTCAACCGCTATGACATTGAACCGTCATACATCGAGATAGAATTTACTGAGACCGCCTACACAGACGATTTCAACGCCATAAAGAAGGCTATCGACGATCTCAAGGGCTACGGAGTTGTGGTTTCTATGGACGACTTCGGAACGGGATATTCCTCCCTTGCACTTTTAAAGGATCTGGACTTTGACGTACTGAAGCTGGATAAGTCACTCACCAGCAACAAGGATGACGGCAGAGGTCACGTGGTGCTTGAAAACGTACTGCATATGGCAAAGGAGCTGAGTATGGAAACTATCTGCGAAGGCGTAGAGGATAAGTCCATTGTCGAAAAAATACGGAAAATGGGTTGTAATATCATTCAGGGCTATTATTTCGACAGACCGCTCCCTGAAAAGGAGTTTGAGGAAAGAATAATAAGCCCCGTATATCAGAAGTAAATAGCAGACGGCACACTCACAAAGAGTGTGCCGATTTTTTGTGCAAAAAAATCACCCGATTTCCTGCGAAATCGGGTGAAAAATTCTTGATTCAGTTAAATCCTATCAGATAAGAGAAGCTAATTCTGCCTTATCATCGGTATATTCCATAGCGGTTTCCTTGGAAATCTTACCTTCGAGGTACAGACGCTTTAAGCTTTCGTTAAGGGTTACCATACCTGCCTTTGAACCAGCCTGCATAACTGTACGCAGCTGGAATACCTTTTCGGAACGGATGAGGTTGGCTGCCGCTTCTGTGTTGCGGAGTATCTCGAATGCCGCAACTCTGCCCTTATCCTCAGGCATAGGCATAAGGCACTGGGAGATAACGCCGTTTAAGGAGAAGGAGAGCTGAAGTCTTACCTGGTTCTGTTCTTCGTTGGGGAAGGCGTCTATGATTCTGTTGATGGTCTGAATAGCACCTGTTGTATGAAGGGTAGCGAGAACGAGGTGACCTGTTTCTGCCGCTGTAAGAGCAAGCTTGATAGTCTCATAGTCACGCATTTCGCCGACAAGAATAACGTCGGGGTTTTCACGAAGGGCGCTTCTTAAAGCGTAGTTGAAGCCCTTAACGTCTGTGCCGATTTCACGCTGACGGATGGTAGCCGCCTTGGGAGTGTAGCGATATTCTACAGGGTCCTCGATGGTGAGGATGTGGCACTGACGGTGTTCGTTTATGTAGTCAACCATTGTAGCAAGGGTTGTGGACTTACCGCTACCTGTAGCACCTGTTACAAGGATAAGACCTTTAAGTGCGGTCAGCATATCTGTAACGTAGTTAGGAAGTCCGATATCCTGGAAGGAAGGGATGGTTTCGTTTAACAGACGGATACTTGCCGCTAACTTGCCGCTCTGACGGAATACGTTGACTCTCTGTCTTGCACCGCTTTCTGTGGAGAAGGAGAAGTCGATATCGTCGCCGTCGCCCAGCTTTCTTTCCTGTTCTGCTGAAAGCATGGAGAGAATGGTCTTGTTTACAAGGCTGTCATCCATACCTGAAAAGCGCATCAGCTTGCCGTTGATTCTTATAGCTGTAGCCGCACCTACGGTAAGATGTATATCCGAAGCGTTCTTGCTTCTTGCGAATTCTATTAACTTATCAATACTCATAGTCTGTTACCTGTCCCTTCGTTACTTTATTTTAAACTGAATACCGCTTGCGGACATATAAACCTCTGAAGCGGTGTTTGCTATACGCTGATTTACTGCACCGAGAATCTGTCTGAACAGTATCTGATCCTTATCCTTGGGGCATACGGAAAAGCCGGGTTCGATAGTGATGATAACAAGTGCGCCGTTGAGCTTTTCTACTCTCTGCATCATTTCGATAACGTTATCAACAACCGTTCTGCGCACGGTTTCCTGCTGTTCGGGAGTGATGTTGTTAACGTCGGGGCATACCTCGTTGATCACGTTTGACGTGTAGGAGGCAAGGCTGTCAAAAATATAGAACTTGTGATCCTTTACCACGTCGCAGGGAGATTTTACGTCGTTCATAATTACCCAGTCAACTCCGTTGGTCTTACAGATGTAATTTACTCTGTTGACTGTTTCATCTGTGAGCTGTCTGCCGGTATTTACGATAAGCACGTTATCGCAGTTTTTGAAGAAGGACAACGCCCATCTTGTCTTACCGCTTGCCGCTCCGCCTGTTATTAAAGTTATATTGGTCATAGCTACCTCCTCATACACTTATATTGCGAAAAGTGTAATATCGTTATTATTATAGAACATTTTGCAGATTTTGTCAATGTGAAATGTAACAAAATTAGGATGCGGTTTTTGGTGATATTGAAGGAAAAAACGGCTCTTTTTTTATGAAATCGTTTTTACAAAAACATCCCTTTTCAGGTGACGGAAAACAAGAGGAAAAAAATATTTCAAAAAACTGTTGACAAGTCGCTCCGATAATGTTATAATACGATTCCGTCTCTTTTTTACCCCACACAGTAATATTTCCGGAGGATGTATAATGACAGCAGAAGAAAGAAAAGTAGCAGATTTTTTAAATCTATCACAGCCTTCCGAATATGATTTTTCATCATATTCGGCAAGTGACAGATACAAAGTGCTTAAAGGACTTGAACGCTTTATGGTATATAAAGCTTCAGCCGGAGACTTTAACGAGGTTTATGAAAATGCATCGAAAAAATTTGTCAAACTAAAGGCAGAAGGATATTTTAAAGGTCTATGCGATCCTGACTCAGGCTGCGCCCTGCTTCAGATTATATACAGACTTTTGTGGGATGAAAAGCATCTGAAATATTGTTTATCCGATAAAGGTTGTATAAAAGCGGATACGTTGAATTCTCCCGCCACTACTCTTAACAAACTTGTAGTAAAAAGCAAGTCAGGGGAATCGGAACGTTTCAAAAGTCAGATAGAATCACGTCAAGAAATGTCGGTGAACTATATCATAGACAGATACTATGACGAGAGTGATGACAGTTTTAAAAAGTGGCTTTCAGATAACGTTTTTCTTATAGAATATCTGGACAGTTATCATACTCTTGGCAATTTTATGCCCTACCCCGTAGGATGCAACCAGATAAGAGGAAATGGCGAAACAAAGGATTATTTTGATCTGGCTCTGGCAATCATATATAACTGTTATAAAACACTTGCGAAGAATGATATGAGACATGAGGCGATGATAATTGCTACCAGACTCAGTGGCAGTGAAGGAACGCATGTCAGAGAAGAAAATTTTATGGGCTGGCTTGAAAGCTTTGGTAATTGGAACACCTTTGTAGAAAAGAATTTCCTTTCTCCCTTTGTAGAAAAAGAGAACAATAACGGAAACTACGGAAGACCGAAGGAACTGTGGTACGGTCATTTTTCGGGAAAGGTCTTGCCGGAAGAAAAAGAAGAATGTAACGAATATTTTAAAAATGCTACAGCCTGCATAAAAGAACGCAGTAAACTTATGCTGGAAAGATTAAAGCAAATATAAATAGTAAAGGAAATATATGAAAATTTATGCAATGAGCGATATTCACGGCTGTATTGCCGAGCTTGACGAGGCGTTATCCCTTATCGATTTATCGGGGAACAATATGCTGATTCTCTGCGGGGACTATATCCACGGCTATGACAGTTATTCTGTACTTGACCGCATAACAGCCTTGCAGGAGGAGTACGGAAACGACAGGGTAATAGCCCTTATGGGTAACCACGAAAAAATGGTCATAGACGGAGAAATGAGCATAGTAGATAAAGGCACGCCCCTGTATGACGAGGAACGGGAAGCGAAATACGCAGAATGGATGCAAAGCCTTCCCCGCTACTATGAAACGGAAAAGCAGATTTTCGTTCACGCAGGAATCTGCGAGGAAGCAGAGGAGCTGTGGCAATGGAGTACCACCGATGACGAATATCTGTGGCAGTTCTCAAAAAGAAAGGGTAGATTCTGCAAGGATATAATTGCAGGGCATACGGGTACCAGCACTATTGCAAGGAACAGACATTTCCACGATATATATTACGACGGACAGAGCCACTATTATATAGACGGCTCCACCCGTAAAAGTCATAAGCTGCCCGTACTTATGTATGATACCGACACCGGCAGATATTACCGTATGACAAGGCAGGCGGCATGGCCGGTTATCGCATATGAGCCGGAATACTCTTCCGATTACCGTTTCTGATATAACGAAAGGAGTTTTTACTATGAAAATTTATGCAATGAGTGATATTCACGGCTGTATTGCCGAGTTTGACGAGGCGTTATCCCTTATCGATCTGTCAGGGGAGAATATGCTGATTCTCTGCGGAGACTATATCCACGGCTATGACAGTTATTCGGTGCTTGACCGCATAATAGCCCTTCAGAGAAGGTACGGCGAGGACAAGGTAATAGCTCTTATGGGTAACCACGAGGAGATGGTTACTGACGGCAGATGGAGAATTTCCGAATTTGATGATGAAACGGATTACGACGAAGCAAGAGAGGACAGATATATACAATGGATGTGCGACCTGCCCCGCTATTATACCACCGATACGCAGATTTTCGTTCATGCGGGAGTATGCGAGGAGGACGGCGAGCTGTGGGAGGAGACCACCGACGATTATACCTATACCGAGAAATTTCCTGCCCAGACGGGAAGCTTTTGTATGGATATCATAGCAGGTCACGTCGGTACTGCGGTAGTTGCGGATAATCCCCGTTTCCACGATATATATTATGACGGACAGAGCCACTATTATATAGACGGCTCGGTGCTGGACAGCGGCGTTATCCCCGTGCTGATGTATGACTGTGATAAAGAAGAATATTATCAGCTTTACTCGGGCGGAGCTTTCCCTGTGGATGCATATGAAGAATAAGCGGAATTTTTACAAAAAATCGTAATATTCCCTTAAAAAATGCGGAAAAATATATTGACACGGCGGTAAAAATGTGATATACTTTACCCGAAATAAAAATTATGGCGTAGATGGAGAGAGTAGCTTGTAACACCGCTCAAAGAGAGTCGCAGTAGGTGAGAGTGCGACAGCAGGATATTAAGTGAAGAACACTCCGTAGCCTGCGGAAGAAAGCAGATTTTCTGTTAGTAGAACCGCACGTCAGGTCACGAAACGACTTTTTGAGAGGATTGGAAACAATCAATTTGGGTGGTATCGCGGAAGATGTCTTTCGTCCCATGTGGGCGGCAGGCGTCTTTTTTGTTTTTGACCTGCACCCGATAACGATAAATATATTCTGAAAAGGAGCAAAAACTATGTTAAGAACACACACTTGTAACGACCTTAATTTAAACCACATCGGCGAAAAGGTTACTATCGCAGGCTGGGTAGACACTATCCGTGACCACGGCGGCGTAATCTTCGTTGACCTTCGCGACCACTACGGCATTACCCAGGTGGTACTGTCCGACGACTCTCTTTTAAAGGATGTAACAAAGGAAACAGTTATTATGATTTCCGGCGAAGTTACAAAGAGAGATGAAGAAACAGTAAACCCCAAAATCGAAACAGGTATGGTAGAAGTAAAGGCAGACAGTCTTGAAATCTTAGGCCCCTGCCAGATGGGACTCCCCTTCGATATTTCCGCTTCCACAGCTATCCGTGAGGATTTAAGACTCAAGTACCGCTTCCTTGATTTAAGAAATCAGAAGATTCATAACAATATTATTCTTCGTTCAAAGATTTTAAGCTACCTGCGTAGCCAGATGGAAGAAATGGGCTTTATGGAGATTCAGACTCCTATCCTTACCGCTTCCTCTCCCGAAGGTGCAAGAGACTATTTAGTACCCAGCAGAAAGCACAAGGGTAAGTTCTATGCACTTCCCCAGGCTCCCCAGCAGTTCAAGCAGCTTTTAATGGCAAGTGGCTTTGACCGTTACTTCCAGATTGCTCCCTGCTTCAGAGATGAGGACGCAAGACAGGACCGTTCTCCCGGAGAATTCTATCAGCTTGACTTTGAAATGGCGTTCGCTACTCAGGAGGACGTATTCGAGGTAGCAGAAAAGGTTATCTACAACACCTTTAAGAAGTTCACAACAAAGGAAATCTCTCCCGCACCCTTCAAGCGTATTCCTTATTATGAATCTATGCTTAAGTACGGTACAGATAAGCCTGACCTTCGTAACCCCCTTATTATAAACGATCTTACAGAATTCTTCTCCCACGTAGAATTCCCCTTATTCAAGGGCAAGCCCGTTCGTGGTATCGTGGCTGACTGTGCAGGCAGATCAAAGAAGTTCTTTGAGGACAGCTTGAAGTTTGCTACCAGCATCGGTATGAAGGGACTCGGTTACCTCACCTTAAACGGCAACGAATATAAGGGACCTATCGCAAAGTTCTTATCTGACGAGCAGAAGACAGAGCTTATCAACATCACAGGCATCAAGGACGGCGAAACGGTATTCTTCATCTGTGACGCTCCCGCAGTTGTTGACAGACTTTCAGGCGAAATCAGAACCTGGCTTGGCGAAACCCTCGATATAATAAACAAGGATAAATTTGAATTCTGCTTTATTGTTGATTTTCCTATGTACGAGCTTAACAGCGAGACAAACAAGATCGACTTTACACACAATCCCTTCTCAATGCCCCAGGGCGGTATGGACGCACTTCTCAACAAGAATCCTCTTGAGATATTCGCATATCAGTATGATATAGTATGTAACGGCGTAGAATTATCATCAGGTGCGGTAAGAAACCACAACCCTGAAATTATGAAGAAGGCATTCGAGATTGCAGGCTACGGCGAAGAAGACGTAAAGGCAAAGTTCGGCGCACTTTATACTGCATTCTCCTTCGGTGCACCTCCTCACGCAGGTATGGCACCCGGTGTTGACAGAATGATAATGCTTATTGCAGAAGAAGAAACAATCCGTGACGTTATCGCATTCCCCTTAAACGGCAACGCTCAGGACTTAATGATGGGCGCACCCGGAGACGTAACGGAACAGCAGTTAAGAGAAGTTCATATCAAGGTAAGAGATTAATTATACCAAGTTTCACAGAAAGGAATTTGTTTTATGGAAAGAGAAACCTTAATGTTGCTTGAAAAGTTTGATCAGCTTTCTCTCACAGAAGAGCAGAGAGATGCATTCCTTAAATTCTATGACAAGCAGCTGGAAGAAAAAAAGGCTCTTGACGCGGTTGATACGGAAAACGTAGAAAGAATGGTACACGTTATGCCTATAATGACTGTAGTAAGAGAAGACGAGGCTAAGAAGATATATTCCCGTGAAGATTTACAGAAGGGCGCACCTGCTACCAGCGAAGGCTACTGGCAGGTACCCAGACTTGTAGAATAAGGGCAGAAAGGAAGTCATACTATGAAATTATATTTAACAAAAAGTGATTGCGCTATGACAAATGCCGTTGCCCTTGACGATATGTTTTTAACAAAGGCTATGCCTACAACCGCAGGCTCAAAAATGCTTGACGGATATATGAGCCTTTTCGATGCAGAGGTAGTTACAAAGCTCACAGAAGCCGGCTACGAAATAGCAGGTAAGGCAAACGTTGGCGAAATGGCAGTTGACTTACTTGGCGAAACCTCATATGAAGGCGCAGTAACAGACGATAACGGCACACTTTTAAGTGCAAGCGCAGAAATCGCAAAGGAAGCGAAGGCAGTTCTCTGCTTTGACGTAAACGGCGCACCCAGAAGAGCGGCGGCTGTAAGCGACCTTGTATTTGTAAAGCCCACCTATGGCACAGTTTCCCGTTTCGGTACAGTATCAAGCGCTTGCTCAGGTGAAACCGTAGGCGTTATGGCAAAGACTGTAGCTGATGCAAAGGCAGTTCTTACCGCTATTGCAGGTCACGACGACAAGGACGGCACAAGCCTTTCAGACGCACAGTGCGAAAAGATTTTAACTACTGAAAAGGCAGTAAAGAAGGTAGCAGTTGCAAAGTCAATCACAGCCTCTGCCGATGACAGCGTAAAGGCTGATATCGAAGTGGCAAAGAAGATACTTTCCGATAACGGCGTAGAAGTTGCTGAAATCGATGACGAGATACTGACAAAGGCAAAGGCGGCATGGAACATTCTTATGAGCGCAGAGCTTTGCAACAACGTATCCCGTTTTGACGGCGTAAAGTACGGCTACAGAAGTGAAAACTACACTACAATAGAAGAGCTGTACACAAACAGCCGTACAGAAGCCTTCGGTGAGCTTTTAAAGACAATGATAATCTACGGCTCGGACGTGTTATCAACAGATAACTATATGAGCTTTTACGATAAGGCTATGAGAATAAGAAGAGTTATTGCGGAAAAGTTTGCTGAAATATTCACAGAATATGATGCGGTAATGCTCCCTGCAAGCTCAAAGAAAGCATTTACAAAGGCTGATACAGATGCGAATATGTATCTTGCCTTTGATGAAAACCTCTATACTGCACCTGCAACCATTACAGGTCTTCCTGCGGTGGTAGGCGGCGGTGTTCAGCTTATCGGTAAGGCGTTCTCCGACAGCGCACTTATGGATGCAGTAAAGACTATAAAGGAGGGCAAGTAATATGAAGAAGTACGAAACCGTCATCGGTCTTGAGGTTCATATCGAGCTTGCGACCAAATCAAAGATTTTCTGCTCCTGCTCCGCAGAATTCGGTGGTGAGCAGAACGACCACGTATGCCCTGCTTGTTGCGGTATGCCCGGTATGTTACCCGTTACCAACAAGAGAGTTGTTGACCTTGGTATGACTGCAGGTATGATGTTAAACTGCGAAATCAACAGAACGACAACCTTTGACAAGAAGAACTATTACTATCCCGATCTGCCCTGCTCCTATCAGACTACCCAGTGGTTTGCACCTATCTGTGTAAATGGTAAGGTGAGAATCCAGACCTCCAAGGGCGAAAAGGATATCAGAATCAAGCAGATCCATATGGAAGAGGACGCAGGTAAGCTCGTTCACGATGACTGGACAGATACCTCCCTCGTTGACTATAACAGAACCAGCGTTCCCCTTATAGAAATCGTAAGCCAGCCTGACTTTTCAAGCGCAGAAGAGGTTGTGGCTTATCTTGAAAGACTCCGTTCACTCCTCCGCTTTGCGAAGGTTTCCCAGTGCCGTATGGAGCAGGGCTCTATGCGTTGCGACGTAAACCTTTCAATCCGTGAAGAGGGCGAAACAAAGCTTGGTGTACGTACCGAGATGAAGAACATGAACTCCATCTCCGCTATCACAAGAGCTATTGAGTACGAAGTAGCAAGACACATCGACGCTCTTGAAAACGGCACAGAGGAGCTTGTTCAGGAAACACGCCGTTGGGACGACGTAAAGGGCAAGAGCTACGCTATGAGAAGCAAGGAAACGGCGGGCGACTACCGTTACTTCCCCGATCCTAACGTAATGCCTATCGTAATCGATGACGAATGGTTTGACAGTATCAAGGCATCCCTCCCCGAATTCCCTGAAGTGAAGAAGGCAAGATTCATTGATGAGCTTGGCTTATCAGAATATGACGCTGATTTAATTACCCAGTCAAGAGCCTTCTGCGACTGCTTTGAAGCGGCATATAAGGAATGCGGCGAAGCCAAGGAGGTTGCTAACTGGCTTATCTCCGACTGTATGAATATGCTCAACAAGAAGGGCAGTACAATGGATCAGCTTAAGGTTGACGGTACGGCTTTAGGCAAGCTCATAAAGCTTGTTATGGAAAGCAAGGTAACAAGAGGTAACGCAAAGAAGATTCTTCTTGTTATGGATGAAGAAACCATCGATCCTGAAAAGTACGCTACAGAAAACAACTTCATCGTATCCAACGATACTGCTAATATCGAAAAGGTTATAAAGGAAATCGTAGCCGCTGATCCCAAGTCTGTTGCAGACTATAAGGGCGGTAAGGAAAAGGCTCTTATGGCTCTCTTCGGTAAGTGCATGAAAACCTTAAAGGGTAACTGCGATCCGCAGGTGCTTCGCAAGATTCTTCTTGAAGAGATTGACAAGGCGTAATATATATAATATGTACGGGTGGCTACGGTCACCCGTTTTTTATGCAAAAAATCAGAACGTCAGAATTCGTTCTTATTATAGACGGGGAGATTGGTGTAATATAAATAACGGGTCGTCGGGGACGCCGACCCCTACGGACGTGGTTTATAATATTGTGATAATATTGCCATAAATACCGATGAAAACGGAATTTGTAATGCCTTGCCCACAAAAATTTATAGGGGGAATGTAGGGGTCGGCGTCCCCGACGACCCGTTTTTAACCCCGACGACCCGTTTTTAACCCCGACGCCCCGTTTTTTACCCCGACGCCCCGTTATTTATATTACACCAATCTCCCCGATAAACCCCGATTTGAACGCCTTTTAAAATCCATCAATTGCCTTTGGCAATTGATACCACTTCTCTTCACTCTTCACTCTTCACTATTACCTGAAATTCGCAAAGCGAATTTCTAATCCATCAATTGCCTACGGCAATTGATACCACTCCTCTTCACTTTTCACTCTTCACTATTACCTGCAATTTATCTTTGATAAATTGCATTTCTCAATTCTGTCACAATTTCCAGTTGAAATAATCACGTTAATGTGATATACTATATTAGAATAGGGATTTTATATTCTGAAATACCACTTAATTAAAAGAAAGGAACTTTATAAATGAGAAAAAATAAGATTATATCAGCTTTTTTAGCTCTGGCGGTAACCCTCTCTATAGCTGGCTGTCAGGACGTTTCAACAAGCTCAGGTGCTACCTCCTCCGATAACAGCTCCTCTGTTACGGAAAACAGCAGTACACCTGATGAAAGCAAGGAAGAAAGCAGCACACCCGAAGAAAGCAAGACAGAGACATCTGCTCCCGAAACCACCACCGAGAACAAGGGTGGCAACGACAAGCCCGTAGGCGTTGACGGTGTTGTTACAAACGGTCAGGTTGCGGTCACTATTGACGGTCACAGATGGGGTATCTCCCTTTATGGCGGCGGCACCGGTGAAAACTATGCAAAGTACCTTAACGAATTCAAGGAAAAGGTAGGCTCCAACGTAAACGTGTTCAATATGGTAGTGCCTACTGCATCCGCTTTCTATCTGCCTGCCGGCTATGAAGAATATAACGCCAGCCACAGAGACAGCATCAACAGTATAGCAAACAATCTTGTGAACGTTATCAATATAGACGGCTATGCGGCACTTGAAGCAAAGACGGACGAATATATCTACACAAGAACCGACCACCACTGGATGCCCCTTGGTGCATATTATGCGGCAAAGGCATTCTGCGACGTGGCAATGACTCCCGTCAAGGACTTATCCACCTATGAGCCTGTAGACGTTGAGGGCTTTGTAGGTACGATGTACGCCTTTACAGAATATGACGAGCAGATAAAGAACGATCCCGAAACCTTCAGATACTATATTCCTTCAACCGAATATACAGCCACCTACTACAAGACTGACTTCACCCTTGACGAGGACGTAAAGTATTATACCAGCATCTTCGTTGAACAGCCTGCCAGCGGTGCATATTCCACCTTTATGGGCGGCGACCAGAAGATAGTAAAGATCGAAACCGAAAACAAGAACGGCAGAAAGCTCTGCGTATTCAAGGACAGCTACGGCAATGCGGAGATCCCCTTCTATATAGATTCCTTCCAGGAAATCTACGTATGCGACGTAAGATATTTTGACGTATACGCTCCCGACTTTGTAAAGGATAACGGCATCACCGACGTACTTTTCACAATGTGCACCTTCTCCGCAGTAGGCGAAAATGCGGAAGGAATAAAGAACAATCTTCTGACAAAGTAAGGCTTTTTATCCGAAAGGAAAACAAATGAAAAAGACAAAATTTATAGCTATCGGAATAGTTTTATCCATGCTTTTATGCGGATGTTCAGGAACAGACGGGACAAGCGGCGGACCTGCTACACTCCCCTCGGTAGATCTGGATGAAGTATTTTCCTCCGACGCTCCCGAAAGCTCTGACGAAACAAGCGGCGATACCGACTCTGTCTCTGAGCCTGAGACCTTTATAAGCTACGATGAGACGGAGACCTCCGCTCCCGAAACCTCGGCAACGACCACCGACACCACTCCGCCCGAAACCTCGTCGCAGGCTTCGGATATTACGTCGGATACCACCACCGCCCAGACTCCCCCACCCGTAAAGCCTGATATAAACAGCTACCGTCATATAGGTCAGAATGGTATTCTTGTGGCAGGTATGAACGATCATTACTGGGGAATTATGTTCTACGGCGGTACCTACGGCTACTGCGACCAGTATATTTATGACGTGAAGGAATTTCAGGCGGCTTTACCTCAGGTAAGCGTTTATTCTATGGTAATACCCACCTCGGTGGACTTCTACAACCCGCCCGAATACGCAGGCTATACCTCGGTTCAGAAGGATAAGATAGAATATATCGAAAAGGCGCTTTCCGAGGCAGGCATTACAAATATAAACGTCTATGACGTACTTGCACAGCATACCGACGAGCAGATATATGCCCGTACCGACCACCATTGGATGCCCCTTGGCGCATATTATGCGGCAAAGGAGTTCTGCGACAGTCAGAATCTTAAAATATCCGATATATCAAAGTACCGCAAGGCTACCTATGGCGGTTACGTAGGCTCTATGTACTATTATTCCCAGGACTATAACCTCTATAACGATCCTGAAGAATATGACGTTTACTATCCGCCCAATGAGGATAAGCTCGCAACCACCTATTATAACAGATATTATGATAACGCAAGAGAGGGTAATCTCTTCTTATGTAGTGACGCCAGCTACTATTATCTGTCCTTCCTTGGCAGCGATGATCTCATCGCCCACGTAAAGACGGACGTAAAGAACGGCAGAAATCTGGTTGTGGTAAAGGAGAGCTACGGCAACGCCCTTATTCCCTTCCTGACGGAAGCCTTTGAAAACATTTACGTAATAGATCTTCGCTACTGTGAAAAGAACGTAGTGAAATTCTGCAAGGAGGTAGACGCCACCGACCTGCTTTTCGCAAACTGTGCTTATACCGTTGCAGGCGGCAACTGTGAATACTTCTCCTATATAAGAACCAAACAGTAAAGGAGCTAAAAATGAAGGAACTCCAGTATCCCTTTGATGCGGGATATATATTAAAGAAGAAAAAATCAATAAAAAAGCAATTGCTTGCTGACAATATGCCGAGGGTGGAAAAGAAGATTGCCATTTTAGGCGGCTCTACCACCAACGATATAAGGGATATAACGGAATTATTCCTGCTTGACTACGGCATAAAGCCACAGTTTTATATGTCGGAATATAACCGATACTGGCAGGATGCGGTATTTGATAATCCCGAACTGCAGGAGTTTGCTCCCGATATTGTTTTTATCCATACCACAAACAGAAATATTATAAAATATCCCGACGTCACCAGCACAAGAGAAGAGGCTGACGCAATACTTAAAGACCAGCTCTCCCACTTTGAAACAATGTGGAAGGCAATAGCTGACAAATACCATTGCCCCGTTATTCAGAATAACTTTGAACAGCCCTATTTCAGACTGATGGGCAACCGTGACTGCTTCGACTACAGAGGCAGGGTGAATTTCATAAACAGACTCAATATGGCGTTTGCCGATTATGCCGAAAGTCACGAAGGCTTTTATATTAACGATATAAATTACTTAAGTGCTTGCTACGGCATAGATAAATGGAGCGAGCCTGCCGCATGGCATATGTACAAGTACGCTATGTGCATTCCTGCGATACCTGATTTTGCCTTCAATCTTGCGGGCATTATAAAGTCGGTATTCGGTAAGAACAGAAAATCCCTGGTACTGGACCTTGACAATACCCTCTGGGGCGGCGTTGTAGGTGACGACGGAGTTGACGGAATCGAAATCGGTCAGGAAACCCATATGGGACAGGTGTACAGCGAATTCCAGAAATATCTGGCACTTGTAAAGAACACCGGCGTTATGCTCACCGTCTGCAGTAAGAACGAGGAAGAAAACGCCATTGCAGGTCTTAAGCACCCCGAAGGCATTTTAAAGCCTGAGGATTTTATAATAATCAAGGCAAACTGGGACAACAAGGACAGAAATATCGAGGCTATCGCAAATGAGCTTAATATCGGTCTTGATGCTCTGGTATTTTTAGACGATAACCCCGCTGAAAGAGCGATAGTATCCTCCCAGCTTCCTATGGTGGCAGTACCCGAAATGACTGCACCCGAGGATTATATAAGAACGGTAGACCGTTCTCATTTCTTTGAGATTACCTCCTTTTCAGGGGATGATTTAAAGAGAAACGAGATGTACAAGAAGAACGCCGAGCGTGCCGCTATGCAGTCGCAGTTTGCTGATTACGGCGAGTATCTGACAAGCTTGGATATGGTGGGCGTTATTGATGATTTTCTCCCCGTCTATCTGCCGAGAATAACCCAGCTTACAAATAAGAGCAACCAGTTTAATCTGACCACAAGACGCTTTACCACCTCAGAAATGGAAGAGGTTTTTGCGGATGAGGGCTATATAAGGCTCTATGGCAAGCTGACTGACAAATTCGGTGATAATGGTATCGTATCGGTGGTTATCGGTAAAATAAACGGAGATACCCTGGACGTTATTCTGTGGCTTATGAGCTGCAGAGTATTAAAGCGTGATATGGAATACGCCATGCTTGATAATCTTGTAGAAAGAGCGGCACAGAAGGGTATCAGAGAAATTAAGGGCTATTATTATCCTACGGCAAAAAACAAGATGGTAAAGGAGCTGTATGCGGATTTCGGCTTTACTAAGATAAGCGAGGACGAAGAGGGCAATACGGTATGGAGTCTTGAAACGGCAGGATATAAAACAAAGAATAACTATATAAAGGTCGAAAGGAACAAGGAAAATGACTGAACAGGAAATCTATGACAGACTTAACGAGGTATTCAGAGACGTATTCGATGAGGATGATATTGAAGTAAACGCTGATACCACAGCGGATGATATCGAGGACTGGGACAGCCTTGCACATATCAATCTTATCGCCGCAGTAGAGGACGAATTCGGCGTGCGCTTCAAGATGGGCGAGGTTTCATCTATGAAGAACGTAGGCGAAATGGTGGAGATTATCAAGGAAAGAGCATAGCACCTTCGGTGCAGTGATATCGAAGCTTTTAGCTTCGGTGATATCAAAGCCTTTGGCTTTGGTGATATTCCGACTTCGTCGGAGTGATATATCGTGCCTTGCACGATGTTGTGGAATCAATTGCCGTAGGCAATTGATGGATTGTAAAAGAAAAAGCGTTCAGAAAGGCTGAACGCTTTTTTGGTTGTGTTGGGGTTGTAAATCGGGGGTTGACGGGGAGATGTGATGGAACGAATCCCCCTGACGGCTATCGCCGCCATCCCCCTTTAGGCAAGGGGGACTTTGGTTGGTGCGGCACCAAAAGCCTCCCTTGCCTAAAGGGAGGTGGCAGTCCGTAAGGACTGACGGAGGGATTCCTTTATAGAAAACGGAACCTATTAACAGAGCGATAAACCCCAATTTGAATTACTACCAACGTGTGAAACCGCCGTCAACGAATCTTCGCAAATCACATTCTGTAAAAAGGCAGCAGTCCGCAGGACTGCGACCATTTTTGAAATCTTTGATTTCAAAAATATAGGGAACCGCCCGCGGCGGCACGCCGACAAATTCCAAATGTCCAAAAAGTATATTGACATTATATCTATAGTATGCTATAATCATATCAATGTAAGGTAAATTTCATTTACCTTTGCAGGCAAAAGGTAATCTGTGGTTGCCTGATTTTCTCCGTAGTGACAGAATAAACGTAGGTTATACCGCAGATAGGGTTAAAACGAAAACGTAATATGAGGAAATGAAAATGAAAATGAAGAAATTCGGCGCAGTTCTTTTATCCGCTATGCTGGCGGTATCCGCCCTTTCAGGTTGTGGCAGGAGTAACGGCAATAATCAGAGTGGTTCAGGCTCAGGCGATTCCATCACCGCCCCCGGCGATCTTACCAATATCGAGTTTGATAAGAATTGTATAGTTATTGAAGGGAATACCGAAACGGTTATTTTTGACGAGGATGGCTTTAAGCTCTCCTGTATGGGAATAACAAAAACCGAAAACGAAAATCCGAACGGAAACGCCGGCATTGACTCCTCCGCCATTGCTCTTAAGGTGGAAAACAATTCGTCCAAAAATATCGAAATGAATCTTGACTATCCTTACGTAAACGGAATACTGACGTTGGGCGGTTCTATCGTCTTTGCACCGGGTTTTAATGATACGGGAGATTATCCGTTATGCTACGATAACACTTGCGGCGCAGAGCTGTACGGCGGTGAATTTCCTATAGAAAAGGTAACCTCCGTATTCTTATTTTTTACAATTTACGATTATGACGATCCTGAGGATGAGGGTATCACAAAGAGCGTTGCTATATACCCCGAAGGCAAGGACGCCGCAAAGCTCTACAGAAGAGAGCTTGAAGAGGGCGATATCCTTATACACAGCGACGAATACGTGGATATAGTTGCAGTAAGATCAGTATATTATTCCGATGACGATATCTATGCAACCTCCTTTTGTGTAACAAACAAGACCGATAAATCTATAAACGTGCTTACAAGCAAGGAAAAGAGCTTTTCTACTGAGATTTTAGAGGCAGGCGAAAGGGAATATATTGCAACAAACATACCTCCCGGACAGACCGGCTTTATACTCTTCGGCTGGTTCTACGCCGGAAATTCAGCTCTTTCAGGTCCTGAGGATACCTTTGACATCACCTGCAGCTTCCATGCGGAATACAGCGATAAGCCGGGCGAATATATCGTTTCTACCGATAAGATAACCTTCCCCTGGAAGGCAGAATAAATAAAAATTATATAAAGTTATATCGAAGGCACTTTAAAAAAGCGCCTTCTTTTTTTGTAAAAACCCACCCCGTAAACCGTCGGAAGTATAGAACGGAAATATAAAATTTGTCAATAGCAAAACCCAAAATAAATTGCACAAAAATGAGGGTATAAATTCGTCATTTTTCTACCCGAAAATTGTTTTCCACATAAGATGATCCACGATTAAGAAACGGCTAAAACCTTGATTTAAAGCCATTTTATTAACACTTTCAACGGAGTTTTCAACAGAAAATAGGTTTTTAAACCAAAAATTCGGTGGAAAACCTTTAGTTTTCAACCATTTCAACCGTTTTTCCTGTTGAAAATGTTGAAAACCTCGGGTTATACCAAAAGTAAAATGTAACGCATTTTCAGTAAACCATTACATTAAAATTTTTCAGAAAATCGGGCTGAAATTTTGGTAAGTTTTTTTCAGAATATAACTCAGGGTAAACTTGTCGGATGATGGAATAAAAAATTTCCCACCGAAGGGCAAAAAAATTATCAACCCTGAGGAAAAATTCGAAAGTGCCGAAAACGGCTTGTATATGGGGGTTTATTAACACTTTCAACGGAGTTTTCAACATTTTTTCGGGTTAAAACTCTGAAAAGTGTTGAAAAACAGGTAGTTTTCAACAGGTTCACGTTGAAAACTTTCGTCTCGGAGTATAATTCTTCAGGAGTTTCCAATAATACGGATAGTAATTTTTTTGACAGGAGATAGCGTTTTATATGGTCAAGGCTGTAAACAAGCTGATACTTGAAATCAACAACACGGAAAACGAATATTTTGAAAAGGCGGTGCTGTATATCCGTCCTGACAAGGCAGATGACAGCAAGCTGGGAGAATCGGCGGAAAAGTACCTCAGACGGCTTTCTACGGGTGGGGACAGAAGGGAACAGAGCAAAACCCATCTGTTTATTTCGGTGCTTATAAACGTGGCTGTAGCCGTTTTCAGCGCCACCCTGACAGCTGTGGTGTTGTGGGTGGTTTAAATCTGCAGGCAGACGTACGGCTACGCCGAGTGATGTATGGCTACGCCAAGTGATGTACGGCTATGCCGAGTGATGTATGGCTACGCCAAGTGATGTTTCGTGCTACGCACGAAGTTATGGAATCATATGTTGACAAAATCATAGATTTTGTCAACTGCCGCAGTTATTGCCATAGGCAATAACTGCTCGCCTGCGGCGGATGAATTATAAATGGTTGTCAAATCGTGGTTTGACGGGGTTACACCTCATCCGTCAAATGACATTAAAATGTCATTTGCCACCTTCTCCTCGAGGAGAAGGCTTCAAGGGTGCATCACCTTAAAGGCTTCTCCCTCGGGAGAAGCTGTCACCGAAGGTGACTGATGAGGGGTATGCTCCCGAATTCAAATCGCCCACGAGTGCAACCCGTCAAATTTCAATTTGCCAACCACTCCTCTTCACTTTTCACTCTTCACTATTACCTGAAATTCGCAAAGCGAATTTCAAATCCATCAATTGCCTTCGGCAATTGATACCACTCCTCTTCACTTTTCACTTTTCACTATTACCTGAAATTTGCAAAGCGAATTTCAAATCCATCAATTGCCTTCGGCAATTGATTCCGACATTAGCGAAGCGACATCATATGCCTGAAGGGCATATATCATTTATCATATCTGCGTAGCAGATATATCATTGTAGTTTGAACGCCAGGCGTTCAAACTACAAACGACTAAAGCGTTCAGAAAGGCGGTATGCCTTTCTGAACGCTCTTCATTTGTTTTATACCGTTTATTCGGTTTCTTCCGTCTGCTCTGTTTCAGGAGCTTCCGTTATTTCGGGAGTTTCCTCGGTCACGGGAGTTTCCTCGGTCACGGGAGCTTCCTCAGTCACGGGAGTTTCCTCGGTCACAGGAGCTTCCTCTGGCTCCTCTGCGATATCCTCTTCAGCCGTTTCGGGCTTTTCGCCCTTCAGCTTAAAGTTTGATACAAGCTCATTGAGAGCCGCCGCCTGAGCGGAAAGCTCCTCGCTTGCCGCAGCACTTTCTTCGCTTGTTGCGGAGTTTGTCTGTACAACGCCGTTGATCTGATCGAGTCCGATATTAAGCATAGCGAAGGATTCTGCCTGTCTTTCCGACTGCTTTGCTATATCGTCTACTCTGCCCTTTACGTTATTTGCAAGCTCTACAACCTCTTCAAGGCTCTGTGCTGTTTCGGCAACGATAGAATTACCATTGTTAACTGCCGCTACCGTATCAGCAATAAGAGCGTTTGTAGTATTAGCCGCCTCGGCACTCTTTGATGCCAGGTTTCTTACTTCATCCGCAACGACTGCAAAGCCCTTGCCTGCTTCTCCTGCTCTTGCCGCCTCTACCGCCGCATTGAGAGCAAGAATATTCGTCTGGAAGGCTATATCCTCAATCGTCTTGATAATGTTGCTTATTTCGTCCGATTTGTCGGAAATTGCATCCATTGCAACAGTTACCTCATTCATCTTTTCACGGGATGCAAGTATTTCCGCTACGGTATCATCTGTTTCCTTGTGAGCGGATGCGGCGCTTTCCGCATTTTTCTTAGCCTGTGCGGTAAGCTCTGTAATGGTTGCCGCAAGCTCTTCTATAGAGGATGCCTGCTGTGTTGCACCGATGGACAGCGCATTTGCACCACTGGAAACCTGCTTTGCACCGTTGGATACCTGATCCGCATTTTCGTTTATCTGCTTTAAGGTACGGCTGAGAGATTCTGTGATAGCCTCGATGGAGGTCTTTATCCTGCTGAAATCTCCCTTATATTCTGCCGTTACTTCCAGTGCGAAGTTACCCTTTGCCATTTCTCCAAGATTGTCGGAAACGTCACCGATAACCGTATTAAGCTCCTCGGTAACCTTCTTCATATCTCTCATAAGACCGCCGATCTCATCGTTTGTGGTTGCGGGGGGAACGGGAGAGGAAAGGTCGCCCTCGGCAAGCTTCTGCAGTCTGCCTGCGCATAAGGTTATAGGCTTTGCTATCTTATTGGCAAATATAATTGATACAATAGCTACGATTACTAAAACCGCAATTGCAACTATGATATTTATAACAAGGGATACGTATACGCCGCCTAAAAATTCCTGCTGTTCAACGTTTATACCGATTGACCAGCCTACCGTATTGGCAATGGGAGCGTAGGCTATGTATTCGGTTTTTCCACCGAAGGTGTAGGTAGAAAATCCCGGCTCGCCCTCCATCATCTTCTTTTCAACCTCGGCACGGCTCTTGTGAGAAGCGTCCTCAAGGGCAAGCTCCTGGGAGTTTACACCGACCAGATCCGCATTCACGTTGCACATTGTGATACCTGTTCCCGAAAGAAGGTATGCATTGCCCTGCTCTCCTACCTTTATAGAGGTTGCCAGCTCTTCAAAGAAGGTTGCGGAGGGTACTATATATACAACGCCTATAATGGAGGTACCGACAACGCCGCCCTTCCAGATAGGTGCCGCAACTATCGCCGTATTGTAAACCTTAAGCGGGCTTTCAAGTGCAAAGTCGGAAATATTCGCCTTACCGCTTAGTGCTTTTTTGAAGAATTCTTCCTCGGAGCAGTCTGCACCGGTTGCTATATTTTTTCCGTTTGCGTCTAAAACACCGCCTGAGCTGAGACCGTATCTTGCCAGTCTGTCTTCGATTGCGGCGGCTCTCTTGAGGCTACCGCCTTCCTCGTCCGCTACCGAAGCGGTACAGCCAAGCTCGGTGGCTATCGTCAGGTAAAGCTGAAGCTCCTTCTCCACTCTTGACGCCGCAACCTTTGCCGTTTCGGTAAGGGATTTGCCCATAACGTCATTTGCAGAGGAGGTGTTGAGCATTGTGCCTGCAATTCCGAGAAGAACCGATGATAAAAGCCCTATTGCTATCATCGCCGCCGTGATTTTAATTCTGATACTTTTCATTATGCATATACCTCCCAGTAAAGCTTAATACTGTAAAAAGATTGTACCATAAATTAACTGTCAAGTAAAGTAAAAAAATGCATTTTATACAATCTAATGCAAATATAGTGTATGTATTTGTATAAAACGACGATAAAATACGCCACCTGCAGAGTGTATCAGCTACAAAACCTGAGTTCTGCGCTTCACCCCTTGCAGGTGGCATTCTGTTTTTATTTATAAATCGTTTTTTGTACAGCGTTTTCCTTTATTATATAGTAATAGTAGAAGATCACGTCCACAAGAAGAGCTATCATCCAGCCGACGGGCCAGCTCATCCATATACCGTCGCTGCCGAAGGAGGGCGACAGGATATATGCGAATACTACTCTTAAAATAAGGTCAAGGCAGGTTGCTGTAACAAAGGGCTTCATAATGCCAAGTCCCCTCATTGCACCATCTATTACGATTTTAAAGCCTATCACAAGATAAAAGGGAGACACTATCTGTAAAAATATTCTGCCGGTTCGGATTATCCCCTCACCGCTTTCGGTGGCAAAGATCGAGGTCAGCTCCCCACCGAAGAAAAAGAAGGCTATAGCAAAGGGAATAGCTATGATAAAGCTCATTATTCCCCCTGATTTTATACCGGTCTTTACTCTGTCAAATCTGCCTGCACCGATATTCTGGGCGGTAAAGCCTGAGATACTGTTTGAAATGGTGGTAAAGCAGGTAAGGGCGAAGGTATTAAGCTTTATTGCCGCCGAATATCCGCCTATTACGCCAAGCTCACTTGCGCCGTAGAAGTTTACAAGGCTTTGTATAAAGAGATTTCCCACCGATACAAAGCTACTCTGAAGTATTGAGGGAACAGAGATTCTTGAAATCTGCAGCAGCATATTACGGGAAAATATCTGTGGCTTTTCGCTGTCGATTTTTCCGATACGGCGAAGAAGGGTTATTACCGATAATACCGCCGCTATACCCTGAGCTATAAAGGTTGCCCAGGCAACGCCCGATACGCCCATATCAAAGCCCAGCACGAAAATAAGATCCAGTACCACGTTGCCCACAGATGAGCCTATCAGAAAGTAAAGGGGAGTTTTAGAGTCGCCAAGGGCGGTAAAAATGCCATTGCAGGCGTTGTATAAAAATAAGAACAGCAGTCCTGCTATATATATTTTAAGGTAGGCGTCGCTGTTTGGCATAATGGACACGGGCGTACCTAAAAGCTGTAGCATAGGAGCGCTTAATATAAGTCCCGAAAGGGTAAGTACTGCCGCCAGTACCGAAAAGGCTATAAGGGTAGTATAGACTGCGGTTTTGAGCTGTCTTATCTCCTTTGCACCGAAAAGCCTTGCCGCCACCACCGAAGCACCTGCGCTGCCGCCCGTGGCAAAGGCTAAAAATATCATTGTGATGGGGTAGCTTGCTCCCACCTCGCTGAGGGCAAATTCGCCTGCCCAGTTTCCTGCTATAACGCTGTCGGCAATGCTGTACATCTGCTGAAAGGCAACGCTTATAAGCATCGGCAGGGATAGAGTCAGAATCGCACGCCAGGGTGCATCCTTTGTAAGGTCCTTGACCATTTTTAATCATCTCTTTTTAAATTATTCCTATAGGATTATAGCACTTTTCATAGGAAAATTCAAGAGAAGAGGGGGGTTAAATTTGTCGGGGACAAATTTCAAAGTGATGTTTCGTGCCTTGCACGAAGTGATGCACGGCTTTGCCGAGTGATGTATCGTGCTTTGCACAAAGTGATGTTTCGTGCTACGCACGAAGTTGTGGTATCAATTGCCATAGGCAATTGATGGATTTGAAATTCGCTTTGCGAATTTCAGGTAATAGTGAAAAGTGAAAAGTGAAGAGAGGTGGTATCAATTGCCATAGGCAATTGATGGATTTGAAATTCGCTTTGCAAATTTCAGGTAATAGTGAAGAGTGAAAA
>JAFTVY010000097.1 GCA_017465545.1 Ruminiclostridium sp.
CCTGTGATTGTTACGTCTTCAAGAGCCTCAAGTGTTGTAGCGGGAGTTTCGCTGCCACCCCACTGGCTGAATAACCACTGACCATCAGCAAAGCCGAGTGTTGCCTGAGCGGGCTCTAATCTGTCGCCGTTTGCTGCAAATGCTGTTGCTGTCATTGTTGTTGCTAAAGCTGCTGCAACAACGCCTGCAAAAATCTTTCTTAACTTCATGATTTTTTTCCTCCGTATAAGTTTTTTTACAAATAAATTTGTTATCATAATTATATATGAAAACGATTAACTTGGCAATAGGCAAATTCTCCAAAAAGTATTTTTGGTTTATGTAGAAAAGCAACAAAAAAGGTTAATATTTTACATACTCCCGTAGTATCTTTATACTTTATTTTTGCCTTTACAATGCGGTTTTATGGCATATAAAAAAGCGGAAAGCCTGACGAAGTACATTACTGCCAATCAGACTTTCCTTTTCCTGTTATCGTGTCATATTTGTGCTATTTCTTTTTACGCACTGTCAGAGCCATTGCTGTAAGACCGCCTACTGCCGCAGTACCGAGAGCTACAAGCTCCATGGCAGGAACGCCCGTATTGGCATTAGGCACGGAGTTGTTTACACCCGGAACGCTGTCACCTGTTGAAACGTCGGGTACGTTACCCGTGCTACCACCGGGGATCGCCTGATCGACACCGCTGACTACACCGTCAACAATATCGCCTGCACCGCTTACTACACCGTCAACTACGGTACCTGCACCGCTCACAACGTCCTCGATAACGTTGGGAGCCGCAGAAGCGCTGACAGTCATCACCGACAGAGAAAGCACCGACAGGATTGCCGCTAACGTCTTCTTCATAGTATCGCCATCCTTTCAAATTCTGCGGAAATTATTCCGCAGTTCTATTATTAGTCGCAAGGTGCAAAGCTATACTAAAGAAGCAGTTCCAAATTTTATTTTAAAAATTCGGCGGGATCGATCCATTTTTCATTGCATTTTACTGCAAAATGAAGGTGAGGAGCAAGCTTTGATTCGCAGTCCGATTCTCCCGTTCTGCCTATTACCTGACCTGCGTCAACCACCATTTCTTCCTTTACCGAAAGTGCCTTGTCAAGTCCGTAATAGTGTCCCTCGTAGCCGTCATAGTGGTCGATTATCACACATATTCCCCATAAGGGATCATCCCTTACGGCGATGACCTTGCCGCTGGTGGCGGCTTTTACCTCCGTTCCCTTTTCTGCGGAAATATCAATTCCGTCGTGAGTTTTCCACACTCCCAGAGTTTCGCTCTTTACAAGCTCGCCGTTGCTGTAGGGATTGATGACTTCTCCGTCAACGGGCATAACTCTTTCTGCTGTGATATTGACGAAATTATTGACGTCCTCAGCCTCCTTATCCTCCGACCGGGAGGAGCTTTCCGCATTACCGTTTTCTTCCCTGGGCAGATTGCTGACGTTGTTATCCACAGGGGAAAGAGTATTTGCAGGCGGGTTGTTTTCAATATCCCTGACGGTAATATCATAGGCAAGCCAGCCCGCAATAGCAAGAGCAATAACGACAAAGATAAGTGCCGCTATATATCCCTTGTCCTTCAGAAATTCCTTTAATTTTTCCATAGTAATATCCTTTCGTGCTTTATTTTTATCTGCAAGGATATTTTTAACATAAAACGTGGATTTATACACGGAATTTAAAAGAGCATACAAGTTCAGCTTATTTTGTCTTTTTTGTGATTGAAATAACCTCTGATTTATGGTAGAATATTAATATCAGATTAGGATTTGGCAAAAATATTATTTTTTCAAAGGAGATTTTTTATGATAGCAAGAACACCCCCTATGGGCTGGAACAGCTGGGACTGCTACGGCTCTGCAGTAAACGAAGAAACGGTAAGAGCCAATGCAGATTTTATGGCAAAGCATCTTAAACAGTACGGCTGGGAATATATCGTTGTGGATATACAGTGGTCACAGCCTACTGCCGACACTCACGAATATCACCCCTTCACCGAGCTTTGCATGGACGAATATTCCCGTCTCATCCCTGCAGAAAACCGCTTTCCTTCTTCAAAGGACGGCAAGGGCTTTGCTCCGCTGGCTGAGTACGTGCATTCTCTTGGACTTAAATTCGGTATACATATCATGAGAGGTATTCCCCGTCAGGCTGTACATAAAAATACAGCTATAAAGGGAACCGACAAGACTGCAAGACAGATTGCAAAGACCTCCTCCATCTGCCAGTGGAATACCGATATGTACGGTGTCGATCCTGAAAAGGACGGTGCAAGAGCATATTATGACAGCCTGTTCCAGCTGTATGCAGAGTGGGGCGTTGACTTTATCAAGATAGACGATATCTGCCGTGAGCTTCCCCACGAGGAAAGCGAGCTTATTATGGTAAGCGAATCTATCCGTAGCTGTGGAAGAGATATGGTGCTTTCCCTCTCTCCCGGCCCTGCACTTTTAGAAAAGGCAGAGCTTTACAAGCAGTATGCGAATATGTGGAGAATCACCGATGACTTCTGGGATAAGTGGGAGCTTCTCTACAATATGTTTGAACGTGCCGAAAAATGGTGCATCCACACCGGCGCAGGTCATTTCCCTGACTGCGATATGCTTCCTATCGGTGCAATTCTGCAGGATTACGGCCCTGACAACTTTACAAAGTTTACAGAAAACGAACAGATAACTATGATGTCTCTGTGGGCTATGATGCGTTCTCCCCTTATGATAGGCGGCGAAATGACAAAATCCGACGATTTCACAATGAGCCTGCTTACAAACGCAGAGCTTATCGAAATACTTAACAACACCCATTCCGCTCATCCGCTGTTCAGAAAGACGGTTGACAACAATGAGCAGATTGCCTGGTTTACTTCACACAACGATGGCAATAGCTATTATATAGCTTTATTCAACTGTGGCGAAGAGGAATGCGAAATAACGGCATCCATTCCCGTAGCTGCTGAATTTGCGGTTATGGACGTATGGAGCAAGGAAGAATGCGACAGCGTCACAGATACGGTTACTGCAATGGTAAAGCCTCATGGAGCAAGAATTTTCAGACTTACAAGAAAATAATAAAACAAAATCAGGGGAGCCTTTAATGGTTCCCCTGAATCATTTTATTCACTTTTGCGAAAACGGAAAATATCCTTATCACAGGAAATCGTATTTTACCACAAGATCGGGTACGGGAGGCGTCTCTATGGGCTTTATAAGATTCTGCGCTCCGTGTACACCGTATACAAGGTAGTTGACTTCAAGTATTTCCTTATGGCTGAGCACCTTGTTGTTACCTACTCTGGGACGATTCTCGTTATCTCTTATCTCACCGACAAATATCTTTGCGCTACCGTTTCTTACGTATTCGTAAAGGGTATCGGCAATGGTATCGGTCTCGTCCTTACAGTTGGCTGTATAATCAGTCACCTTTACAAAGGCCTCCTTAAAGCCGCCAACGTATACCTCAGATTCGTAGTTATTGTACATACAGGTGCGGACTGTATCGGTTAAAAAGGTTGCCCAGTTTAAATAATAACCCATAAGTCCCTTATTCTTTGCAGAATATTCCACGTCCATTGTAAAGCCTATGGATTTTACGCCTAAGGAATCGCAATAGTACATACCGTGGTCGGTAGGCTGATAGAAGAAGATTACGTCGCAGTTTTCAGCTACAAGTAAATCCACGCCTGCCTCAGTCTCCTCCTTGGTATTTGCATATGCGATCTTTACGTCTGTTTCGTCAGCCTTGTAAATTTCCTGAACACCGAAAACGAATGCCGCCATTACCGCATAGCTCTGGTACATAACGTCGTCGCATACGATACCTATCTTATGAGTCTTGCTGTTATATGCCGCTACCGTACCGCCTATATACGCAGGCTCGTACATCTTCGGCTGGAAGCAGGTAAGGTTTGAAAGAGCGGCTGTACCGCCGTAGCTCAGAATATAAATTTCCTTATCCTTCTTTGCCGTGCTGTATGCGGCGTTTGCAAAGCCGTTATAAGCGGAAACTATTATATTACAGCCTTCGTTCTTGAGAGCCTTTACCGCATCCTCAAAGGCGGAAACGGTAACGTTGTCCACGTAGCAGGTCTCAACCTCGAGTGCCGTCTCTAAATCCTTTCTGCTCTTTTCGAACATATAGGTGTAGCTATCGGCAGAAACAGGTCTGTCGTAAATATATCCTACCTTTGCCTCGCCCTCGGTCTTTTCATAGGGTAATGAGGAATTGGCGTCCGAGGAGGCTGTATCATCACCTGAGCAGGCGCAAAGAGTGATTATCATCGCCAGCGTCAGCGCAATTATTCTTATGTATTTTTTAAAGTTCATGGCTATCTTCCTTTTCGCAGAATGCAGATTTGAATATGACATAATACACAAAATCTGCACATACTTTTTCATTCTGATTATAGTATAACACATTTTCACACAAATTGCACCTGATTTTCAGAAAAAAAGTTTTGCTTTTTTTAAAATTTGTGATATACTTATATAGTCAGTAGTTTGCGTTATGCAAAATCCACAAACAAAATAATGAATTTGTGACAAATCAGAGTACGGAAAACGTACAAAACCGTATAAAAGAAAGGACAAATAAAAATGAAAAAGAAATTTTCAGTTGCCGCTGTACTGCTTGCAGTTACAATGGCACTATCCGGCTGTAGCGACAGCATCCTCGAATCAAAGGGTGAAAGCGGTACGGAAAGCAAGGAAAACATATGGACTGCCGCTGATACGGATATCGTAGCCTTCCCTACGGCTGACGGTCTTACAGAGGAACAGAAGAACTACTACAACATTTCCTTTGAGGAATTCTATAAGGAATATGCCTTTATCTGTGCCAACGCAGGTCTTAACGATACTAAGGACGACGCTTCTGCACAGCTTTACAGACAGAGCGTTATCGATATGCTTGCAAACGAAAAGATCATTCTCAAAAAGGCAGAGGAGCTTGGACTTGACCAGCTTTCTGCTGACGAAATGAAGAAGGTAGAAGAAGAATACCAGAAGAATCTTGACAGCTGGTACAACACCTTTTCCGCTCAGGCACAGAACGAGCTTGGCATAAAGGACAGCAGCACCACCTCCGATTCCTCCGGCAGTCTTTCAGATGATGACAAGGCAAAGATAAAGGAAAAGGCAAAGGAATTATTCAATAACTATATCGAGAACTTCGGTCTTACGGAAGAGATCTTCCTTGTCTGGGCAAAGAATACCTTTATCGAAGAAAAGGTAATGGAATACACCTATAAGGATATCAAGGTAACGGACGCTGAAGTTGACAAGTATATAAACGATCTTATTGCAGAGGCTGAAAAGACCTACAAGGAGGACGTTTCAAAGTACGAAAAGAACACCCAGTACGGCACTGTATGGATTCCTGAGGGTTCAAGAAACGTAAAGCACGTATTCATCGGCATCAGCACCATTGACGCCGCAGAAATCTCCGCCGCAAGAACCGAAAGCGGTGCAGATCAGGAAGAGGTTGACAAGCTCCGTGATGAAAAGCTGGCAGAAATAAAGGAAAAGGCTGAAGCGGCATACAAGAAGGCTACAGCTGAAACAGACGATAAGGAAAAGAATTTTGACGCTGTTTTAAAGGAATACAGCCACGACTATAATTCTTCTCTCACAGATCAGGCTATCACGGTAATCAAGGGTACAAAGTCCCTGACAGATACGCTTTACGACGCTATTTTCGGTCTTGAAAAGCCCGGCGATATTTCCGAGCTTATCGCTACAGACCTCGGATATTACTTCTTCTACTACAAGGAAGACGCAAAGATAACTGACGAGGATATAACCGTACAGAAGAAGAACGTATATGACGGTATGCTTAAAGAACGCCAGAACAAGGCGGCAGACGATGCTCTTACCGAGTGGCAGGATGCAGTAAAGTACGAGTACGACTACGAAAAGCTGAACTTCAAGAAGCCTGAGGAAGAGGATACAAGCTCCGAATAATCAGACAAATACGGGCGACCACAGGTCGCCCATACTTATATATTAAGGTGATATTATGGGTATTTGCAATATCTGTCCCAGAAAATGCGGTATAGACAGAGAAAAACAAAAGGGCTTCTGCGGTGTAAGGACTCTTAAAATAGCGAAGGCTTGCCTGCATTACGGCGAAGAACCGCCCATTTCAGGCGGTAACGGAAGCGGAACTGTCTTCTTTTCGGGATGCTCATTAAAATGCGTATTCTGTCAGAATATGCCGATAAGCCGTGACGGGTACGGCAAGGAGATAACGGTAGAAAGACTTGCAGAAATTTTTCTTACCCTTCAGGAAAAGGGTGCTGATAATATAAATCTTGTGACTCCCACTCACTATAGCGAGGAGATCATTACTGCGCTGAAAATGGTAAAAAATAAGCTCAATATCCCCGTTATCTATAACTGCGGTGGCTACGAAACCGTAGAAACGCTTAGAAAATTCGAGGGACTTATAGACGTATATCTGCCTGATTTCAAATATGCGGATAAGGAGATTGCAAAGGAATATTCCGCCGCAGAGGACTATCCCGAGGTGGTTGTTCCAGCTATAAAGGAAATGTTCAGGCAGGTGGGAGAGATAAGGCTTTCGGATAAGGGACTTATCGGAAAGGGCGTTATAATAAGGCATATGGTACTCCCCTCCCATCGTCGCGACAGTATGAAAATACTTGATATTATAAAGGAAAATCTGCCCGCAGACAAAATAAAAATCAGTCTTTTATGGCAATATACCCCCTGCGGCAAGGCTCTTGAAATCAAAAAGATAGCAAGAAAGGTCACCACCTTTGAGTATAACAGCGTGGCGGATTACGCCGAAAAGCTTGGCTTTGACGGGTATCTGCAGGAAAAATCCAGCGCCACCTTTGAGATGACTCCCGACTGGGATTTAGAGGGCGTCTGATATAAAAAACAGCAAAAAATTACATATTACACAAATAATGCACAGATTTGTATACTGAAATTTGTGCATTATTTTGTCACAAAGTACCTTGCATTACAAGGTACAATGTGTTACAATAAATATACCGAAGAAAAAAGGAGGCGATTTTTTGAACTCACAGCTTAAACGAGGAACTCTTGAGCTTTGTGTTCTGTCTATTCTGGCACGAAGAGATTGCTACGGCTACGAGCTGGTAAATGCCATCTCCGAAAGTATGCATATAACCGAGGGTACGATATACCCGTTACTGAAAAGACTGAAGGATGACGGGAATATAACCTCATACCTGGTTGAATCTACCGAAGGACCGCCAAGAAAGTATTATAAGATTACAAATAACGGACTTATAAAAACAAAAGAGCTTGAAGGACAATGGATACAGTTCTACAGATCGATAAACAAAATACTCGGAATAACCGAGAAGGGGGAATAACAAATGTATTATACAAAGGCACAGTTTCTTGAAGTGCTTAAAGCAGAGCTTTTAAAAAGAGGCGTTACAGATAACGAGATCTTAGAGGATTTTGAACAGCACTTCGAAATCGGACTTTCAGAGGGACTTACAGAAGCGCAGGTATGTGAAAAGCTGGGCGCACCCACAGAGATTGCAAATCAGTATGCGCCCGAAGGCTACAACGAAAATACAGCCACACAGAACGTAAATCAGACTGAAAATAACGTAAATCAGAATCAGGGGCAGCAGAATGCATTTGCTGAAAACAATTATAATTACGGCAATGCAAATCAGACTGCACCGCAGAATAACGGCGACAATGCGGACGTAGCAAAGATAATCGGCGTTATCTGTCTTGACGTGTTCGTACTGGTATGGGCGATACCCACACTCTTCTCACTTTTAATAAGCTACTGGGGAGTTATGATAAGCTTTTTTGTAACACCCGTTGTTATGATTATAGGTATTATATTCGGAAGCTTCTTTGTTAGTTCGCCGATAATTATTTCCATGCTGACTCCCGCCGCAGGCATTTTTGCAGCCCTCATACTTTTCGGTATTGCGCTTATAATGTCAGCCTTCTGTATCGATATATGGAAGGGCTTCGGAAAGCTGATGCAGGCTATAGCAAGACTTCACTATGAAGCCTTTACCGGCAAGAAGGCAACGTTTTAAGAAAGGGGAAATTCAAGATGAGAAAGGTACTTGTAATAATCGGTGTATTATTTATTCTGACAGGTCTTGTAGGCGGAGCTGTCACCATCGGCTCAAGCGGAGCTTTTGCAATGAGCTACGAAGAGATGAAGGAGCTTTATAAGGATGAGCTGAAGGACGAGCATAAGGAATTTTCAGGAGTGCTTACAAGCACAATAATAAATGCAACCTCAGCAGAGGTAAAGATAGAGTATTCCGCTTCTGACAAGATAACGGTTGACTATAAGTCAACCCAGCCCAATATGATATGCAAGATAAACTTTGATGAAAAGACAGGCGTACTGAAGGTTGAAGAAACCTCACGACACAATTTCTTCTTTTTATTCTGGTTCAACTTTGACAGAAGCGAGATTACGGTTACGCTTCCCGACGCATATAAAAACGATGGTATAGAGCTTGTGGACGTTTATCTGACCTCAGGCAATTTAGAGGGCGATTTACCTAAATGCGAATATCTGAAGCTCAACTTCACCAGCGGCACAGCTGACGATATAACTATCGACTGCGAAAAGGCTGATATGCATTTCACTTCCGGAAATCTGTTCATTACAAACAGAGGCGATGAAATGGATAAGGTAAGCTTTTATGCAACAAGCGGTGATGCAAAGCTCTATAACTTCTCGGCAGAGGAAAGCCTTTATGATCTGACCTCAGGAAATCTTTACATAGACGGTGCTACGGGTGATATTACCGTTGACAAGACTTCAGGTGACACTACTATCAAGTATGCGGATTTTGACGGCGACGTATATATAGACGCTACCAGCGGTGACAGTACCATAATGCTCCCCGGTGACTTCGGCTTTGATTTTGAGCTTGACCGCACCAGCGGACATTGTGAGGTACAGCTTCCTATAGAGGACAGCGACAAGGTTACGGTAATGACCTTTGACGGTGATACTAAAACTCATTTAGGTACACCCTCTGATAACGAGATCAAAATAGATATAACCAGCGGTGACGTTCTTATCTGTCCTGTAAAGTAATTATACATGTTTCGTCAAATTCACTAAATTTCTGATATTTTTTACTACATAATTGTTAAATCTTATGTTAAATACTGGACAAGAGCACATCATTGTAGTATAATTATAGTGTGAAAAATTATTTCAGAAAGGAAATTTAGCATATGAATGAAATAAATCTCGGCAAACTGATTTCAAAAGGCGAAACAGTAGACGTATACAAGAGCGAGGATGGAAAGCTCGCAGTCAAGATATTCAAACCCGACTGCCCCAAGACTATGGTTTTCTATGAGGCACTTATGATCTCCAAAATTGAGGAGACGGGACTTAACCTCCCCACGGTAAAGGAAATTGAGCTGATTGACGGCAAATGGGCATTAGCTACCGAATTTATAGAGGGCAAGACCTTAAAACAGCTTATGGACGAAGAGCCTGAACACAAGGACGAGTATCTTGACGATATGGTAGAGATACAGCTTGACGTTCACGAAAACACCATCCGCAGCGTAGCAAAGCTGAGAGACGCACTCAAATCCGAGATTGACAGCCTTTCAGATATTGACTATATCAAAAAGTATGAGCTTCAGACAAGACTGGACAGCACACCAAAGCACACAAAGCTCTGCCACGGCAACTTCGTTCCTGAAAATATCATCGTAACCGATGAAGGCGAAGTATATATCCTTGACTGGGTAGGCGCTACTATAGGTAATGCCAGCGCAGACGTTGCCAATACCTACCTTGAGCTTTCGCTGACCTCTACGGAAACGGCTGAAAAGTATCTTGCTCTTTTCTGCGAAAAGACAAGCACCTCAAAGAAATACGTTCAGGAATGGTTACCTATTATGGCGGCGTCAAAGCTTGCCAAGGGAGTTACCGACAAGAAGGAACGTGAGCTTTTACTGACCTGGCTTGACGTGGTGGATTATTCATAATAGCAAAATAAAAATATCGGGAGGGGTAACCCTCCCCTATTTGGCGTTAAAGAAGTAAAGCAGAAAGGAGGGTGTATATGCATAAATTTTCACGTAGCATGATAAATGACTTTGAAAATAAAGCCGATCTTACAATGGCGCTCATATGCAGGATAATGATGCTTTTCTTTGCAGTCATCATTTTACTCAATGCCATAGGAGTATTCGTAATACAACCGGTTATCTATCCTGCTCTTATCTGCTCCGCAATAATTATGTTTACCCCGACCGTTCTGTACAATTTTCTCCATCTCAATACTCTTGGAGTAAGATATTTTGTTCTTACCCTTATTGTATTGATGTCAGGCGTTCTTTACAGTATACTCTCTTATCACGTTATAGCAATGCTGGTTTTCCCTGTTGTTATTTCCTGCCTTTACAGCGATACAAAGAGCGTTGTTTTTACATCTGTGCTGGGAGTCCCTGTAATTATCATTGCTCACTTTATAGCCTTTGCTCTTAAAATTGTTCCCGACGAGCCTCTTGTGACAATAAAAGGGGTTGTGCTTTTTGGTATTATACCAAGACTTATAGAGTATGCAGGTTTTGTTGTTATTTGTTGCTTTACCGCAGCCAAGATACAAGAGCTGATAAACGGACTTACCCAAAAAAACGATGAACTGTATAACGAGCAGGAATCCATTATAACCTCTCTGGCAGAGCTTATCGAGGCGCAATCCCAGGAAACGGGACAGCACGTAAAGCGAGTTTCGGAGTATACTAAAATTCTGTGCGAGGCTCTGGGGATGTCCGATGAAGAGGTATGGAAGGTAAGCACCGCCTCCGCTCTTCACGATGCGGGCAAGATGATAATAGATCAGAATATACTTAATAAACCAGGCAAGCTCACCGCAGAGGAATTTGATATTGTAAAACAGCACGTTGCCTACGGCAAGAAGCTACTGGAAAAGAATACGGGCGAGCTTATGAGAATTGCCGCCAACATAGCCTACCACCATCACGAAAGATACGATGGTAACGGGTACATGGGCATCAAGGGAGAAAATATCGACCGATATGCAAGATGTGTGTCCGTAGCGGACGTGTTTGACGCACTTGTAAGCCGCAGACCTTATAAAGAGCCCTGGACTCCTGAAGCCGCATACGAGGAAATCGTATCCCAGAGCGGAAAACAATTTGATCCTGCCGTAGTGGAGGTGTTCAAAAACAATTTTTGCAAATTCCGTGAGGTACTTCAGAAATATCCCGATAATAAATAATAACAGCTCCCACATAAGCGGGAGCTGAATTTATATAAAGAGGACTGGTTATGAAAAGAGTAAATGAAGAAAATTATTATAAATTTAAGGAATATGCAAGGACTTGTAAACAAGGAAAGGTTTACCCGCTTTCTATTACCGAAGGCAATCAGAAGGGTGATATTTACGTAAATTCCGAGGGTGAAAATAAGGCTGTGCTTTTTCGTCATTATTGCGGTTTTGCCTTTATTCAAGGGGAATACGACGATGTTTTTTTAGGCGGAATATATGATATATTGTCGGATAATGTAAACCGACAAAGGTTTATTTTGCTTACCGATGATAGCTATATTGCAGACTTTTTCAAAGGAAAACAAGATATAACCATCGAGAAAAGGTATTTTTATGAGTATGGCGGAGATTCGGTTTGGAAGATAGATCTTTCCGATAACTGTCAGCTGAAAATCATCGACAAGGAACTGCTCCATAATATAAAGGGCAGAATTACGCCGTATTTTTCCTGGGATAATGATAAGGATTTTCTGACAAATGGCAGAGGTTACTGCCTTATCTGTGACGGAGAAATTGCCGCCTGGGCATTTTCCGCCGCCATAAGCAACGAGGAAATTGATATAGGGGTAGAAGCCTCGGAAAAATTCAGAGGCAGAGGCTATGCTACCATAGTTTCAAAAGCAATGATAAATCACGTTATAGAACAAGGCAAAGCTCCCGTATGGGCATGCCATAGTGAGAATAAAGGCTCTTCAGCACTTGCAGAAAAGCTGGGATTTATAAAAACCGGAGAAGGGTTTGTTATAAAGAGAGTGGAATAGATAAACCATCTTTCGCTATAGATTCAGTTCTTCAAAAAATTTTGAAACAGACCAAACCTTTCTCTTTTTTCTGCGACTATATAGGTGAAAGCTTTCAAACGAGGTGTTCTTATGAACAAAAACGAACTTACGGAATATGCTGATTACCTGCTGAAAACGGCAATGTACAAGGTGAATAATATCGAGGAAGCACAGGAGCTTGTGCAGGAAACACTGATGGCGGCGCTGATTGCCATTCATCAGAATAAGCCTGTCGAAAATCCGAAAAACTGGCTTGTCACCGTTCTTAATCGTAAATATTACGATATGCTCCGAAAAAAGTACCGCAAGGGTACTGTGAGTATTGATATGATAGGTGAGATTCCCCTTCCGGATGAAATTACAGAGCAGATCGAAAGATCGGAGGACGCAGAAAACATCCGCCGTTGTCTTGCCAATCTGACGGGACTTTACCGTCAGGTCATGGTAAGATACTATATGCACGGAGAAAGCGTAAAGCAGATCGCTACGGCTCTCGGTATCCCCGAAAACACCGTAAAATCCCGTCTTGACACAGGCAGAAAGCATATCAGAAAGGATTTCACTATGGAAAAATATACAAAGCAGAGTTACGAGCCGGAAACCTTGTGGGTATCAATATGTGGTCGTGAAGGACTTGACAATGAGCCTTTTTCTCTTGTAGGCGATAGAAAAATTGAAATGAATTTACTTATTCTTGCTTATGATAAGCCAATTACAATACCAGAGCTTGCAGGAGCTATCGGAATATCAACCACTTATATTGAGCCTATAGTCGAAAAGCTTGTAAGGGGAGAACTTATGAAGCAGGTAGGCGACAAGGTTTATACCGATTTTATTATTTTTGATGAAAAGGATAGAACTATCAACCTTCCTCTTGAAAAGGAACTTGCGGAAAAGTATTATAAAGATGTATGGAATATAATGGAACGAGGATTTGATGAGCTCCATAATCAGGAATATTATAAAAAGCAGACGCCCTCTGCCGCCAGAAAGCTTGACAGCTTCTTTGCAGTAAGAACCGTACTGCACGGAATTAACAGTCTTACAGAAAATAAGGTAGGTGAATGGAGCTTCGAGGATTTCACCGACAGACCTAATGGCGGTAAATGGCATGCAATGGGAAGCCGATATCCTGCAGATTACAACTGGTCAGAAACATACTGGTATAAAAAGTATTATATTGATGGAGAATACAGTGTCGGAATTGATAATTATGAAGGAGTCAGAGAGGTCACCTTTTCTTCTTATGATACTATGCTTGGAATGGCATATCACGGCTGGGGTGATATCAGATACGTAAAACACTCTATGGATACAATAACTCTCACTAAGATGCTGTACGCTATTTATACAGGCAAGGAAGAGCTGCTTCCTGTAATAGATTCTCATTGCTTTGACAATATTGACGGTCTTATTGGACTCGGAATTCTGAAAAGAGATGAAAGCGGAAAGGTTATTGTTGACGTTCCCGTTATTAAAATGGACGACCGATGGGAATTATACAAGCTGTCGGATAAGTACCATAATGAAATCTCTGCGCAATGCGGCAAGCAGTTTGAAGCACTTCTCGAAAACCCGGTAAAGCTTCCGTCACATCTTAAATCTGTTCCAGAATGGCATAGATATATGCAGTGTCTGTCACATATTAAGATGATGATAATTATGAACGCCCACGAAAACAGACTGTTCCTGCCTGACGTTGATTTTGAGGAAGCTCCCGTACCTGCGGTATTTATGGCGATTAATGAATAAAAACTCTATATCACCAAAACCCACCGTATCCAGGTACGGTGGGTTGATTTGTCTGTAACATAGTGAAAAATTAGGTGGCTGTTTCATCATTGATTTTAGATAATGGAATTATTTCAGGCGGGATTTTTTCTTTTTGTTCCTTCTTCGTTCACTTTTACTTTCGGAAATGGAATTGTACTTATAAATAACAGGTTTATTATATTTCTTTATGCGTACACATATTGCAACATTTTAAAAGCTTCTCTTTGTCAATATCAATATCAGGCAATAGCGACGGTTTTATAAATCCTTCGGAAATCATCTGCAAATCATAACACAAACCCTCATCGATAAGCTTTTTTAGATATATGCAATAGTTTTTTTCTTCTAACATCGTCAGCTCCTCCTATCACAATAAGAGTAGTCTACTACTTCAGGTCCTCGCTGTATTCAAATTCTGTATCGTGAAGAATTTCAAAAATTTCTTTTTCACCATTGTCAATCAATACAAGAGTGTTATTATCCTTAATCTCAAATTCAAGGGTTGTGTCTCGTGACGTGGCGATAAGCTTTCCGTCTGTAATTTTATAGGAGCCATATAGTTCAATAGAGACTACAGAACCGGCACCAAGCGAAAATGTGTTTTCGTTTACGTCCAGACATAAATACGGCGTTAACATTTCATCATAATCACCAACGGCATAATAATTGCCTGAAAGAACAGGGGGTGTATCAGAACTGCATCCCACAGCTGATAATAACGTTAAAAAGCAAATCAAACAGCATATAATTCGTTTCATCTCGTACCCTCCTTTGGCATTCTTCATAAAGCGATTATTTTTTTAAAGTATATCATAACTATCGGATTATGTCAAGGATAAGCTTGTGTGTCGATGAGTAGCAGGTAAATACATACTGATTCGTGATGAGATACAAGGGCGGCATTTTGCCGTGTATCTTAAAGATACGGATGCATTATCTTTAGTACAGCATATTAAATAAAAGGACAGAGAAGTGTCGTATACACAAATAAATCAAGGCGAAGCCTTGTATATCATCAATTCCGAAGGAATTGCATATCATCAACACGAAGTGTTGTATATCATCAATTCCGAAGGAATTGCATATCATCAACACGAAGTGTTGTATATCATCAATTCCGAAGGAATTGTATATCATCAA
>JAFTVY010000002.1 GCA_017465545.1 Ruminiclostridium sp.
AAGGGTGCATCACCTCTATGAAAGTGGGAATTAAAGGCTTCTCCCTCGGGAGAAGCTGTCACCGAAGGTGACTGATGAGGGGTATGCTCCCGAATTCAAACCGCCTGCGGGTGCAACCCGCCAAATTTCAATAAAAATTGCAATGAATTATGCGGGGCGTCCGGAGGTCGCCCCCTACATTTCCTTTATAAAATCTTGTGACAATTCAAAACAATAAAAGGCTCGCAATCTCTGTATTGCACGGGGTTTGGGGCGTAGCCCCAAGCAGGGCACAGGGGCGGCGAGCCCCCATGTATTCCCCCTTCCCCTTGAGGGGAAGGGGGTTAGGGGGTTAGGGTGACACCACACCCGAGCGGAGCGTTAAACCCCGATTTACCGCACAAATCATTACACAAGAAAAAACGTTCAGATTTTCTGAACGCTTTATTGTATGCTTTATTCATCATTTGTCAATGACGTAAATTCGTAGGAATATATGTGTTCCTCTCCACCGCTAAAGAAGGACGGTATATACTGAATAAACGTGAAACAAAAAATAAGGGCTGACAGTATCAGGCATACAACTATTATAATCAGAGCTGTTTTTTTCTTTGCCACAAGGCATATAATACCACTCGTTATCAGGTAAGCGGATAAAAATATCAATAGGAACGAAAGCAGCATTCCCAGAATAAGCGATATTATTCCCGCTCCAAGTAAAATAAATCCTACTATCTTCTGAACAGTTATTTTTTCTGTTTTCTGTTCCACGGGCAATACTACCTGCGGTGGCTCTTCCTTTTTTCCTGTCGCAATATATTCCACCGATACGTCAAAAAGCTCTGCAAGAGCAATCAGATTATAGGTGTCAGGTGCGCTGGTATCATTTTCCCATTTGGAAACAGCTTGTCTGGTTACGCCGATCTGTTCTGCAATATATTCCTGCGATAGTGATTTTTCTTTTCTTAGCTTGCTTATTCTTTGTCCTATGGACTCCATAACTTATCACCTCGTAGGATATTGTATCAGAAAATGTGGTTGCAGTCTACCAACTATAGCGCAACTTTAAGTTGCACAGTAATAAAATGCGCCGGAATACGCCGTTTTTTACGCATTCATCTGCATTAAATCATAAATCATCAGATCCACGAATCTGCCGTAGGATTTTGTTCCCTCTTCCTGTCCCTGGGTTTTGAGATAGGTGTCGTTTACCTTATTGCTGATTTCTGCCACGGGAGTTTCATACTGCTTCCAGTAGGCATTGTTATTTTGCATTTCCTTTATAATCGAAGGATGGATAGTCTTATAAAGCTCGCCGTATTTTTCTGCACCTGCGGCGCCGTAATACTGTCCCATAGCGTATATGAGAGCCTCGGAAAAGCCGCTGTAATTGAGATATTCGTTGTCACTTTCACGGCAGGCAAGATAGGCTATGAAATTAGCCTCGTCCTCTCTCATAAAGCCCTTTAAATGTGACAGCTCGTGGCATACCGTAAAGGGAATGCCGAAATCGGGAGCGTTTACGTTATAGTTTGCTTCTATCGTAAAGGGATCGTATATGCCGGTTATCTTACACATAGACATAAATTCCGACGCCATTACTCCCTTGGGAGCAGGATAAAAGCCTGATAGTGCGGAGTAGCTCTCCCCTACCTTACCCATAGCCTTTACACATTCCGCCTTCATATCAAGGCCTTTTGTTTCAAGGGACATAAGTCCATTTTCGTCAAAGCTTATCTTTTCTGCGGCGGCGTTGGCGTTTTCTATAAGATAGATGCAAAGCTGTCCCAGCTCCTCTGCGGAATACTTTGAAGGAGTAAGTCCGCTTTTTTCCGAAAAAGGAACACGGTGATAGTTTATACCGCAATTAAAGGTATAGGAGGAATATAGAAATACTCCTGTACAAAGCACCACCGCAACGGCAACCGCACTTATTTTTCCCTTGTTTTCGCTCTGGGTTATGGAAATGATGAATACTATTATACCGACAACTGCACCGATAAGGAGCAGGCAGATGAGTATCTCACCCACAGCAAAGGGAAAAAGTCCGTTTATAAAGCCTATGGTATGTACAAAGAAGGGGTATATTCCGCCTGCATAGAATTCGGCAAAGCCGTCTACGTTTCTTGCGAGTATATCGCAGATTATAGTTATCACAAGGATAATTGCCGCCACCGTGAATACTATCGGCAGAAGGGATTTTTTCTTCTTTTCAGTCTGATTTTCTTTTTTCTGTCCTGTTGTCTCTGATGTCTTTTTTTCATTCGTTTTCTTGTTGCTGTAATTTTTGTTACCGCCACTTTTCTTTGTATTATTATTTTTCTTGGTGGCAGTACCTTTTTTTGCTTCAGCCATATCAGAACACCTTTATTATATAGATTTCAGTACCTTTTTAACGTATTTCTTATATGCGTCGATAAGCGTGTCGGGGCCTTCTATCCTTGCATTTTCTCCGAACTGGAACATCCATGCATAGAAGGTAGGACTCATGGAGACCTCTCTTGAAACCGAGAAGTGATTATCGTCCACCTTATGGATAGTAACGTCCGTGCCGAATTTATCCATAACGTTATCCAGCAGGAATTTTTCAAAGACAAGCGTTGCCCTTACAAGCTCGCCACCGAACATTCCGAATACCTTCTTGCTGTACTCGGAGATATTGAAGCTCTTGTCCTTTTCGGCACGCTCGTCCGATATTGCAACGTCCTCCATTCTGTCAACACGGAAGTTTGAGACGCTGTTTCTTCTGTCATAAAAGCCTATGCAGTAGTATTTTTCGTCATCCCAGGCAAGGGTATAGGGCGACATTACGTAAAGCTCGCCGTCATATTTATATTCCTTCTGCTTTCTCATATTATGACGGAAATATCTGAAGGTTATCTTCTTACCACGCTTTATAGCCTCGTGGATGGTCTGTATATTGTAATATACCTTCTCGTTTATGGTCTTTGCCCTGTTTGCAATGATTACGTTTCTTTGCAGAACGTTTGCCTGATGGCGGCTGGTGAGCTTTTCTATCTTTTTGATAAGCTCACGGGATTTCTTTTGGGTAATGAATTTTGAGCAGGCTACCGCATCGGCAAGGAGCTGTAATTCAGCCAGCTCGAAATCAGCGGATGCCAGATAGTGCTTTGTTTCGTTGCCCTCTCTTGTACTGCAGATATCCATTCCGTATTCGTCGCAGAGAGCCTCTATATCGGTATAGATCGCCTTTCTTTCGGCACTGACTCCCTTCTGTCCCAGCATTTCGATTATCTGCTTTACGGATAAGGGATGCTCCTCGTCTGTTTCATAGCGGAAAATATCCGCAAGGTATAACAGCTTTAATTTCTGTCCTGATGAACGTGGCATAATTTCACTCCTTTGCGGCGTAGCGCCGCTCCCAATTCCCGCCTTTTGTAAGATTGTGTGATGTGAAGATTTGTGAACGGCGGGAGATTAATTTTACAATGATTTATACAGCGGGGCGTCAGGGACGTCGTTTAAAACGGGTCGTCGGGGACGCCGACCCCTACAGATCGAATTCCGAAAAATAGGACTATACTTTCACAAAATGTGCAATAAAGCTTCTGAAGTCGCCCCACATATTAGGTACGTCAAAACCGCTGTTCATAAGCAGTTCTGCAGAATATATCCTTCCCGTCTGCTCGTGGCGGTAATATGCACCCTTTTCGAGACCTTTGAGCTTTACTCTGTGTAAGAATACGCTGGGTTCTTTAAGCACCTGAACGTAGGTGAATAAGGTCTCGCTCTTATCCTTTGCCACGTGTTGCCAGGCGTCATAGCGATCGTTTGCAAAGGGATCGCCTATGCGGTAGTAGTCGCCGTTTCTGACAAGGGGATTATATTTATTGAATTCTTCGATCTGCTGTTTTATAGCATACTTATCATCGTCGGAGATCTTTGTTACGTCCAGCTCATAGCCAAATGTTCCGGACATAGCCACGTGACCTCTTGTTTCAAAGGGTGTGATTCTGCCTACACAATGATTGGGGCTGTCGGATACGTGAGCGCCAAAGCAGGAACAGGGATAGCACATAGAAGTACCGTACTGAATTTTCAGTCTTTCGATAGCGTCGGTATCGTCGCTTGTCCATATCTGGGGTGAGTAGTAGAGCATACCGGCGTCAAAGCGTGAGCCACCGCCTGCACAGTTTTCAAGAAGCAGATCGGGGAAGTCTGTCAGCAGTTTTTCCTGCATATCGTATACGCCAAGCACGTATCTGTGCCAGATCTCTCTCTGTCTTTCGGGAGCAAATACCTCGTTACCGACTTCGGATAACTGTCTGTTCATATCCCACTTTACGTATTCGATATTGGCGGAGGATAATATATCCTTGATTCTGCCGTAAATATATTCTCTTACGTCCTCTCTTGAAAAGTCGATAACAAGCTGACTTCTTGCTGTAGTCCTCGGTCTGCCGGGAATATGTATGCACCAGTCGGGATGTGCCTTATAAAGCTCGCTGTCGGGGCTTATCATTTCAGGCTCAAACCAGATACCGAATTTGAGACCTATCTTATTTACCTCGTCAACAAGATATTTAAGACCGCCCTTTATCTTTTCTTCGTTTACAAACCAGTCGCCGAGGGAGGAACGGTCGTCGTTTCTGTGACCAAACCAGCCGTCATCCATAACCAGCATTTCAATACCTGCTTTTTTAGCCTCTCTTGCAATGTCAAGAAGCTTTTCAGTATCGAAATTGAAATAGGTAGCCTCCCAGTTATTGATAAGTATAGGACGGCGCAGATTCTTCCACTTGCCACGGATAAGATTGTTTCTCATAACGTCGTGGAAGTTTCTTGACATCTGACCAAGACCTTCGCCTGAATAAGTCATAATTACTTCGGGCGCCTGGAATTCTTCACCCACTTCAAGATGCCAGGAGAAATCGTAGGGGTTTATGCCGATAAGCGCTCTTGTCTTTTCGTACTGTCCCACCTCTGCCATAGCAAGGAAGGAGCCTGAATATACAAGCGCAAAGCCGTAAGCCTCGCCGTAGTCCTCGGTAGCGGTATGCTCGCATAAGGCAAAGAAATTGTTGTGGGCGTGGGAGGTTGCACCACGGTTAGAATCTATAGAATGCTTGCCGAAGGTAAGAGGATAACGCTGAACGTGTCTTTCTCTTGCCCAGGTGCCGTGAAGGGTAATCATATCATAGTCCATTCTGTCAAGATCGACAGAAGCGGAAATGAGGCGACGAAGCTCGATTGCATCCGTGCCGTTATTCTTTACCCATACACTTCTTGTGATTACGTCGTACTGGGGGAATACGCTGTACGTTAAAGTTATATCCATGCCGTTATGGGGATCGTGGCAGAATACCTCAAGGGTTTCCGCTTCCTCATCGGTGGCGTAGGTAGCAGGCAGTCCCTTTAATCTGGGCTTGCCCTTTGAGATTTTATAGTCCTTGTAATAGCACTCGCAGGCGGACATACCGTACTTGTCCATTACCTGCATTGCAGGCTCTCTGAAATCTGCAACGCCACTTGTAGGAAATTCGATTAAAGCACAGTCAAAGCTGTGAGGCCCCATAGCATCGTGTACTGCAGGTACAAAGGGTGCATCGTCGGGGATGCGGAGCATATGGGTTATATCCGTTTCGGGAATCCATCCGCCGTAGTAAAGGTGCAGAAGGTTCTTGCTTTCCGTTACGTGAAAGGCATAGCTTGAATTTTTTGTGTCAAGCTTGAATACCCTTTTCTTTTCATCAAAAATGATTGCCATAAATTTTATCCGTCCTTGATATTTATAAGGTATATATACCTATATATAAATATACCATATTTTGTAGCGATTAACAAGTGCATTTTGTGAATAATTTTTGGTAAATCGGGTTTATCGCTCTGTTAATAGGTTCCGTTTTCTATAAAGGAATCCCTCCGTCAGTCCTTACGGACTGCCACCTCCCTTTAGGCAAGGGAGGCTTTTGGTGCCGCACCAACCAAAGTCCCCCT
>JAFTVY010000025.1 GCA_017465545.1 Ruminiclostridium sp.
AGGTTCTCTCAGCCGTCGAAATCTTCGATTTCGGGAACGGCGTGAGGTTCTTAATGCGACGAAGGAGCATCAAGGTTCTCTCAGCCGTCGAAATCTTCGATTTCGGGAACGGCGTGAGGTTCTTATAATTTGTGAACTTGTTCCCGTAAGCAACCGTCAGGTTGCAGATGCGAAGCATCGGATATACGTTTCAAGGTTTTTGTAATTTTATCCAAGATTGCTCATAACTACGTTTTTCAGCTTTCTTGTAAGAGTCCCGCCCTTACCTATGCCAAGCTGTTGCATTCCGAGAAGGAAGGTTATCTTGCTCTGCGGCTCGTTTGAGAAGAATGTACCCATCCAGCCGTCCCAGCCGTATTCGCCCTTATCAGAGAAAAGCATCGTTCTGCTTTCATCCTCGCACACTCTCATAAAATTGCCGTAGGTGTAACCGCCCATCCAGTCCCAGTCAGCCTTGAGCTGATTTTTCTGACTGTCGGTAAGACCGCCCTTTGTAAGAAATTTTACCGCTCTTTCCGACAAGATACGCCTGCCACCGAATTCTCCGCCATTTATCAGCATGGTAGCGAATTTAGAATAATCATCAAGAGTCGAGCAAAGACCTGCTCCACCGCTTTCAAAGGCAGGGGGAACGTCACGGTAATATCTCAGTCCCAGATTGTTGGTCTTGTTTTCGAAAAGCCTTCCGTCCTTATCATAGTCATACGCCTTTGTCAGTCTGCTCTGCTTTTCAGCGGGAACGTAAAAGGCGGTATCGGTCATACCTAAAGGTGTGAAGAATTCATCCTGCAGAAATTCGCTGAAGCGTTTGCCGCTTACCTTTTCAACAAGAGCTCCCGCAATATCCGCCGAAGTGCCGTAGAGGAATTTTTCTCCCGGATGAAAGCAAAGATCCGTCTGTGCCATCATTTCGGCAAACTGAAGCGTAGTTACGGGATCATCGCCAAAAAGCCTCTGATCTATCTGCCAGAATACCGCTCCGCTCTGCTTTCCGCCCTCGTAAAAGTCATTCGGATAAGCAAGTCCCGAGGTCATATTAAGCAGATCGGTGACAGTTATCTGCCTGTTCGCCTTCTCTCTTTTACCGTTTATATTTACGTACATATCAGCGTATTCGGGGAAATAATCCGATAGCCACGCCGAAAGATCTATTTCTCCTCTTGACGAAAGTAAAATAACCGCCGCCGCAGTTACGGGTTTAGTCTGGGAGTAAAGGCGGAAAATAGTGTCCCTTGTCATAGGGATTTTATTTTCAAGGTCTCTGTAGCCGCTTTCACAGTAGGCTATTTCCTTGCCCTCTTTAAGAACAAGAAGATTCACTCCCGCAACGTCGCCCTTTGCGACCGCTTTGTCCATGACGTTCTGTAACGTTGTTTTAATCATAATACCGCCTTACCCTTACTACTCAATTGTTATTTTCCATTCTTTCATCAGAGAATGGAATTCTTTCTTTTCTGCCTCATAAATCGCCGGCAGAGCTTTTTCGGTTTTTGTCTCATTGGCATTTCTGAAATTGATAAATATAAAAGAAAACGGATGAATCCACAAGCTGTAGTCAACCGGTGACATCAAAGCTGGCTTATGCATCTTGCGATGAAAAAAATACACTCCATCGCTATATTTATTTTTATAGCTTATATGTTGACGGCTTTCACTTCTTTTTACTATCAGGTCATCCCATAAGTAGAGCTTGCTAAAGCAAAGAAACCGCACCTCACAACCCTTTTCGCTTAACGTGAATTCTCTGCCTGTTGCTATCCAGAATCTGACTGTAATTGAAAGAAGCAGTAGACCGATAGCTATAGGTATTGCAATCATATCCGTACATATACCGAAGAACAAAATCGTAACCGCTATCATCATAATAAATAAAAATATTATAACGGGTGTTGTTTTTGATTTTATCGTCATTGCTTGTTACCTCACTACGAAGCTTTGTCAGATATTAATTACTGGCAGCACCCGATATATCACATTTTACTTACTATAAAATCCCGTGATTTTTCTGCGGCTGAAGAAATACCCTTGTCTCCACTGTTTGCAAAGGACTCTATAACAGATAGTACATCTGCCTCAGGATAATATTTTAAATCAAGGATAACGCCTATTGTAATTTGTTTTTTCGCCCACTCAAAGAATTCAGCCGATTCCGTGAGGCCAAAGTTTTCCTCTGTAATACTATCTTTCTCTAAATAAGAAAGCAATATATTTTTAACCTCAGGAAACCTCCACGATGCGATTTTTCTTGTTGTAAGCGGCAGGTAAAAAACATCTCTCGGATTTCTGATAAGCTCTGTCATTTTACGTGCGAATTTTTTGCTTCTGGATTTACATAGCATGTTGTCATAACGGACATAGATATGCGCCGAATTAGGTACTCCCGGTAACGAAGTGTATTCATCTGAATTTTTAAAATGCAGATATAAATCAAGTATTCTGTTGTCCTTATCGGAAATACCATCAATACACATATTCGGCAACAAAAACGCTCTTACGCTTTCCGATTTGATTCTATCTATATATTTGTCAAAAACCTCTCCTGACCCGGGAATTGTATAACTATCTATTTGTGCCAGATATTTTATATTTAATCCTGTCGCCTTGTTAAGTTCGTCAAGCATTGCGTCGAATACCGCTCTGTCTTCGTCGGGTACCACGTAGCCTATTCCTGCTTTTTCCTTTTCTATAAGCTCTGCCAGAACCATATTGTTCATCATCTGGTTGTTTGTCATATTTTCTGCCTGCCTTACAATATAGACTTACCAATTATTATTTCACCTCATAATATCCCGCAAAGCAGGGAGGAACGGAAATTTTTCCGTTATCGGCAGTAGCTGTGCCGCCAAGAGAATATAAGCATTCGCCTATAGTATTGTTGCAGGGGAAATTAACCTCTCTGTCGGCTGGATTGATGATAACGAGTATTTTCTGATTTTCGTCGCTTCTCAGATAGCAAAGAGGGTATTCGTTCTTTTCAGCGTAGATGAACTCTATCTCGCCCTTGCTCTGTAAAGCGGAGTTTTCCTGACGGATAGAAATCAGCTTCTTTACTTCGTTGTAAAGCGAATTTTCGTCTGCCATCTGCTTACTTGCTACAGGTCTGTCTGCGCTGTCGTCCATCCTTATATAGAGCTTTTCCTTCGGTGCAGAGCTGAAGCCATCGTTTACGCCCTCATCCCATTGCATCGGAGAACGGGAGCCGGTTCTGCCGTAGCCACCTTCTACCGATACGAGATTTTCTACGTAATTCATACCAATCTCATCACCGTAATAGATAAAGGGGGCGCCCGGCATTGACAGTAAAAATGCGAAGGCAATTTTTAAATTATCACCCTTGATACTGCGGGCAAGTCTGTCCATATCGTGATTGCCTGAAGGAATGCAGATAAGTCCCTTACGCTCGGACTTTTCGTAATTTTCTATATACTTCTTTACAAATTCCGACACGTCGCCCTTGCCACGGGAGGAGAAGAAGGGCTCTTCACAGCGGAAAAGATCGTTATAGTGAGAAGGTCCGAAGTGAAGCAGAAAATCCATATGGAAGCCGCCCTGAAGGGATTTGTCAGGCTCGCCCCATTCGGATACCATAGCCGCCAGCGGAAATTCTCTGTCTAAAAATTCTCTTACGTTCTGCCAGAGCTTAATTGTTCCCCTACCCTCTTCATCGTGCTTTACAAGAGAGCCTGCCATATCCACCCTGAAGCCGTCTGCACCCATCTTAAGCCAGAAGCGCATAATATTCTTCAGCTCCTCAAGAGTTGCCCTTGCTCCCTCACTATCTGTGGACTGCTGCCACTTCTTGTCGGGATCGGGCTTATAGAAGCCGTAATTCAGCGCAGGCTGATTAGAGAAGAAATTCACCGCACAGGAGCCATCTCTGTCGGAGATGCCCCTGATACATCCCATACCCTGCGGCTCTTCCCATATACTGTCCGTCCATACGTAGCGGTCGGTATATTCGTTACGCTCCGCCTTCATAGACTCCCTGAACCATTTATGCTCTACCGAGGTATGTCCCGGTACAAGGTCAAGAAGTATATGCATATCACGGCTGTGAACCTCGTCGAACAGCCTTTTTATATCCTCATTGGTGCCGTATCTGGGTGCTACCGTGTAATAGTCGGATACGTCATAGCCCGCGTCACCAAAGGGAGATGCAAAGCAGGGATTCATCCAGATGGCATTACAGCCAAGCCCCTTTATATAGTTAAGCTTTGATATTATACCGTTAAGATCTCCGATACCGTCCCCGTTGCTGTCGCAGAAGGACTGGGGGTAAATTTCATAGAATATGGCATTATCAAGCCATTTTGGTTGTTTTTCTCTGTTGCTCATAAGAGTTTCCTCCTTTGTTTTTATGGTATAATCGTCCGATCCGCAGGGAGCAAATCTCCGATTTGCGCATCTGCGAGGACAATTGAAATAAAAGTATAATAACCATTTGTGGTTATTATACCACAGATTCTATTTAAAATCAAGGAAAAACAACCCCTCCGAAGAGGGGTTGCCGTAGTAGTTAATTTTTATAAGGTCGTGCCGTTTACGTATACGTAATTGCCATAAAGTGAGGAAGAAGAACCTGTCAGGTTGTAGCTTCTTACTCTGAACTTGTAGGTAGTGCCGCTTGTAAGTCCATCGATACGGTAGTCCACAACGTCGTTTGACGTAACCTTGCCGACTCTTGTCCATACGCCGTCAACGTACTGCTCGATAATATAACCCTTAGCAGAATCGCACTGCTTCCAGCCCAGTCTTATTGCAGTCTTTGCCTTGCTCTTTACTACAAGTCCCGTTACTGTAGCGGGTAACGTGTATTCTGTAAGTGTATCTGTGTAGGTGCTGTATGCCTTTTCACCGTACTTTGTAACGGAATATGCCTTCATTCTGAATTCGTAGCAGGTGAATGCATCAAGTCCCGTTACCTTGTATTCGGTAACTGTATTATCCGTAATTTCGGCAATCTGCGTCCATACGCCGTCGATATTCTGTTCAATCACGTAGCCGTCAACCTCGGTGTTCTTTGCCCAGTTAAGACGGAGTGCAGAGGAGCTTCTGCTCTTCAGTGAAAGATCGGTAACACCGAAGGACTGTGTATTTACGGTAATAGTTGCTGTCTTATTACCATAGATAGTATCACCGTACTTTGTAACGGAATATGCCTTCATTCTGAACTTGTAGGCTGTGCCGGATTTGAGATCGGATACTGTGTAGGAGGTTGTTACGCCATCTGTAATATTAGCGATCTGTTCCCAGGCAGAGCCGTTGAACTGTTCAATAACGTAGCCTGTAGCGTAAGCATTTTCCGTCCAGGTAAGATAAACCTCGGACGTTGAATCGCTGATGCCTGCAAAGTCGGTTACGTCGGTCATCATTGTATTTACTGTGAGAGTAGAGGTCTTGTTGCCGTAAATAGCCTCGCCCTGCTTTGTGAAGACGTAAGCCTTCATTCTGAACTTGTATGCTGTACCGGGAATAAGGTCCGTTACCTCGTAGGTTGCTGTTGCACTATTTATAATATCGGCAATCTGAATCCATCCGCTGTTAGTATACTGTTCAATGATATAGCCGTCTGCTGTGTCGCTTCCTGTCCAGCCAAGGCTTATAGTGGTTTCTGCCTTTGAAAGCGCGCCAAAGTCTGTCACAACGGGTAACGAAAGCTTATCTGTGATATTTGTCTTGTAGCTGTCATCGCAGTGTAAGCACATATGGAGCGTATAGCCGCCCTTAAGATAAGTAGGAGCTACTTCAACGCTGCTGTATTCATGATCTGTTGTGGGAATTTCTATTGCGCCTATTCTTGCATCACAATTCAGGCAATGTAAGGATTCTACACCTACTTCACTGCAGGTAGGCTGTTTATCTATGGTATAGCAATCTTCGAAATTGTGATGCGTCTTTACAGTAACTTCGGATCTTGAGCCTTCCACCTGCTGATCGTCGGCGTCTATGTAACCGCAAACAGCAAAAGTGTACTGTGTGCAGGGTTCTGCAATGAAGGTATCGCTGTTTTCCGTAATTGTTTCAACAAGCTCGTATCCGTCGTCTGTCTTTACGTAGACGTTATATCCGTCAGCGTTTTCAACCTCTGTCCAGGACAAGGTAACAGAGTCCTTTTCTACCTTGACGTCAGTTATCTCTACTGCGTCTGCCACAATAGTTGTGCCGGGTAAATTCTCTGCATAGGATATGAATTCTTCTAATATAACAGTAGCAGATACGTTGTCAACTGTCTTGAGAAGTTCAAAATATTCTTCTCCATCAATGCCAAGAGTAGCCATGATGACGTCTGCAAGATCTAATAAAACGTTATATCCGCCGAAACCCCAGTCTTCTTCTACCAAAAGCAGATCGCCCTTGAGTAAACGATTGGGAAGCTTAAAGCTTGTGCCATCGGTAAGAGTTATTGTAATATCCGTTATAGTTGCGTTGACTCTACCCTTATCGCCGACCTCCGCGATGTGCTCGCTGCCGATTTCAATACCAAGGGCAGGATAGCTTTCCCATTCCTCCACGGGAGCATAGAGAAGTGATTCTCCCGACTCATTGGTGATAGCGCTCTGAATATCAAGCCAGCTTAATTCAAATATGGTTGTTTCATCCACTTCATCGATGTGAATTGTATATTCTTCCGCGTCAAACCAAGCCCAGTCGCCGCCTCTGTTCTGCATATAGAACTTTATCCAGCCGTCATTTTCAGGCTCATCAGGTACGTCGGGTTCTTCAGGATCTGAAGGTTCGTCGGGAACTGAAGGTTCGTCAGAAGGAACGTCGAGTCCGTTTATAGAAAAATCAATACCAATAGATGACGTGGGATAGATACCGTTAAAGCCTTCAGGCTCATCATCATTCCAGATATCTACTAAAGTGATGCAGATATATCCTTCGTCATCTGAAACGCGGGCTTCAGCCTCGGTCACGACTATCATATCATCAACTAAAATGGTTATATCGCTGATCGTTATATCATCGGAATAAGGAATATCTGTTGATATACCAAGCAGATTGAAGGAATCTGCGCCATCCATTGCCCAGTCAAAACCAGTTATACCTACCTGATAGCTACCATCACCTGATATAACTGCATCCGTGAAGGAAGCGGGCATTACGTAGGCTGATATATCGAAGTTATAGTATTCGGCGTAGTCAGGGTAAGTTTCTGCATTTTCACCATTTACTAAAACGTCGTAGAAGTAAACGGAATCCTCACCGAAAGATTCATCATACCACTTGTTTCTGAAGGAATAAGCTCCTGTCTGAATGAATATATAACCGTTGTTAACGGAAGCTTCAGGTCCGTCAGGATCTTCAGGCTCTTCGGGATCGGAAGGTTCGTCGGGATCTACGGCTGAGCTACCGAGTCCGCTTACGTTAAAGGAGATTTCAACGGATTCCGTAGGATATACACCGTCGTAGCCGTCAAACGTAGTATCCCAGATATTAGCCAGAGTTACGACAAGATAGCCGTTTTCCTGATCTTCAAGGTCAACGTTGCCGGTCTCATAGGTTTCAACCTCTTCACCGTCTATTCTGAGGCTTATATCGGTAATAATCACGTCCTCTGAATAGGGGATATCCGTAGCTACACCAAGCATATTGAATAAATCCGAGCCATCCATTGCCCAGTCAAAATCAGTAACGCCTACTCTGTAGAAGCCGTCGCCTGATATATCTGTATCCATAAAGTTTGCGGGCATTAAGTAACCCTTTAATTCTGCGTCATAGTAATTGGAGTAGTCGGGGAATGCTTCGGGATCTTCGCTCCATACTACGATACCATCAAAATATTCCGTATCTCTTCCGTAGCTTTCTTCATACCACTTATTTCTGAAAGAATAAGCTTGTGTCTGAAGGAATATATATCCGTTGTAGTTGCCTTCGGGATCTTCGGGCTCTTCGGGATCTTCGGGCTCTTCGGGCACGGAAGGTGTTTCAGGATCTGTGCTACCATCATCGGGAGTAATTGTAGCCGTCCAGTTAACCTCGTCACCAATCTCAGTATTCCATACCTGTAATAAAAGACCGCCGAACTGATCTATATCTTCAACTGAAATGGCGTCCATAACTGCCTGAACGGTAGTTGAAAAGCTCAGCACACCGCTTTCGCCGCTTACACCGGTCCAGCCGGTCCAATCTGAGTCAAAGCCGGTAACGGCAAGCGTCCAGGCAGACGTATCAGTTGATTCGTCTGTGCAGGCTACTTCTACCTCTATCTTATCAGTGGGAGCAAGCACGTACGTACCGTCTACAGTAGGTGTATTTATCTGAGTAAGTGTGCAGTCAGGTCCCCATTCACTTGTAATAGTAGTTGCTGTGCCGCTTAAGGATATAACTTCACGATCGCCGGAAGGTTCGTCCGTAGAAGGACCGTCCGTTGAGGGCTGTTCTGCTATATTCCTGAGGGAAGGGTTGCCCTGTCCGTCAAACCATACAAGAACCTCGCCGTCAGCGTCAAGTATCTCGCAACAGGTTATCTCTACGGGAATAGTATCGTTTCCCCATTCCTGGAAAGCAAGCTGCATTACGGCAATCTCGTTTATTTCCCACTCATCTGTTTCGCAGGAGAGAGGATTTACGAAATCCGCTGTAATCGTATAGGTATAATCTCCCGTCTTTACGGTTGAAAGCTCGTGGTCGTTTGTTAAATCGTCATCCATTGTGTTGGGATTTGTATCTACGGTTTCGCCTTCTGAATTGACGTACTCGATACCCCACCAGTTATGGGACGGCCAGTTGTAGGTGCTGTAAATCTCCGTAACTGTCTCACCGTCTTCCTCATACTGGATGATGTCACCGCCACAGCAGGAAAGCACGATTTCGCCGCCGATATTACCCTCAAAGAGTGAAAAAGCGTTCTCTTCGAGATCGGGATTATCAAGGTCAAGTTCGATAGTAAATCTTGCACCTGCTACTGTTGAGTAGTCGATGCCGTAATCCGTTGCGGGCTTGTCGCCATCGGGATCGCCCTCGTTATAAAGCTGTACAAGCCACATACCCGATCCGGCTATAGTGCCTGCATCGGTACTATCCGGTACTGTAAGTACCGCACCTGCTTCGGTCGCAAGCATTCCTGCCGCAAGAACCGCCGCAGTAATTCTGCTTAGCATTTTCTTCATAGAAAATTCCTCCTTAATATATTTTGCTTATTATTCTGTAGTCATAATGCTGATACGAATAAAATAATTTGAAGAAATTGTATAATAAGCGGTATATTTATTATAGCACTAACGTAAAAATTAGTCAATTTGCACATTTCACAAAAAATAATAATGGTTTTTGTTGGTATTTTCGTTAAAATATTATCAGAAAATTTTAGTTTGTAACATAAATATATCCCCGCTACTTTTGTAGCGGGGATGAGTAGTATTGAATTTTTATAAGGTCATACCGCTTATAGTCTTGTATCCGCTGTAAAGCACCATTTCATCTGCTAATACGTATGCTCTTATTCTGAACTGATATTCAGTTGCTGATTTAAGTCCCGTTACCTTTAATTCGGTAGCTGTCACGGAAGCTTCTGAGTAGAACGTCCATTCGCCGTCAATATACATCTCAATGCTGTAACCGTCGATAGCCTCACTCGGAGTCCAGGCAAGTCTTATCGCCTTGTCGGATTTGCTCTTCACCTTAAAGCCTGAAACCGCAGAGGGACTCGTTGTCTTTGTAAGTACGCTTGTGTATGCGCTGTAGGTCTTTTCACCGTACTTTGTAACGGCATATGCTCTCATTCTGAATTCGTAGCTTGTAGTCGCCGCAAGTCCGGTCACCTTATATTCGGTAGTCTTGTAGCTGTCGATGTCAGCAATTTCAGTCCACTCACCGTCAATCATCTGCTCGATAGCGTAGCCGTCAACCGCTGTATTCTTTGCCCACTTGAGGCGAAGGGCTGTGTCGCTTCTGCTCTTCAGCGCAAAATCCTTGACTGAAGAAGCCTGGGTATTCGCAGTAAGAGTTGCGGTCTTATCACCTAAAATAGTTTCGCCATACTTTGTAACGGAATAAGCCTTCATTCTGAATTTATAGGCTGTGCCTGACTTCAGTCCCGTTACCTTGTAGGTGGTTGTAGCACCGTCTGTAATATCTGCAATCTGCACCCAGCCATCATTTGTGTACTGCTCGATAAGGTAGCCGTCGGCATAGGCATTCATTGTCCAGCTAAGACGGATTGCCGTAGTCGACTTGCTGGGACTTGCAAAGCCCTTTACGGCAGTCATCTGGGTATTTACCGTAAGAGTCTCTGTCTTGGGACCATAGGTCACTTCGCTTGTACCGTTTTTATAAGCCTTCATTCTGAACTTGTATGCAGTACCGGGAACAAGCTCTGTCACCTTGTAGGTTATAGTTGAGCTGTCTGTTATATCAGCAATCTGTACCCAGCCGCTGTTTGTATACTGTTCGATTACGTAGCCGCTGACTGTATCGCTCTTTGTCCAGCTAAGGCGGATTGCTGTAGCCGACTTACTGGGAGACCTGAAGCCTGAAACCGCTGAAACAGGTGTTGTATCAACAATCAGAACGTAGCTCAGACTGTTATCAATTGCAAACTGATGTGCAACAGAATTCTCATAACAGTTTATAACTACATTATCACAGTATAGAAAAGCAGTCTCACTTATTTCTGTAACGCTTTCAGGGATAGTTATTGATTCAAGAAACTCACATTCCAGAAAAGCGTAATCGCCTATACTTGTGACGCTGCCAGGGATAACTATAGAAGTAAGAGCACGGCAGCTATTGAAGCTATACTCTCCTATACTTGTAACGCCGTCGGGGATAATTATCGATTTAAGGGAGCTGCAATTTCCGAAGGTGAAGTCCTCAATGACTGTAATTCCCTTCGGGACGTTTGCCGTTTCAAGAGAATAACACCAGTCAAAGCAATATTCTCCTATACTTTTTACGCTATCGGCGATGTCGGCAGATTTAAGCTCATAGCACCATGCGAATGCATAGTCGCCCATACTTATAACGCCATCGGGTATCGTTATCGCCTTAAGGGCGGTACAGTCACTAAAGGCATAGTCACCTATACTTGTAACTCCTGCGGAAATAGTGATCGTCTCAATTTCAATAGCGCTTGTAAAAGCACCGTTGGCAATCGTTTTTACTCCGTCAGGTATATCGTAGGACGAAGCTGTTTTTCCCGAAGGATATGCAACGATCTCAGTCATATCCTTGCTGAAAAGCACTCCGTCTACAGAAACGTAATTTTTGTTATCCGCATCAACCTTAATATCTGTAAGCGAACCGTCATACCGGAAGGCATAGTCGTCTATAGTCGTAACCTTTTCGGGGATGGTTATGGTTTTAAGGTTTCCACACCAGGCAAAAGCGTAATGTCCTATCTCTATAAGTCCTTCGGGCAAGGCGATGGATGTAAGCGACACACAGTCCGCAAAGGCATAACCGCCAAGCTTCGTTACGGTAGAAGGAACGATATAGCTCGTATCCGCCTTAGCAGAAGGATACATGATAAGCTCGGTCAAATCTTTATTAAAAAGTATACCATCTACAGAAGCGTAGTTTTTATTTGCTGAATCCACAAGGATCTCTTCAAGGCCATAGCATTCAGCAAAAACATCCTCGCCTATACTGGTAACACTTGCAGGAAATTCTATACTTGAAAGAGCCGGGCAATACCAGAACGCATAGTCGCCTATACTTGTAACTCCCTGCGGGATGTTTATCAAAGCAAGAGTGCCGCATTCGTTGAAGGCGTAATTGCCTATGGTTTTAACACTATCGGGAATGCTGACGGTTTCAAGACCGGCACAATACCGAAACGCCTTGTTGCCTATACTTGTAACACCATCGGGAATGGTTACAGACGTAATTTCGGCATACTCAAAAGCGGCTTCGCCTATGCTTGTAACCTTTTTGCCATCAAGCTCAGAGGGAATAACAAGCGCGGCATCCGATTCGCCGTTGTAGTCCGTAATCTCCACCGTGCCATCACCAAGCACAGTATACGTATAATCTCCATACGTCTCCGCTCCTGCGGATACTATACAGAGTATTGCCGTCGTAAAAAATACGGCAATTCCGAGTAAAATTTTCTTCACAAGAAGACCTCCTTTAATCATTATACAGTAAATTCCGAAGAGCATAGCCTTTCCGGATTCCGACAGGCTCTGCCCTTCTTTCGTAATTTTACAGTATAATTATACCGATATATATACAAATTGTCCCCACCCCAAAGTACACATTCGGGTAGTTTTAGGTAGTGTACAACCCAACAGAGCCAAATGAAGCTGATACCTGCATCCGATTCTGAGTATAAATAAAAGCATCCCCACTATCTTTTAAATAGCAGGGATGCATAGTATTGAATTTTTATAAGGTCATACCGCTTATAGTCTTGTATCCGCTGTAAAGCACCGTATCATCTGCTAATACGTATGCTCTTATTCTGAACTGATATTCAGTTGCTGATTCAAGTCCCGTTACCTTTAATTCGGTAGCTATCACGGAAGCTTCTGAGTAGAACGTCCATTCGCCATCAATATACATCTCAATGCTGTAACCGTCGACAGCCTCATTCGGAGTCCAGGCAAGTCTTATCGCCTTATCAGATTTGCTCTTCACCCTGAAACCTGATACCGCAGAGGGGCTTGTAGTCTTTGTAAGTACGCTTGTGTATGCGCTGTAGGTTTTTTCGCCGTACTTTGTGATAGCGTAAGACTTCATTCTGAATTCGTAGCTTGTAGCCGCCGCAAGTCCGGTCACCTTATATTCGGTAGTCTTGTAGCTGTCGATGTCGGCAATTTCAGTCCATTCACCGTCAATCATCTGTTCGATAACGTAGCCGTCAACCGCCGTGTTCTTGCTCCACTTGAGGCGGAGAGCTGCAGAGCTTCTGCTCTTCAGCGCAAAACCCTTGACTGAAGAAGCCTGGGTATTCGCAGTAAGCGTTGCCGTCTTACTGCCAAGGATGATTTCATCGTTTTCAGTTACAGAATAAGCCTTCATTCTGAATTTATAGGCTGTGCCTGATTTAAGACCTGTCACCTTATAGGTGGTTGTAGCACCGTCTGTAATATCTGCAATCTGCACCCAGCCGTCATTTGTGTACTGATCGATAAGGTAGCCGTCGGCATAGGCGTTCATTTTCCAGTTAAGACGGATTGCCGTAGTCGACTTGCTGGGGCTTGTAAAGCCCTTTACGGCAGTCATAAGGGTGCTTTCTGTAAGAGCTTCTGTGTTTTTACCCTCTGCATCTTCATCATATGCCCTCATTCTGAATTTATATGCAGTGCCGGGAACAAGCTCTGTCACCTTGTAGGTCGTAGTTGAGCTGTCTGTTATATCAGCTATCTGTACCCAGCTTCCGTCAATATACTGCTCGATTATATAGCCTGTAGCAGAAGAGTCTGCCGTCCAGTTGAGACGGATGGCTGTAGCTGACTTGCTGGGACTTGTGAGGTCTGAAACAGCTACCCTAGTGAGCAGAGTATAGCTTATCTCATTATCAATTACGTACTTATGTATAGCAGAATTCTTGTAACAGCTTACAACAGCCTTTACACAATGGTAAAAAACGTCGTCATCTATAGCTGTAACACTTTCGGGGGCGGTTATCGATTCAAGGAAGAAGCACTCTGAAAAAGCGTGATCGCCTATGCTTGTAACGCTCTCAGGAATAACAACAGACTTAAGATCGTGACAGTTGTTGAAGCTGTAGGCTCCTATGCTTGTAACGCTGTCAGGAATAACTATCGATTTAAGCTCCTTGCACTGTCCGAAGGTAAATTCTTCTATGGTTGTAACCCCTTGCGGGATATTCACCGTTTCAAGAACGTAGCAACAATCAAAGCAATAGCTTCCTATACTTCTTACACTATCGGGAAGGTTGATTGATACAAGCCCTTCGCAGTCTTCAAAGGCATGTCCGCCTATACTTTTAATTCCGTCAGGGAGCGTCATGGACGTGATCGAAAAACAGCCTCTGAATGCGTAGTCGCCTATACTTTTAACTCCTTCGGGAATGGTTACCGACTCAATCTCCCTGACGTCGGAAAAAGCATATTCACCTATAATTTCAACTCCATCCGGTATTACGTAGGACGGATCCATTTTTCCTGCAGGATATACAATAATCTCAGTCATATCCTTATTGAAAAGCACTCCGTCTACCGAGGCAAAGCTCTCGTTATCCTCATCCGCGTTAACGTCTGTAAGAAAAAAACACCAATAAAAGGGTGCCTTACCTATGCTTGTAACCTTTTCGGGAATAGTTATGGTTTCGAGTCTGTGACACCACGCAAAAGCAAAATCTCCTATATGCGTAAGTCCTTCGGGCAAGGTAACAGACAGAATAGAGGAACAATCTGAGAAGGCGTAATTGCCAAGCTTCGTTACGGTAGAAGGAACGATATAGCTCGTATCTGTCTTATCCGAAGGATACGTAATCAGCTCGGTCATATTTTTATTAAAAAATACACCATCTACAGAAGCGTAGTTTTTATTTGCTGAATCTACAAGAATTTCCTCAAGACTAATGCATTCGGTAAAAACGTCAGAGCCGATACTGATAACACTTGCAGAAATATCCGCAGACTTCAGAGCGGTACAGCTCCGAAAAGCGTTATCGCCTATGTCGGTAACTCCCTGCGGAATAGTAATTGAAACGAGAGACGTGCATTCGCAGAAGGCGTAATCCCCTATCGTTTTAACGCTACCGGAAATAGCTACGGATTCAAGCTGAAAACAACCCTGAAATGCATAATCGTCTATGGTTGTAACGCTATCGGGGATAGTCACGGATACAAGATGCTGGGCAATCGAAAAGGCAGATTCTCCTATGCACGTAACCTTTTTGCCATCAAGCTCGGAGGGAATAACGTGTTCCTTCTCGGAATAGCCTCTGTACTGTACAATCTCTGCCGTGCCATCGTCACGCACGATATATTCATAATCGCCACAGACTTCCGCACCTGCGGCAACTACACAGAGTATCGTCGCCGTGATAAACGTGGCAATGCCAAGTAAAAGTTTTTTCATAAGAAAGCCTCCTTTTGAATACTGTAATTTAATTATACTACTCCATAGCGTCGTTGTCAATTGCAGGGTTCCTGACGGGCATAAAAAATTCCCTCCGATTTCTCGGAGGGAACGGTTTTTAAATTAAAGTAAGATTGAGTGTTCGTCGTTAGGATCGAAGAGGTGAATCTTGTTAGGATCAAGAGCAAGCTTGATAACGTCCTGAGGACGAGCCGCACATCTGGGAGATACTCTTGCTGTCAGAGGAATACCTTCGCATGTGAGGTAGAGGTAGGATTCAGCACCCATCATTTCTGTTACGTCAACTGTAGCTTCGATTAAGCCTGTCTTAGCGTTGGAGAGGAACATCTCTTCGTCGTGAATGTTTTCAGGACGGATACCGAGAACAACTTCCTTGTCAACGTAGTACTTGAGAGCTTCTACGTCTGTCTTTGTGCTGGGAAGTTCAACGTAGAACTTTCTGCCTCTTGAAGTCTTTGTATCTTCAGAACCGAATTCTACAGTGTACTTGCCGTTTAACATAATGAGCTTAGCATCGATGAAGTTCATCTGAGGTGAACCCATGAAGCCTGCAACGAACTTGTTAACAGGGTTTTCGTAAAGGTTGATAGGAGAGTCAATCTGCTGGATATAACCATCCTTCATAACTACGATTCTGTCACCCATTGTCATAGCTTCGATCTGGTCGTGTGTTACGTAGATGAATGTTGTACCGAGCTTCTTGTGGAGCTTGGAAAGCTCTGTTCTCATCTGTGCACGGAGCTTAGCGTCGAGGTTTGACAGAGGCTCGTCAAGTAAGAATACCTGAGGATCACGTACGATAGCTCTACCTAAAGCTACACGCTGTCTCTGACCACCTGATAAAGCCTTGGGCTTTCTGTCGAGAAGGTGAGCGATGTCGAGAATCTTAGCAGCTTCTTCAACGAGCTTCTTGATCTCATCCTTGGGCACCTTTCTGAGCTTTAAGCCGAATGCCATATTTTCAAATACTGTCATGTGAGGATAAAGAGCGTAGTTCTGGAATACCATCGCGATATCACGATCCTTAGGAGCTACGTCGTTTACAAGTCTGTCGCCGATGAAGAGTTCGCCTTCGGAGATTTCCTCAAGACCTGCAATCATTCTTAATGTTGTTGACTTACCACAACCGGAAGGACCTACGAGAATGATGAATTCCTTGTCCTTGATGTTCATAGTAAAGTCGGATACGGCTACAACGCCGCCGGGGTAACGCTTATAGATACCTCTTGCTGATAAACTTGCCATTTATAGTGACCTCCTGTTTATAGTTTCAGAATAAAACTTTACGTTTACTATTTTAGCAGATATCGAAAAAAAATGTAAGTGACTAATTACCCAAATATTTATGCCCTACACTATACAAAATTACCAACACATAAAAATGTAGTTGACTTTTTCGCTTTTTTGTGTACAAATTACACAAAATTCCGCTTTAAAATGGGGATTGCAAAGCCTTATTTTTTGCTTTTTTGGTGGATTTGCTAAATAATTAACACGATATTTTGTGAAATTTTTTACAATTCAGCACTTTGGCAGGATTGCCGCTCTTTAAATATCGTCATTATGACCTATATTTTAGCATATAAATTGGTAAAAATCAAGTAAAATCTGCTATAAGCCAATGGAAAGGAAAATTTACTTATGAAAAATTTAAATAAAAGAAGCCTTTTTTTAAGCCTTGTTGCCGTCGTTATTCTGCTTACAGTCATACTGTCAACTGCAGTAAAGGACGGTGGAATGGTTCTTGACAGCGAAGAAAAGCGCCGCAATTACGTAGCGTCACTTAAAATCACTCTTTCGGATGAGCCGCCCGTTGTTCAGAATATCGTTATTCCTTCAGAGTTTTCCGAGGTCTACGAAAGGTATAACGAGCTACAGAAGGAGGCTGGCTTCGATCTATGGGAGTACCGTGGCGAATATGCGGTACAGTACAGCTACGTAGCCACAGGCTTTGCCGATGATACCGTGAAGGTGAATCTTATATTATATAAGGAAAGGCTTATAGGGGGAGACGTATCCAGCACAAGGCTTGACGGCTTTATGACGGGACTTGTGCCGAAAAAGGATTAAAGTGCCTTTCCCTGCCATATATCCTTTTCTGCCATTCTCTTATCGATACCGCCCAGTACCGATATCTTATCCCTGCTCCACAGCGGAGCTACAAGGTATCTTCTGTCCCCGTCGCCCGTCAGTCTTTCTATTACCGTTTCAGGCGGAATGTACAAAAGCTGGTCAGTTACTATATTTATATAGTCTTCCTTTTCCATAGGAACGTATTTTCCTTCAAGATACATTTTTTCAAGAGCAGTACCTTTATTTATATGCAGCAGATGAATTTTGACCGCTTCGGGTGAAAGCCTTCCCACCTCTTTTGCGGTAGACAGCATATCGTCGTAGCTTTCGCCCGGCAGACCGTTTATGATATGCAGGCAGGTGCGTATTCCCGCCGCCTTCAGCTTGTTATAGCCTACAAGAAATTCAGCGTAGCTGTAGCATCTGTTTATAAGCTGTGCCGTCCTATCGTGGATAGTCTGAAGTCCCAGCTCTACGGTAAGATCGGTTTTTGCCGCTACTCTTTTAAGCAGCTCCACCACCTCGTCAGGCAGACAATCCGCCCTTGTTCCGATGGAAATTGCGGATACCTTGCAGTCAAGAGCCGCATTGTACGCCCTTTCAAGAATATCAATAGGTGCATAGGTATTGGTATTTGCCTGGAAATAAGCGGTTATGAGACAGTCGGGATGCTTTGCGGATATTCTTTCCTTTTCAGCCTGAAGCTGTTTTTTTACGTCCTCGTAGATATTATCCGAATATCTGCTTGTAAAATATCCGCTACCCCCACGGCAATAGATACAGCCGCCCGTACCCTTTGTGCCGTCGGCATTGGGACAGGTAAAGCCAGCGTCTATAACCGCCTTCATAACACGTTTGCCGTAGCGATTCTTATTATAGTAATTCAGCGTGTGGTATCTCTTGTTGTCGGATGAATAGGGAAAGACGTTCATTCAAGCACCTCTATATATAGTATTAATGGGGTAATTTCGTAGAAAATGTTGACAATCGAAATAAAACATAGTATAATAGGACTGGTTGCAATATACCTATAATAAATGAAACGATTTACATATCAGGAGGAAATTATCATGCCTTTTTGTCCAAAATGCGGCACTGAATACCAGGAAGGAACAAAGTTCTGTGGTAAGTGCGGCGAAAACGTAAACGGTGAAGCCGTAACAACTATCCCCGGCACAACAACAGATGCAAGCGCAACTTCAATTCCTGCAGGCACACCTGCCGTAGCACCCGCTCCCGTAAAGAAGGAAGGACCTAACTTCTTCCAGAAGCTCCTTGACACAAAGGATTATACAGATGAAATCGGTGCTGAAGACATCAAGCAGAACAAGGTAATGGCTCTTTTACCCATCTGCGGCGCTCTTGCATACATTCTCTTCCACCTTATCGATCTTGGTCTGTTAGGCTTTGTAGTTTTTGCAGGCTTAATGGTTGCTCCCTGCCTTACCTACAAGAAGTCAGCCTTCGTAAGATTCCAGTTATCACAGATCTACGTTGCATTCTTCGGCGTTCTTCTCTTCGGAATCATCGACGGCCCCGTTTCAAACTTCTTCTACCACCTTATCGCACCCACCTCATATGAAATCTATCTGAACAACGCAGCTTTACAGATAGGCGTAGGTGACGTGTTCATCGTTATCAGAGCAATTCTCGGCTTCATGGTTGAAGGCCTCTTGCACATCATCTTCCTCGGTCTGCCTGTATTTACACTTGTTGTTGGTCTTATCAACGTTATCAAGAACAAGGCAAAGGCAATGCCCTTTATCGGCAAGATCAAGGTTACTTTTGAAAAGTAATCACGTAACAGCTTAAAATTTACCCCACAAGCTCTACGGCTTGTGGGGTTTGGTTTTTATAAGGTATATCCCGCAGAAGACTGTGGGGTATATTTTTTAGTCCTTCTTACCGAAGAGACCGCCGATAGCGTCACCGATACCACCGATTGCGCCACCGATCTTATCTGTGATACTGCCTTCGCCTGAAAGCTTCTGCTTTACTGTTTCAACTACGTTGTTGATAACGTCGTCAGGAAGGTCAACACCGATAACCTTTTCAACTGCACCAACAGGGTTTGACTGGAAGTCGTTTGCGAAGTTAGGATCGTCCTTTACCTTTGCTACTACTTCATCAACTTTTGCCTTGATATCCATTTTAAATGTCCTCCTTGGAATTATTTGCGGAAAATCCGTTATTTATATTTTATCATAAAGGAAAGCTGATTGTCAAGAAAACGGAGCAAATTTCAGCACATTTATTTTTTAAGTAAATTAACCTGTAACCTATGTAACGGGTTACATTCATAAATTAGTTAAAATTATATGTAACAAAAATGTAAACAGTTTCATTTTGTTACAACTGCTACAAACGATGTGGTTTTTATTATAAAACATTGACGAAATTAAGATAAAGTAATTGACTTTAAGTAATTTCGTGCTATAATATTAAGTGAAAGCGGAAAATAATTTACTTAACATTAAGTAAAAACGTTTTAACTTCACAACACATAAAATGGAGGATACACAATGAAACTCAGAAGAATCATTGCAGGAATACTTGCAGTAAGCACAGTATTCATGATGACAGCTTGTCAGGATCAGGGTACATCATCCAAGACTGACACTTCATCAAAGACAGAAAACTCTTCAACAACTGAAGAATCAAAGAACGACGAATCCAAGGAAGAAGAATCCAAGACAGAAAGTGGCGAAAAGCTCACTCTCAAGGTACTTACACACCGTACAGACCGCAAGGAAGACGGTTCTCTTGAAAAGATGACAGAAGCCTTTGAAGAGAAGTACAACTGCACAGTTGAATATCAGGCATTCAAGGATTATGCAGGCGACGTTTCCACAATGATGAGCACAACAAGCTACGGCGACGTACTTATGATTCCCGATACAGTAAAGGTTGCAGAGCTTGGCAACTTCTTCGAACCCCTCGGTTCTTATGACGATCTCAAGGAAACCTATATGTGGGCAGATCAGAAGATGTACGATGGTACAGTTTACGGTCTTGCACACCTCGGTTCTGTAAGCGGTGGCATCTGCTACAACAAGAAGGTATGGGAAGCGGCTGGTATCACAACAGCTCCCAAGACAGCAGAAGAATTCATCAACGCTTTAAAGCAGATCGAAGAAAAGACAGACGCTATTCCTTATTATACAAACTACAAGGATGCTTCCTGGACAGCTTCACAGTGGTGCTCACTGGTAATGTCCGCATCCGGTAATGCAAACTACGAAACAGATAAGCTCACAAAGAAGGAAGATCTCTTCATTGAAGGTGACGCATACTACAACGTATTCAAGCTGATGTATGATATCTATTCCGACTCCAAGCTTATCGAAGGCGACCCCATGGGTACAGACTGGGAAGGCTCCAAGCTTATGATCGCTAAGGGCGAAATCGCTACAATGACAATGGGTTCATGGGCAGTTTCTCAGTTCAAGCAGATTGCTTCTGAAAATGGTTTAAATCCTGATGATATCGGTTATATGCCCGCTCCCTTCACAGCAAAGGATGGCAAGCAGTACGCACAGCTCGCTGCAGACTACTGCATGGGCGTAAACAAGAACAGCGCCGCTGACGTTAAGGAGCTCGGCAAGAAGTACATCGAATGGTTCATCAAGGAATCCGGCTTCTCCGAATCCGAACAGAGCGTAAACGCTCTTAAGGGCAGCAAGCTCCCCGGTTACCTCTCTGCATTTGAAGGTTGCGAATACTTCACAGCAGCTACAGCTCCCGAAGGTCTTACAGGCGTTTGGAATGCTATCGACAACGACTCAGAGGTTGGTATCTGGGCAGGCGACTCTGCAAACTTCAAGCTCAGAATGGCTGAAGCAGCTTTCGCAGGCGAAGGCGATGCAGGCTTCAAGACAATCATCGACGAGATGAACTCCAAGTGGAACGCTACAAGAGACGCTAACGAAGCTCTCAACACTTATCTCGCAGGCTGATAAAAACGATATGATATAACCGCAAAGGATAATATGGTGCGCCATAACACCTTTCACTTCTCGTATGGTAGAACATCTCATTACACAGCACCCTCTTATTCTTTGCCGGTTATTACATATATTAAAATGCTAACGTATTTTCTTCATAGATACTCCAATCACAAAAGCCAATTCGGAGAGGGAAACCTTTCCGAATTAGCTTTATAAAAGGAAAAGTTATTATGAACAAGACTAAAAACAAACGCACACTTTTAGAGTGGGTAAAAAGCTACACGGGACAAAAATATCTGACGACGTTTTTGTTCTTGCTTGTTCCCGTGGTTCTGCTTATTCTTTTTACGGTAATTCCGGCACTCAATATGGTGCTGTTCAGCTTCCAGGAAAGAGACGAGCTGGGACTGAGCGCAAGGTGGATAGGACTTGACAACTACAAGACCTTATTCACGGATATGTCTTATCTAAAGACCTTTATAAACAGTATCTACTATTTTGTAGGTTCTTTCGTACAGCTTGCACTTGCACTTTTTATTGCTACGCTTCTTTGCTCAAAGATAAAATTTGCAGGCGTATTCAAGGGATTTATATTCTTCCCCTATCTGATGAACGGTGTAGCGGTAGCGCTTATCTTCCAGAGATTCTTCAAGGTAGATGACGGCGGTACTTTAAACTCCATTTTAGCCCTTTTCGGCTCCGATCCGATAAACTGGCTTACAAACAAAAGTCTCAACAACTGGTGCCTTGTATTTTCGTCAATCTGGCGATATATAGGTTTTGATATACTTATGTTCATCGGTGCTATACAGTCAATTTCTCCCGACATTTACGAGGCGGCGGAGATTGACGGTGCCAATGCATGGCAACGCTTCTGGCGTATCGTATTCCCGAGCATAAGACCGATAGTGGCATTACAGCTTATCCTTTCCATCAAGGGTGCAACCTCGGTATTTGAAATACCTTACGTTATAACGGGAGGTAAATTCGATACAAGCACCTTCGTTATAAAGACGCAGGAGGTAGGCTTCACCTTCCACAAGGTGGGACTTGCGTCCGCTATGGCTGTGGTACTACTGCTTATAATTATAGTAATAACCATTATCCAGAAGTTATTCTTCAAGGAAGAAAGGTAGGTGCAGTATGGAAGAAAAAAAGACAGATCTCAGTAAATACTCTTTCAGAGAAACACCTAAGTTCGTAAAGGTATTCTTTACCATTATGAAATACCTGATACTTATATCCGCCTGCCTTATAGTAGTTATTCCGCTGGTAGTGGTAATATTAGGCTCGCTCAAGACTCATGCGGATTTTCTTGAGTCCGGTGCTTTTGATTTACCTAAAACCCTGCACTTTGAGAATTTCAGAATAGCCTTTGAAGACGGCAAGGTAATGCAGGGACTTATAAACACCGCAATTATCCTTGTGGTATCCTGTGCAGGTACTATCATAACGGGTACTATGACCGCCTTTGTGGTACAACGCTTCAATATGCTTTTCACCAGATTTATAAAGACGGTATTTTTAGGCGTTGCTCTTTTACCGAGCATTTCAATGCAGGTAACGGTATTCCAGATAGTTCATATGCTGGGTATATACGATACTCTTGCCGCACCTATAATTCTTTACATAGGTACCGATATTATTTCCATCTACATATTCATTCAGTTCCTTAACAACATATCGGTATCCCTTGACGAGAGTGCTATTCTCGACGGCTGCTCCTATCCGAGAGTTTACTGGAGTATTATTCTCCCCATGCTCCGTCCCGCTATAGCTACCGTGCTTGTTATAAAGCTCGTAAGCATCTATAACGACTTCTATACAGCAAAGCTGTATATGCCAAGCGACGGACTTGAGGTAGTATCAACGGCACTTTACCGTTTCATAGGGCCGCTCGGCTCCAAGTGGGAAATTATCTTTGCAGGTATCATCATCTGTATAATCCCCACACTTATAATCTTCCTTTCAATGCAGAAATCCATCTATTCAAATCTGGTTTCAGGCGCAGTAAAGGAATAATACCGACATCCTCTCTCAATATCTCCATATAAAGAAAAGAACGTAGCCAAAAGCTGCGTTCTTTTCTTTGCAAACCGTTCCTTCAGAAAAATCCCGTCTGCTCGTACTTTTCAGGAAATTCATTAAGATAATTAAAGCACTCCTTCACGTTGCTCATAATACTGTGTTTTCGGCACACCTCATTGAATATTGCCGTAAGCCTTCTGCTGTTGTCGCTTAAAAGCTCGTAGGCGTTGCCGTATCGGTTTATATATTTCTCCTTCAGCCCCGGAAAATGCCTATCAAGAGCGGCATAGAAATATTCTCTGTCCCCTTCCCGAAGCGTTACTCCCATTCCAAAGCAGATTATACCCTTAACCCCTGCCCTTACACAGTAGTCAAGTATCCCACGGATATTTTCTTCGGTATCATTTATAAAGGGCAGTATCGGGGAGAGCCATACCACGGTCGGTATTCCCTCCGCCTTCAGCGTCATAAGTGCCTCAAAGCGTTCCTTTGTGGTGCTGACCTTCGGCTCTATTATCCTGCACAGCTCCTCATCATAGGTGGTGAGAGTCATCTGTACTACGCATTTAGCCTTGTTATTTATACTACGGAATAAATCCAGGTCCCTCAGCACCCTTGCGGATTTTGTCTGGATGGCAAGCCCGAAGCCGTACTCGTCAATCAGCTCTATGCATTTTCTTGTAAGCTGTAATTTCTCCTCGCAGTGCATATACGGATCGCACATTGCTCCGGTTCCTATCATACACAGCCTTCTTTTTGATTTAAGCGCCTTTTCAAGAAGCTGTGGGGCGTTCTGCTTTACCTCAATATCCTCAAAATCGTGGGTAAAGCCGTAGCATACGCTACGACTGTCGCAATAGATACACCCGTGAGTACAGCCACGGTATATATTCATTCCGTTACTTGCTGACAGAATGCCTGCGGCATCCACAAAATGCATACTCTCATCCCCTTCCGTTTTAAGTTTATCATATATCGGGCAGTTTTTCAAGATTTCTTCAAATTTCTTGACAGAAAGCAGAAAATATGACATAATATTATTATCACGAAAAATCAAGGAGGCAATAAAATGCTTAAAAATAAGGTAGCAATAATCACAGGCGGTACAAGAGGTATCGGCTATGCCGTTGCAGAGCTTTTCCTCAAAAACGGAGCAAGGGTAGCCATTACGGGCTCAAGAAAGGAAACTGTAGACAAGGCGCTTGCAGGACTTTCCGAAAAATTCGGTGCAGAAAATATAGCGGGCTTTTATCCCGATCTTGCCGACTACAAGGCTGTTGAAGATATGGTAAAGGCGGTAAAGGAAAAGTTCGGTAAGATCGATATTCTTGTAAACAATGCTGGTATCAGCGCAAGAGAACCTATCGAAGCCTACGATCCCGACGCCTTCAAGAATATAATGGATTTAAACGTAACTGCAGTATTCAACGGCTGTAAGGCTGTAGTTCCCTTTATGAAGGAAAACGGCGGCGGCTGTATCATAAACACAAGCTCCATGGTAGCAAAGGAAGGTCAGGTAAGCGGCGTTGGTTACCCCACATCAAAGTTTGCAGTAAACGGACTTACGATAAGCCTTTCAAGAGAGCTTGGCAAGTACAACATCCGTGTAAATGCGGTAGCTCCCGGCGTTACAAGAACCGATATGGTAGCCGCACTCCCTGAAGAGATGGTTGCCCGTGTAGCCGCAAACATTCCTATGGGCAGAGTCGGCGAGCCTTCTGAAGTAGCAAACTGCTTCTTATTCCTCGCAAGTGATATGGCAAGCTACGTTTCAGGTACCGTGCTGAACGTGGATGGTGCGACGATAAACTGATAATTTAAACTGAATAAGTCAAGACCACCGGCATAGCCGGTGGCTTGCACAAGCCCTATAAGGGCTTTTTACCAGCTGCGGCTGTAGCCGCCCGAAAAGTCTGCCAACCGCACTCTTTCTCGGGCAAGCCCCTTCACGGGGCTTTTTTATTTGCCTTTGTTTGCTGGCTCACCCGTAAACGGGTCTATGTATTCTTTGAGGGTTATCTGATCTGTTGTGTAGTCTTCTTTAAGCTGATTTCTTACATACTCTGCTATTTTCTTCGCATTTTTTCCTACTGTATCTACATAATACCCTCTGCACCAGAAATTTCTGTTGCCGTATTTGTATTTTAAATTTGCATGCCTATCGAAAATCATCAGCGA
>JAFTVY010000026.1 GCA_017465545.1 Ruminiclostridium sp.
AAAATCTCCCGGTTTCAGAGGATGAATGGATGCGGCGGCTCCTATACCAGGATAATGATTTCAACTTTGAGGAAGAGCGTCTTGCAACTGCCTATGCAGAGTTGCCGCTGATGAGGCAGCAAATTCTCAAGTTTCTTTATGTGGACGAGCTGACTGTGGGCGAAATCGCAAAAAGGCTGAATTGCTCAGCTCAGTACGTATCAGACCAAAAGCAAAAAGGTTTGAAACACCTCCGCAAAAAGATGTCTGAAGGTGGTGATGAGAATGGATAAAGATTTATTCCGAATCACCTTGCAGGGTGCAGTGGCAGGCAATCACGACGACTTTGAGAAAATCATTGATTTGTATGCACCTCTGATCGAGCACCATTGCTATATTAACGGCAAGTACGACGAGGATCTACATCAGTACATACTCATGCGCATAGCACTAAAAATAAGCAAATTTAATATCTGAGAAAGAGGCTCCGGAGCAATCCGGAGTCTTTTTTTAAAAAAATTCGCCGGACCGACTATATTTGCAGATTTTCAGGTGTTTTTACCTTATGAAAGCATCCCTATGACTTTTTGCACCTTGAAAACTGAATAGTCTTTACCTCTACGGTCCCGGCGTGGGAAGCGGCTATCCAACTGTTTGGCAAGCAGTTCCAAGAGCACTGATATGTGGGTGGCACCTGCATAACGCGATGATCCATCCGGGGATAATGAGACTTCCGTAATTCGCGGTCCGGCCACAATGAAGGCGGGAAGGTGAAATTCCTATGGACCTGTTCGCTGCAGGCAGAGTGTAAAGCCATAATATTTATAATAGGAAGAAACTATGTATATGAACCAATTAAGGAGGAAGTGACAATGGGACATCAGCGACAAGATGTTGAGCGTACAAGACAATACGCAAAAAAGTTTGTTAGATATAAAGAAGGCGCAGAAAAATACAGCTTGGGTCTAACCAAGTTTCAGGCATTGGCCAAAGAAGCAAAAGCGGTATATAAAATAGACGGAATTGCATTGGTGAACTGCGAGATTTTCGAGAAGTTCCTGGAATCGTTCCGGGAGTGCTGAAGGGTTGATATTATGAATTTCAGAATATTACGGGGACGAATAGCACGCAGGCTATTGACTTTCTGTCTTACGATAAGTATAATATATGATGTGTTTGGAGGTAGCATATGACAAAGATGGGACGCCCAAGGAAGGACGATGCAAAAAGAGCATCCATTACAATCCGTATGTCGAAAGAAACCCATAAGAAGTTGAATGAGTATGCTTCTAAACACGAATTGTCAATGACAGAGGTTGCCTTGCGAAGTTTGGAAGAGTATCTATCCAAAAAGAAGTAAGTGCTGTGAGCCCCCTTTTCAATATTTATTGAAGGAGGTAATCAGTATGGCAAAGGCACGAAAAGACGAGCGCGGTAGAGCGCTTAGAAAGGGAGAGGTACAGAGAGCGTCAGATAAGCGATATATGTACACATATACCGATCCGTTGGGACGGCGAAAGTTTATATATGCGAATGATCTGGCAACACTTAGAGAAAAGGAAAAGCAACTGATGAAGGATCAGTTGGATGGCTTGGATGTGTATGTTGCAGGTAAGGCAACTGTGAACGATACATTTGATAGATATATGTCTACCAAATGCAAGTTGAGAGAAACCACCCGCAGTAATTACATCTACATCTATGATCGTTTTGTCAGGGACACATTTGGCAAAAAGAAAATTGCTGAGGTTAAGTATTCGGATGTGCTCCAATTCTATCTCCATCTGCTGAACGTAGATGACCTATCATTGGGTACATTGGACTCGGTACACACCTTGCTGCATCCAACATTTCAATTGGCTGTTCGGGATGAGGTAATCAGAAAGAACCCGTCTGATGGAGTGATGAAGGAAGTTAGCAAAGAGTCCGACAAAGCAAGAGGTATGCGCCATGCTCTCACCATGGAGCAGCAGAGATCCTTTATGGATTACATCGCAAACCATCCGATATATTACCATTGGTGGCCGTTATTTGCTGTGTTGCTTGGCACCGGAGGTCGAATCGGCGAGGTATTAGGATTGACATGGGATGACGTTGATTTTGATAACCGCAAGATCAGTATCAACCACAGTGTAGTCTACTACCCGGTCGGAAACTCCAGAACATCAACATTGCAGATATCGAAACCCAAAACCGAGGCAGGTATTCGTTCAATTCCTATGCTTGATGTGGTGTATGATGCATTTCAGATGGTCCGCGAGGAGCAGGACGAGAATGGAGCTTATGATCCGGTGATTGACGGTATGAGAGGATTTATATTCATCAATCGCTATGGCGGAGTGCAAACCCCTCAGTCTGTAAATCGAACCATTAAGCGCATTATCTGCAGCCACAATTCCGAGGAAGTTGTGAAGGCCAAAAGAGAGCGCCGCGAGCCGGTTGTTCTTCCGGATTTTTCCTGTCATCATCTAAGACACACTTTTTGTACCAGACTCTGTGAGCACGAGACCAATTTGAAAGTAATTCAAGATATCATGGGACATCGTAATATCGAAACGACGATGGATATCTACGCTGAAGCAACGGATCAAAAGAAGCAAGAGTCATTTAACAACTTATCAAAGTTGGATATCTTTTGAGAAGGGTTCTCGGTGTGAATCCTGACAACAAAAAAGCTGCAAAGACAACAGATTGACAACAAATTTGTTTTTTCCCTGATGTAATATGAATGAGTATGAAGTTCGGGAAAGTCAGCAGAATAAAGGATTTGAATGAATATGAATAGATGTGAATTGTTGGAGAAACTTTTCCCCACAATGAAGCCTGAAGTAACAGCAAAGAAGAACCCTGCTCCCGTAGCTACACCCGTAGCAACATCAACCGAACCCGCTACAGACACTGAAGCGGTAGCAGAAGTCATCGACTTCTCAAAGGTAGAAATCGAGCCTTTATTTGAGGATGCAGTAGATTTCGAGACCTTCTCAAAGTCAGACTTCCGTGCAGTTAAGGTCAAGGCTTGCGAAGCTGTAAAGAAGTCAAAGAAGCTTCTTCAGTTCACACTTGACGATGGTACAGGCACAGACCGTACGATTTTAAGCGGTATCCACGCTTATTACGAACCCGAAGAGCTTATAGGTAAGACTCTTATCGCTATTACAAACCTGCCTCCCAGAGCAATGATGGGCATCGAATCAAACGGTATGCTCCTCTCCGCAGTTCATTCAGAGGAAGGCGAAGAAAAGCTCCACTTACTTATGGTTGACGACCATATCCCCGCAGGTGCGAAGCTGTATTAATAAAAATCAGGGACTACGATTTTGTCGTAGTCCTTTTTGTATATAAAAACAGGTGAGACTTTTTGTGGTTTATTCCGTTTAATAAGTGAAAGGGCAGAGAAACACCTTTCGGAAAGGAGCATATCAATGGACAACGGTGCAAGTAGCTACCGCCGTTTCCTTGATGGTGATGACAAAGGCTTGGCAGAAATCGTAAGGGATTACAGCGACGGCTTAACTCTCTATCTTAACGGTATCGTTAATAATATATCCGTTGCCGAGGAATTGATGGAAGAGACCTTTTTCAAAATCATAACACGAAAGCCAAAGTTTAAAGCAAAATATTCTTTTAAAACCTGGCTTTATACCATTGGACGAAACGTGGCTATTGATTATATCAGACATAATTCAAAGCGTCTGAATACACCCTTTGATGATATAGAGAATACCCTTCAGGATGAGTATGACCTTGAAAAGCTCTATATTATTGAAGAACGCAGAATTATTGTACATAGAGCCTTGAAAAAATTAAACGTCGAGTACAGACAAGTATTATGGTTGCTCTATTTTGAAGGATTATCAAATGCCGAAACAGCTATTGTTATGAAAAAGAATGCCCGTCAGATGAAAAACCTTGTTTACCGTGCCAAAAATGCTTTGAAATCAGAACTTAACAAGGAGGGCTTTGTTTATGAAGAATTATGATGAATTAACTGAAAATCTGCTGAAGCGCAGAGACTGTTACGTTGTTGAGCAAAAGAAAAAGAAAAAAACGGTAATTAACGTTGTCACTTCAATGTGTTGCTTATGCTTTGTAGCATTACTCGGGTTCGGTGTATGGCACGGCGGAATGCTTGAAACCGTATCACCTGATACGTCAGAAGGTTCCGTTATTACTGGTAATCCCGATAGTGAAAACTCATTACAGCAGACAACAGATTCTGATGGTGAAACGGTCAATAATTCAAGCAATATTGAGCAAGCGGATAAAACCACAAATGATAATGAAATACGTATTCAGGAAATCGGAGAACTGCCAACTATTCCGGAAAAAATGTTTATTGCTCTTATGACTGACGATTTTATAACTATGACGGATGATGAAGTCATCGAATATTATGGAGTAAACATCTTCCCGACTGTACCGACCGATGTTGAAAGCAAGGATAATCAGCGTTTAGGTATTTACAAAAGAAAAACAAGCGGAGAGATATACTTTGATGGCAATAAGATACAGTATTCAAACGAAGACTCTTCGAGAGGTCTGGCGGTTAATGTTGACAAGAATTGTTTGCCGTTTGTATTTTGCGATTTATTTGCAGATAATCAGACAAAATCTATTGTTAATGGTGTTGAAGTAGGAATTGCACAGACACCGACACGAGAAATGTATGCAGAATTTACGTATCAAAACGTTGGCTTCCGTATTTATGCTTGCGGATTGACACAGGATGAGTTTGTCAGAGTTATCACATCAATCGTTAAGTAAAAAATTGAATAACAATCATCCGCCCACTATTAAAGTGGGCGGACTTGCTTTTTATCCCCTCTTATGCTATAATTAATATGGTTTTTTGCGATCACAGGACAATTACTGATAGTAGTTTAAATACCCTTTATATTAAGAGGTTAAAATAACTATATACCGAAAGGGGTGCTGTAATGTCAATTGATAATGATAAGAGAGAGCTGCTCAAATTAAAGCAGGGACTTATAGAGGAAAGCGAAGCTATCGACGAAAGCGGATATGACGTGGTTATGCCCGATACCTTTATGGGAAAGCTTAAAAATTTTATATGGCATAATAAGCTAGGCATAATTATCGGCATAATATTAATAGCGATAATTGCCGTTGTCTGCTGGTTCTTCTTAGTAGCGGAAAAGCCGGATATTTCTATATATTCAGCGGGAAATTACAACGTTACCTTAAGACAGCTTATCGAATCAAACAGCGAAAAGTATTGTCCCGATTTTGATAAAAACGGCAAGGTAAAGGTGAGCATAAAGCAGGCGGGAAACGACGCTGTCATGGGCTTTACTGATTTATACGGCGAAGTGGAAAACGGCAATGCGTCAATATATATAGGTAGCCGTGACAAGCTTACCGCCTTGTATGATGATATGAAAAATGCAAAGGACCAGGAGATTTTTGCAAGCCTGAAGGAAATCACGGGTGAAGACGGATACCTTATCGACGTTTCAAAGACAGCATTCGGTAAAGATAATAAACTGCTTACTATAGAGATTTATATAGCCGTAAAGAATACGGATACTGATAGCAGAAAGCAGGCTATGGAATTCGTATCCAATCTATATAACGGCAAAACTTATATGAGAGACTGACAAAAGGAAGGAAAAAGTATTTCAATGGCAAGCTACAATGATGAAAAAAGAGAACTGCTCAAGATGAAGCAGGGGCTTATAGAAGAAAGCGATATAATCGAAACAGACGTAGAAAAGGCGGTAATTGAAAAGCCTACAGGTATGGCGGCGGTAGAAAATTTTATCTACCATAACAAATGGTTTATACTGGTCGGACTGTTCTTTACGCTGGTGGTCGGTTTTCTTGTGCATCAGACTCTTACAAGAGAAGCGGCGGATATGACGGTGGTGCTGGTGACCTCCGACGTTGAAAAGGCACCCAATCTTCACCTCAAGGTAAAGGACGTGGAGCTGGCACTTGAAAAATATTGTCCCGACTTTGACAAAAACGGCAACGTTCACGTGGACGTATTTATGATAGATCTTTCAAAGTCCAATCCCGATCCCCAGTACGTCAATATGAATTCTACGAAATTCTTCGGAGAGATGCAAAGAGGTATATCACAGCTCTTTATCTGTGACAAAGATATTTTAGGTACCGACGAGCAGGGAAATAAGGTGGATTTCGATTCCCTTTTCAGGGATTTAGGAGTAGCTACCGGACTTGAGGAATACGAAGGACAGAATTTTATAAAGCTGAAGGACACAAACCTTATAAAGGACGCAAAGTGGGAAAATTCCTGCCCTGAGATTTTAGGCTTTGGTATAAGAAATATGACAAGCGATCTGCTGGGATATGGCGACGAGGCTCTTGAACGTAACGAGCAGGCGGCTCAGGTGCTTAAAAACATCCTCACAGGTAATATTGTAAACGATAGCAAGGAAGGTTAAAATATGAATTATTTCAACAAGCCGGACAGACAGTCCTTTTTAAAGCTTTTATTGTCAGGCGGACTATATATGCTTTTCGGCAATATTCTGTGCGCCATTATGACGCTTTCAACAGCTCCCTTTATCGGCAATGACTTTATGAAGGTGCTTATTTTCATACTTGCAATAGCTATATTCTATTCGCTGATGTTTACCGTAGCCTATAAGGATGGCAACAGAGAAAAGCGCTACGTAACCCTTCACAAGTGCGAGGAGCCTGATATGAAAAAGTGGGTTAAGATTGGTGCGGTGCTTATGCTTATAATGTTCCTGCCTTCTCTTATACTGTTTATCGCAAAGGTGACAAACTGGTATTTTGATATTACGCTTATTCACAGAATCGTGGATGGTATGATATACGCCTTATCTCTTATGCTTGTACCTGACAGCAACATTGACAGTATGCAGATATTCGTACCCTTTATCTATATGCTGTGCTATTCTCTTATTCCCGTTATAACCCATCTCGGTTTTTACTACGGATATACGGGCAAGCTTGAAAAGGAAAATATTATGTATGAATAAGCTTTAAAAGGCTTATGGGGGAAATATTATGAAGATTTATTGTATCAGCGAGGGTGAGCTGACTCTTTTGGAAAACGGCAAAAGCCGTATAATTACCTGCGACAGAATAAAGAATTATATCGATACAGTAACGAAGATGCGCCAGCGTGACGAATGGAAGACCACGGGCAAGGGTGCAAAATTTATGGGAGTAGAGGCAAGGGAATATGAAACGGGCAACCGTATGCTGTACCTACGTTCCGTATGCGAGTGCGGTGGCAAGCTGCTTTACAGTACCTTCATCGACGGTATGGGCGGTATGTACTTAAAGGATTCTGACAGCGGTGACGAGACGTATATCTTTGCCAATAAGGAATTTGACGTTACCGACGTATATGCAGACAGCGGCAAATGTGTAATTGTCGCAGGGCTTGGAAATTATGAAAGACATATCGGTATCGCAGACCTTGATAACGGCGGTGTAAATCAGCTTACAGAGGGCTTTACCAGTGAAACTCACCCCTTCATATCAAAGGCTGACAGCAATAAGATATACTATACCGCTATGGGCTATGCAAGGGATAACGTGGGTAACGTAGTGGAGAAAAGTCCCTGCTCCATCTGTTGCTATGATGAAAGCACGGGCGAGCTTGACGACGTTATTGCAGACGATAATTTTGACTATATAAAGCCTATGGACGATAAGGACGGGAATCTTTATTACATAAAAAGAGAATACCAGCCTACAAAGAAAAAGAGCAATCTTTTAATGGATATTCTGCTTTTCCCCGTAAGGATAATAAAGGCGATAGGCGGATTTTTAAGCGTATTTTCAATGGCATTCGGCGGCGAGCCTTTACGTACCGGTGGCAATAACCCTTCCAAGACAAGAAATCCCGACGAAAGAGAGATTTTTGTAGAGGGTAATATGATAAAGGCACAGAAAATGCTGGACGATAACAGCGAGGAGGGAATAATTCCTTCAGGCTGGGAGCTTATAAAGAACGAGAACGGCAACGAAACCGTTCTGAAAAAGGGCGTTATGGATTACTGTATCACCGATGACGGAGAGATAGTATATTCTGATGGCGGTTTTGTGCGCATCATCCACAAGGACGGCAAAACAGAAAAGCTGTGCAAGATAAAGCTGGCAAACTCCTTAACGGTTATATAAAGTGATATGAAAAGGCGACTGTATTCGCTTTTTACCTGAATCCGCAAGACTTTCTTGCGGATTTTTTATTGCAAAAAAACCGGTTTTCGTGTTTTAGATTGATAAAAAATCAAGGAATTATTTAGTTAATATAACAATTGACTTCACCATATTGTGGTAGTATAATAAACGTAGACATATTATATTTATGGAATATTACCGTGGCAGAATTTGTCGCAGTATAAATAAATATTGGCTTTAAGCCGATAGGAGGTTTTTATGAAAAACAAACTTTTTAGGAAAGCCTTAACCGTCTTTACGGCTATGGCTATAGCTATGACGTTCTCGCTTATGATGGGTATACCGTTTGGCGAGCACGGACTGAGTGTTACTGCAAGTGCGGAAACCTTAGGTGCGTTTGAGGTAACAGGTGGCACAAACGGTACGGATTACACCTACGCAGATGGCGTGCTGACTATCAATACCTCTGCGGAGCTTACTATCAGGAACGTAGACACCCAGACGGCTACAACCGACAGAATTGAGGTTGCAGACGGCGTTTCCGCAAACATCACCCTCGCAGGGGTAAATATCGACGTTTCGGGAATAAGCAATTCGGCGGCATTTAAAATAGCTGATAACAGTACGGGAAACGTAACTGTTACTCTTGAAGATGGCACGACAAATACGCTGAAGAGCGGTAAAAACTGCGCAGGTCTTCAGAAGAACGGCGGTACTTCAACAGGAACACTCACCATTCAGGGTGGAACGGAAGGAACGGGCGTTCTTGACGCAACAGGCGGCGAATGGGCTGCAGGTATCGGAGGCGGCTCGGGCGGTGACGGTAGTAACGTTACAATAAGCGGCGGTATTGTTACTGCAACAGGCAGTGGTTATTGCTCTGGTATAGGTGGCGGTTACGATGGTAACGGCTACAACATCACCATAAGTGGTGGCGTTGTTACCGCAACAGGCGGTCAATACGGTGCAGGTATAGGCGGCGGTTATACAGGTGTCGGCGTCGGTATAACCATCAGCGGCGGTACGGTAACCGCAACAGGCGGTGAAGGCGGTGCAGGTATCGGTGGTGGATGCGCATCAATGGCAGGCGGAGGCGAGGCTGATAATATTACAATCAGCGGTGGCTCTGTAAAGGCCGTTGGTGGCGGTGCAAATATAAATAATATCGGTGGCGGATACATTCGTCCGGCTGTGACTCCCACAAACGGCACAAATGACGTATATCTTTTCACGTTGGCAAACCCTGACAGCAAAACAGTATATATTGACGGTGTGGAATACCTTCCCGTAAACCACACGGCAATTGACAGTACGGATACAAATCTTTACGTATACCTTACCGGCGAAGAACACACTGTAAGAGTAGGCGATGAAGAAAATATCTATACCTATAACAGTAATACGGGAGCGTTTGAGGTAAAGCAGGGCTCCTCCTTTGTTATTACTGCAAACGACGGCTCAAGCCTCATTTACGGCACAGATTACACCTATCCTAAAACAACAGGCGTTCTTACTATCCTTTCAGATAAGGCTATAACTATCGCTAACGCAGACAGCGTTTACGAGGCAGATGACCACATAAATGTAGCGAAAAACATTAATGCAAACATCACACTTGCAGGAGTTTATATCAACGTAAGCAGCGGTGCGGCATTCGCAATAGAAGGCTACGGCAAAGGCAATGTTACTGTCACCCTTGCAAAAGGCTCGGTGAATATTCTGCAGAGCGGCAAAGATTTCGCAGGTATTAATAAGAACAACGACGAGAGCACGCTGACCATCACAGGCGAAGGCTCTCTTACCGCGCAGGGCGGCGCATACGCCCCAGGTATCGGTGCTGAAGAAGCCACTTCAAATATCACCATCAAGGGCGGCATTATCACAGCGACAGGCGGTGATGACGGCGCAGGTATCGGCGGCGGACATAATGGCACATCAAGAAATATAACGATAACAGGCACTGCTGTCGTTACCGCAACAGGCGGCGACTATGGCGCAGGTATCGGCGGCGGACGTTATGGCACTCTTGAAGATATCTTCATCACAGGCGGCTCTGTAAAGGCAAGCAGCATTGGCTGTACTCCCACAGACGGAACAGCCAATGCAACATGCGTATATCTGTTCGAGATATCCAACCCGAACGGCGAGGACATCGTGATCGACGGCGTTGACTTCCCCGACAAGCACGGCGACGAGAATAAGATATACGCATACGTCACAGCAGAGAACCACACTGTAAAGGTCGGCGACACATCCACATTATACGAATACCTGAACGGTGCGTTCACAGAGATGGTGCATGGCACAGATCTCAGCGTCAGCGCAACAAACAGCGGCGAAACGCTGGTACACGGCGTTGATTACACCTACTCTTCTGCAACAGGCATTCTGACTGTACTTACCGACAAGGCTCTCACTATCGCAAACACAAACCCCTCAACTCCCACAACCAACAGTATTGTGGTTGCAGACGGCGTTTCCGCAAACATCACCCTCGCAGGAGTTAATATCAACGCAATCAGCGGTGCGGCATTCACAATAGCAGAAAACAGCACGGGCGACGTTACTCTCACCCTTGCGGACGGCTCGGTGAACACTCTGAAAGGCGCCAGTTACTATGCAGGTCTGCAGAAGAACGGCGCAGACGAAAACGTCGGAACGCTGACTATCTGCGGCACAGGTTCTCTTTCTGCACAGGGCGGCACCGACGGCGCAGGCATAGGCGGCGCAAATAATAGATCCACCGGAAATATAACGATAAGCGGTGGAGTTGTCGTTACAGCAACGGGCGGCGTAGGATCTGCAGGTATCGGCGGCGGATATGGAGGTTCAGCCGAAGATATCACAATTACAGATAACGCTGTCGTTACAGCAACAGGCGACACCTACGGCGCAGGTATCGGCGGCGGATATAATGGTTCAGCCACAGATATTAAAATATCAGATAACGCTGTCGTAACAGCATCAGGCAAAGACGGCGGCGCAGGTATCGGTGGCGGTGCTGACGGCACGCTTGAAGGTATTATCATCAATGGCGGCTCTGTAAATGCGATCGGTTCAAATTATTATGAACATAGTGTTGGCGGGGCAGACGGTGCAAATATCGGTGGCGGTGTGACACTTCCTTCAGGTCAGGATTCCGACCCTGAAGATGGCGCTCCTGTTACCCCCACACTTGCAGACGGCACCACACCCGTATATCTGCTTGAACTCGATGTTGACGGCACAAGTGCTGTTACAATAAACGGCAAAGCTTACCCCACAAAGCACATTGACGAATACAAGCTTTATGTATATCTCACCGCGGGAATTTATACAGTAGCCAACGGCAATAGTCAGAAAATATATACTATCGCAGATGACGGTACTGTTTCCGGGGTCGGCACAGCCTTCACAATAACAGGCACAGACCTTGTTTACGGCACAGACTACACCTACCCCGCAGACACAGGTGTTCTCACCATCCTTTCAGATAAGGCTATGACTATTGCAAATGCCTATCCTACAGCGGCAACAACTGACGTAATTGCTGTAGCGTACGGCGTTTCTGCAAATATTACCCTTAACGGTGTTAATATCAACGTTTCGGGAATGGAAAAAGCGGCATTTAAAATAGCCGACAATAGTACAGGAAACGTAACAATTATTCTTGCCGACGACTCTGAGAATACTCTTATAAGTGGTAACATATATGCAGGCTTACAGAAGTGCGGCGTATATATCTGTGAATCACAAGGAAGACTTACCATCAAGGGCGGCACAAAGGGTAACGGCAAGCTCACCGCAACAGGCGGTAGAGATGGTGGCGCAGGTATCGGCGGTGCAGGTTCCGTTACGATGAATCCGGAAAAGCCTTTCGATGCAAACACCAGTAATATTCTTATTACCGGCGGTGTAATCGTCGCAAACGGCGGCGCCTATGGTGGCGCAGGTATCGGTAGTGGCTGCGGTAGATACCTTCTGGAGAGCAGCGGATCGCAGGATGTAAGCGGAAGTTGCATTACCATAACCGGTGGCACTGTTACTGCTATCGGCAGTCAATATGGTGGTTCGGGCATCGGCGGTGGCGATATGGCAAGCGGAGACCACATAACCATCAGTGGCGGTATAGTAACCGCAATAGGTGGTGATTATTATGATGGCGTAGGTATCGGCGGCAGTCGTAATCATGGCATCTTCGGTGATTTTGTTATCACAGGCGGCTCTGTAAAGGCAAACAGCATCAGCTGTACTCCCACAGACGGAACAAATGATGTATATCTCCTTGAACTTGATGTTGACGGCACAAGCGACGTAACAATAAACGGCAAAGCTTACCCCACAAAGCATTTTGATGAAAACAAGGTTTATGTATATCTCCCTGCAGGCTCCTTTGAAGCTCCTGATATGGTAGTAACGGGAGAAACAACAATACTCTACTACGATACGACAGGCTCAAGATGGATAACTATTGTAGACGCTCCCGAAGCAGATGATACAGAATTCATCTACAATAGTCTGGAGCATACCTACACTCTTACTGAAAGCGATTGCTACGCTATCGCAGGCAACAAGCAGACAAATGCAGGTGCTTATACGGTAACGGTTACTCTGGACGAAAACTACGTATGGAGTGACAACGGTCTGGCAGAAAATAAGGAATACGCCTTCACTATCCTGAAGGCTGACCTTACCGTAACGGCAGAAAGCTATACTATAAAGGAAGGCGATAAGCTTCCTCTTAATCACGAATATACTGTTGAAGGCTTATGCGGTAACGATACCTTAGAAAGCATTAATGCGGGTGTTGCCATCGGATACTTCAACGGCGCAACTGCTGAAATAGCAGGCGAATATGATATAATCCTGAAGGGTAAATCTGAAACAGCCAATTACAAAATAACCTACGTAAACGGCAAGCTGACGGTTATCCCGAAGGACGTTCAGACTATCGTAGCAGAAAACGTAACGCTGACCTATGGTGATACGAATGGCAAGATTACTGCAATGGCGATAGGCGAGCTTTCTTACGAGGTTACTGTTGGCGATGACGTAATTTCCGTAGACGATAACGGAAATATCACAATCAATAAGGGAGGCGTAGCGGTAGTAACCATTACAGCCGCTGAAACTTACGATTATAAAGAAGCAACAAAGGTAATCACAGTTGTCGTAAACAAGGCAACCGTGACAGCGGATATGTTCGTTTATACAGCACCCTCTGACCTTGTATACGACGGAAATGCAAAAACACCTACGTTTACCGTAAGGGATGATATATCAGGTATGGGAGCAATTACCATCAGATATTCTGCAGATCCCATAAATGTCGGAACCTACAAGATTTACGTTGAAGTTGAAGAGAGCGACTACTACAAGGGAATAGCCTGCATAACAGCGGCCAGCTGGACGTTTAAAATTACAAAGGCAGATATTATTACCTTTGAGGCTCCCGAGTCTAAGAATCCCACCTACACAAACGAAGAACAGGAGCTTATCACCTCAGGTACAGCAATAGGCGGCGAAATTCAGTACAGTCTTGACGGCGTACATTATTCTACGGATATTCCGAAGGGCAAGGAGCTTGGAACTTACGTTGTATATTACAGAATAATCGGTGACAGCAACCATAATGACGTAGCTGCTAAAACGATTGAAGTTAAACTTCTTCCTGCCAACGTATCAGGACTTTCGGCAAGTGCCTTATCATCAACCGCTATCCGCCTGAACTGGACAGTGGACGAATACGTGGACGGCTGTGTAATTGTGCAGTACGTTGACGGTCAATGGGAATTGATTGACGAGGTAGACAGGTCGATCACTACCTACAAACTGACAGACCTTACACCCGGTACCGATTATCAGTTTAAACTGTATACGTATATAGTAACAGATTCTATGCCGGTATACAGCAATTACTCAGACGTGCTTACCGTAAATACCTTACTTCCCTCTGTACAGGGCTTCAACAATCCCTCCAGAGCAGTTACTGCTATTCGTCTTAGCTGGACTAAGAACGATTATGCCGACGGTTATATAATCGAACAGTACACAAACAGCGGTTGGGTACAGATTGCAGACGTTAACGACGGCGACAC
>JAFTVY010000003.1 GCA_017465545.1 Ruminiclostridium sp.
ACGGGGAGATTGGTGTAATATAAATAACGGGTCGTCGAGGACGCCGACCCCTACATTTCCCCTATAAATTTTTGTGGGCAAGGCATTACAAATCCCGTTTTCATCGGTATTTATGGCAATATTATCACAATATTATAAACCACGCCCGTAGGGGGCGACGTCCTCGACGCCCCGCATAAATTACCACATTTTTTGATGGTGCAACTCGCCGTCAAATTTCAATTTGAACGCCTTTTAAAATCCATCCACCGAAGGTGGATTCCACAACTTCGTGCGTAGCACGAAACATCACTTGGCGTAGCTATACATCACACGGCGTAGCCGTGCATCACTTCGTGCAAAGCACGAAACATCACTTTGAAATCTGCTCCGCAGATTTCAACCCTCTCCGTACCTCTTTTCCTGCATTTCCTTAAAAATGGGATCGAATTTTTCGAAAATTTCTTTTCCTTTGTCATTTTCAGGCTTGCCGTACTCAAACCACACGCTCTCGGCATAGGTAAGATAATATCTTGTGCTTCTTTTCATCGGCTTATACTGACTGTTGCAGTCGTTCATCTCATTGACGCTCCTGCCGAAAAGCTGTGGCTCGTCATCAGGATAAGTATTTGCTTCATAAAAGGCAAAGTAGTCCTTTACTCCGTCAATTTCTATAAAATATTCATATTTATTGATTGTTGTCGGTTTTTCATATTTGTATATGCCGTAATACGCTATACGCCCGAAGCGGTATACGTTGATATCCTTTTCGTTTTCGGGTACGTTTATATCAAAGGCGGTAAGTAGCCTCTCCTGTTCCTCTTTAGTCAGAGTGTGACAGATTTCAAAATCAACGCTTTTATAACGCTCATACTCTTTGTAATAGCTGATTTTATAATCAGGACTGCCCGGCATAATAAGGTCGGTGTCCCTGCGGATGAAGTAATCTATTCTTACTATGACGTAGGACAGCACCAAAAACAATATAACGCCTGCGATTATTTTAAGGATAAGCCTTGCAAATTTACGTATTGCATTTTTAACCCGCATATCATAAAGCATAGCGGCGCTCCTTTCTGCGGATTATACTTCGTCAAAGGTCACGTGTTCGACAACGCAGCTGATTTCATTCATCTTATTTACTATCCTGTCATAGTAAAAATTGAAATCAAATTGCTCTGTGCCTGAAATACGGATTGTTTTAAGGTAAGCATGGAAAAGTATATCAAGATAGTCAAGTCCGTTCTGAGTGACGATACAGATTTCCGCTTCCTTTATCTCATTTCCGTAGACTCTGAATCTTACGTCCTTCGGTAGCGTTATAAACTGCTCGTAGGTGTAATCATAAATTTCCTCGTCAAAGGTTTCCCTGCTTATAATATGAACCCTTCCAGCCTTATCAAAAATACTTAAATCTGCTCTTTTCAGCAATTCTACCGCCCGCTGTAGCGTCAGAGGAGTGCCGACGCCAAGCGTCATAGATCTCATTTTTGACATTTTCTTTTTCCCTCCTTATTTATCCGTTGCTTTTCTTTGTATGAAACAGGTTGTTACGGTTTTTATTCTCTATTTCTGTTTCTCTGCAGCAGCCTAAATCCTTTATCATTCCCTGCTTTTTATATTCTGGAATAATTCATAAAGCTCCTTGTATCTTTCATCGTCTGTAGTAAGCCTTACACCGCTTAGTTTTTTCTTGTAGAATTTCATTCTATAGGTTACAATACTTTCTTCATCGTACTTGTGATAATCACTGCTTGGATGATATGTTCCGCACTCTTCGTTCCAACTGAGGCTATCATTGCCGAATTTCTCTTTTCGGTAGCTGTTATGCAGTATAAATTCCTTGTTGCTATCCACATTTTCAAAATCTATTACAAAGCAATCGAAATGATAATCCCGATTATACGTTTCCCAGTCATCTTCTTTGAAGCCAAAGGAGAAAACATAAGCATCCTTTTGACTTTCAGGAATCTTTATATCAAAAAGCTCCAACAACTTTTCCTGATCAGCTTTTTCTAAATTATAAACGTATTCCATATTGAAGAATTCACTTCTTTCCTTGGGCGGTTTTGTAAGCTCGCTTTCTTCCTCGATATATGTAAATTTATATTCATTGCTTTTGTCATATTGAAACCATATTATCGGATACTCGCCTGCCATAACGTATTCAAGGTCTCTGTATGGGCTATAATCGGCAATTTGCTTTTTTGCCCGTTCTATATGCTCCTTATCCGTATATCTGATTCTGTAATTTATCGGTATCTTATAAAAGCTATCTTCAAAATGACTGTTTATGTATTTCTCTAAAGCTGTGATATCCACTGCATCCTGTTTTTTCTCCACTATAATATCTACAGTAAATATTTTTGCTTCAAGATATTTTTCGCTGTAGGATTTTATAGTGATTTCGCTTGCCTTTGTAAATGGTGCGATACTACTGATATGTTCCCATCCTCTTTCATCGTCGTAGTTCCATTTGAGTGTTACGTCTACTGCAATGGGACTGTCACCGCATAGCTCAGCAAAGCCTTTTTCGGTTTCCTTCTTTATCAGATAGGATATAACAGATTCCGGATAATTGTCAGCAAAACTTGCATCCCTGTTATCAAAAATACAGCTAAAGATAATTTCAGGATTTGTTGCAGGTGAGCACCAGCAATCGTATTGACTGTTATCGTATATAAAACTATCAAGCTGATATATAGCCTCGTGTACTATAAAATTTTCCCCGTATTTCTTCTGGAGTTCAGTTGCTAATTCCCGGCGGACGTTTAAATTGTTTATTACTGTTAAACACCCTGTCGAAGAAATTGCGATAGCTACTGTAAGCGCCAGTATAAGCATTGTTTTAAAAATTCTTTTTCCTCTTTTCATTTCAGCCATCCTTTTTCTTCTTCATCATAAAAATCTACGACAACGCCCCAGTGATAAAAATCTACAGTTGCATATTCCGCATCGGAGTAGACGTCGGACTTTTCACGTTCCTCAAGGTATATTTGCTGTGCATCGGAGTTTTTATTCTCTATTTCTGTGTCGCCTTCTCCGTGGTAGCCTAAATTTTTTGTGACTGCGTATTTATAATTTACGCACGTTGTCTTTTTTGTAGCTATATCAATATATATTTCCACAATGGTGGTATAGCCTGTACTCATATCCGAATATCCATACTCTAATATTGCTTCTCCCTCGTTTTTATCGAAGAATTTATATTGAGCAGAACAAAGGGTAACGTCTTTTGAGTATTTTTTTGCGATATCGTCTGTTTCTTTCTCTATCTCGGAAATGACAAATATATTCCCCTCTATTTCTTCCTTTATATCGTAGCGTATATTCTGAACGGGTGCAAAGTCCTCATCCGAAAAAAACCAGCAGGTAAATAATACGGCAATACCCCGCACCGCTACCGATAACGTTATAAGTATTATTAAAAGAATTTTTTTCATTTTTGTTCTTCCCCTATCCTTTTTTCAGCCTCTGTCGGATTTGCCGATGATGGTATATCACATTCTATCTCACACCGGGGAAGATATTCTCTAAGTAATTCGCTCGTTTCCTCATAATGCCACCTTTCAAAATAAAGATATTCAAGCTTTGTCAGAGCCCTTAACGGCTCTACGTCATCAGGAAAATTGCTGTTAATATATTGTAGCTCTCGGACGTCCTTCCAGAACTCATCTGTAATATAATCAAAATCATATCCTGTGGGATAATAAAAAAACTCCACGCTGTACAAGCCATCATAAAGCTCATCGCTTTTACCCGCAAGAGAATAGTTGGCAACAGTTATTGCCATTTTCGTATCATCAAAAAGCTTTTTTGGTTCATAACGCTCACCATATTGTACTTTTATACGCATACCCTTGTAGCGTTCATTGCTGTTTATGTAGGCATTCAGCTTTTTTATTTTATCGATGTCTACTTCAACTCCATAATCGCCATCAAGCAAAACGGATTCTTTCAGCTTTATATCTATGTAATCGCCGTCTACAGTAACGTGGTCAATATTATGGTATCCTATATGTTCTGCTAAATCGCCGATTTTAAAAATATCAAGTCCGCATCCGATTTCTATGCACGAAAGGATAATGCCTGATAAAATAACTAAAGCTACAGCAACCGCTGAGATGATTTTAAAATGAAGTTTCATAAGCGTTTACCTCCCCGAAAAAGTCATTGTTTACCAGTTTATCTGCACTTTCAGGCAAGGATGCAAGATGTTTTGGTAAGCCTTTTTCTTCAGTCATCTTTGCTATTTGTGATAGCACCTCGGTACACTCGTTTTTATAATAGGGAAACAGAAGTGTAGCAATATCAAAACGGACGGAAATATTGTCATTCTTTAAATATGGGAGAAGGGTGTCAAGCCTCTTTTCGTCTTTCAGTATTTTTGCACATCTTGTCATTCTGTCAAAATATCTGTTGTACCTTGCAACAGACAGATTTTCTTTAAGGATATTTTCCCTTTTCCAAGAGCAATAAAGTATTTCTGAAATCAGGTCAGAGGGTTCTTTATTTTCTTTGTCGTTATTGGGATACATTTTAGCTCTTGTAGCACACAAAGCGCACAGCATTACAAAACCGTACTGTAAGGTTATAAATATAGACGCATACCAATAGGGCATTGCGGGATGTGTGCTAAAGATGAAGCTCCATCTTCCCGTATAAACAAGCATATAAAAGCCGTGAGGAGCGTACAGGGCAAACAGCAGATAGGTAACAGGTATGATTATAAGAAGAGATTTTGCACTAAGACTGAATTTTCTTGTCGCCTTTGTTGTAAAAATACATACGATAACAATCTGAAAGGCTGCATGTAACACGAAGGCTGTCAGCCATATAACAGATATGACCTCACTATACGTGTTATCCAGCTGGCTACACAGGTGGCCTATTAAAGGCGCTATCAGGATATTGACCGTATTCATATATAATATTACTGTCACCCAGATAAGAAGGGGCAAAATCGTGTGCTTAAGCACATCGTTACGGTCAAGCTTTGAGCAGAATATGACAATTTTTTTAATAAATATTACAAGTAACGTTATCAAAAGCTCCAGAGCTGCGATTTCAATAATAGCAAAAAATCTGTAGATTAAAGAATCTGCAAAGGAAGTAAAGGCAATATCGGTATCGGCGGGAACTTGCACCGTCAGATAACGCCCTGGTACGAAAAAGAGAAACAAGGTTATACACCATACAGGGATGCTTAAAAGAAGATGATGGGGTTTCAGTTTAAACAGCACTACAATAAAAGCCGTTGGCACTATGACAACAAGAAAAGACACTAATATGCTGTTATGAGGATCAAGCCCCATATTTATCTGAATCAAATTAAGAAGATAAATTACAATCTGAGTTATTACAACAACAAGTATGGATTTAATCGGTAAAGAAATTTTTGCTTTTTTATCCATTGACAGCTCCTCCTGACCTGATAGCTTTTAACTTTTCAGAACGTCAAATATTTAACCGCTCTTAAATATTTCCCCTATATAATAAGACTGTTTTCTGACAGAAATATTCCGTTTATGTGTAAATCCTGCGAAAATTTGGTATCCTTTTACAGGAGTGGATTATTTACACCATTCTACTATATAAAGCTGATTATGTCAATTACATCCCGTAAAATCGGTATAAAAGCATAAGCTTCCCCCTTTTCCGACGTAGAAAAAGGGGGAAGGAATCGGTGCAGGTTTTATTTTGCTACATAGCTGATTTTTAGTAAGAGCTTTAAGGCTTTATATCATCAAGCGGGTATTTTTCATCACCTACCGACATATCCTGAACGACAAGTCCCACACAGGAATAACAGTCCCCGACTGTCGTTATCGTTGCCACGTACCAACCATAAATCTTACCATCAATATTTCTCACGCTATTTTTGTCAACGACATGGCTCTTGGTTTCGGGATATATTTTTTTCAGATTTTCTTCAAACCACTTTTCAGCAATTGTATCTATCTCATTGTAAGAATAATTGTCAGGCAGATTACTGTATCCCATTCCGATTTCTCTGATCCATCCGTTAGTAGTAAGCTCAACTGCAATTACATCAGCAAATCGTTCCTTACCTTCTTTTCTCCAGTAAATACTTGCACTGTTGTTATCCTGCGAATAAAAAACATCAGAAAGTTTATACTTTGAAAATTCGTCTTTGAAATATGCCTTTGCAACGTTGGTTGCTACTCCGACCAGCTCATCTTCAGAAAGTCGGGTTGGATTAAGATACGTATCAATATCCACATCGGCACTTAAAAGACGGCCGTACTTATCTATAAGGATCGACTCTTTTGACGAGCTGATATATTGGTATCGTATATCCTCAGGCTTACCTGAGTTATCTGTAAGAAAGTAGTCGCCGCTCACATGCGCATCAAATCTCCCTTTATAGGAATACTCGTCAGCGTTTATTCCAAGCACGTCCAGATCGATAAGTCCCATTTCCTGTAGCTGTGAAAGCTCGGTGCCCGGCTCTATTTCTGTAAGCTCAGCGATTATTTCAGCAGGGGGTTTATAGGACTGCGAGCTGTTATCCACCTGCGAAACGTCCGCCGAGTCATCGCAGGAACAGCACACGATTATTATAAGTATTGATAATGCTGTAAATAATAACTTTTTCATTTTGTGTCCTTTCTCATGAAGCAGTACGCAAAAATCTTACGTTATACAACGGCTTTTCTACTGTGAGTCAAGAATAAAGAAATGCTCTCCCGTAACATTATTATGGTAAACAACAGAAACTACTCCACGTAAATATTGAAGAGATATATCTTCCTTCTTGTCTTCGTTTATGTAATATACTTCACCATATATCCCGGAACCAAATAATGAATCGGGCTCTCTGCCCATTATCTCATGTACCTTCTCAGGCGTATCTCCCTTGCTTATTTTATATGCTCTGTTTAACATTTCTTCGTTAGCTTCATTAGCTTCTTCCGATGATACGTCAATACTGTTATCCACTATACTTTCATACTCCGGATTTTCAGAAGCTGTTATATCGGAGCTGTTAATTATTACAGAAGTGTTGTTATCGCTGCAGGAACACAGTAACACGAATGACATTATTACGAATATTGTTATTTTTATTAGTTTTTTCATTTTGTGTTCCTTTCCTATGGAAAATTCGTTAATTTTCTGCAATATCGGTAAAATACTTACCCGGCGAACAATCTGCAACTGTATAAAACTCTTTTATTACCTTTTTTGTTTCAGGATTATAAACAAATGCATATTCAATTGTCGGCCCGGCGTCCTTGTTATTGACGCATATATGAGCCAGCGTTCCATCACTCAGCTTGTACACATATTTCGTTACGTCATCATAGTTTATTTCATCATCAGGCGCACCGATATAATCAAGTAAATAATCCTTCAGCTTTACACCCTCTTTAAGGGATGTAATCAGCTGTGTCTCGCTGACCTTCTGCACATAAGCGTCCTGCTCCAGTTCTGTCAGGGGCTTCTTTTTACTATCATTTCCATCGTTCTCCGGCAAAATGTTTACTGCCTGTATAAGCGAAAGTTTGTCCCATAAAATGATTTCATCTACTTTATAGGAAGCCATTCCATCATCGCCAGCCGTATAGTTCATACAAACCCACATCCTGTGATAATCGTCAGGGAAATAATCCAGATAAGTATGTAAGGTTCCTCCGGCTTCATCAGCAGGCTCGCCGAGTATTGCTACAACTTCATCCCGTGTCATTCCCTGTTTCACTTTTTTGCACTCATCAATAAATTCACGCATTTCTTCAGAATAGTGAATATCAAAGGAGCAATATCCCTTTTCGTGGTCGCAAATTCGTCTGTGAAGTATTATTTCTTCTTCCTCTGCCTTCAAATCGGTTATGTAAGTGTAATCTATACGGGGATTGTCACCGTATAAAAACTGAACTATAGCCGATTTGCCGTCATCCTGTTTATATGAAAGATATTTTACGTTCTCTCCACCCTTTTCGTCAGGTTCACCGAGTAATTTTATAACCTCGTCATAGCGCAATTCCTGATCAAGTCCTCTGAATTTTTCATCAAAGGTAAGCTCTGCCTCAGATTCAGAAGAAGCCTCGGAGGAAACCTCTGAGGAACTACCGCTGTCCGTCATACTGTTGTTTGTGTTATCGGAGCAAGCGGAAAGGGTGAGTATCACTCCAAGGGTTAAAAAAAGTGTTGTTAATTTTTTCATTTTTTCTGTCCTTTCAGATGTTATGAAATATCATTCCTCTGTATCATCAGGCAGGTATTTTTTATAATCGCAACCCTCAACAACTTCGTGATACCTCTCTAATTTATTTGTTTCAGGGTTGCAGGTATACGTAAGCTCTATTATCGGTTCGGTTCCTGAATTAAGTATACACACATAAACGTCTAACCCGTCGCTAAGCTTATACTTAAGCTTTGTAATATCGCCCTCGTTGATTTCTTCATCAGGCTCACCGATATAATCAAGTAAGTAATCCTTCAACGGAATATCCTTTTTTGTCGGTACGCTCGGATCAATCCAGGTAACCTTTTGTTCAAAAGCGGTTTGTTCAAACTCTGTTCTTACAACCCAAACTTTTCCTTCCTCTTCGTTTTCGTATGGAAGAACAACCACGCTTTCACCAAATACCAGCCTATCCCAAGATGATACACGTTCAACCACAAAATTTCCAGAGTCATATCCCGTATACATGTGCAATTTGTGATAATCATCAGGATTATATTCTATAGCGCCACTAACAGCACCATGATAAAAATCGTATGGTTCACCAAGTATTTCAGCAACTTCGTCCTTAACCATTCCCTTTTTTATTGTTTTGGCTTTTTCGATAAAGTCACGCATTTCTTCAGAATAGTGAATATCAAAGGAGCAATATCCCTTTTCGTGGTCGCATATTCTTCTGTGAAGTATTATCTCCTCTTCTTCGGTCTCTGAATCGGTTATGTAAGTGTAATCTATGCGTGGATTATCGCCATATAAAAACTGAACTATAGCTGATTTTCCGTCATCCTGCTTATAGGAAAGATATTTTACGTTCTCGCCGCCCTTTTTATCAGGCTCTCCCAGTAATTCAATTACCTCGTCATAGCGTAATTCCTGATCGAGTCCTCTGAATTTTTCATCAAAGGTAAGCTCTGCCTCAGATTCGGAAGAAGCCTCGGAGGAAATAACCGAGGAAACCTCTGAGGAACTACCGCTGTCCGTCATACTGTTGTTTGTGTTATCGGAGCAAGCGGAAAGGGTGAGTATCACCCCAAGGGTTAAAATAAGTGAAGTTAATTTTTTCATTTTTGTCCTTTCTACTGCTCCTGCAACTGTCCCGGCTGTATACCTTTATTTTACAGCCTTATATAAGACAAGTCAACAGGAAATATTGCTTTTTTCTTCTGAAAATATAATTTGTCAGTTTATCATCTTTCTTCTTTTTCAGGCGGCACTTTAATTAAGCAACAGACGTTTACGTATTCTGCTTAAAAAGCTCTCGTAATATACATTACAAAAGAAGGGCATTTTGTTAGATGGAATTTTAAAATTTTTTCAAATTTGTAACCTTGCACAAATTATAATCTCTGTCTTTAGGCAAAATGCCAATCAGCTTATGGTGAAATATCCGCAGATATGCTTTTTTGCTTGCAAAACTAAAAAAAATATGGTAAAATAAATTATGTATTTTTTGAAAAACCAAAGGGGAATACTCCCCGTAGCATAAAAGCTTGAAAGGAAACTACCGATGGCTAAAAAGACCTATGACGACAACAGTATAAAACAGCTTAAAGGCCCCGACCAGGTGCGACTGCGCCCGGGCGTTATCTTTGGCTCTGACGGACTTGACGGCTGCTGTCACGCCGTGTTTGAGATTCTCTCAAACTCCATTGACGAAGCGAGAGAGGGCTACGGCAAGGAGATAATTGTAACTAAATATCTCGATAAGAGTATTGAAGTGGAGGATCACGGCAGAGGCATCCCGATAGACTTCAACCAGAACGAACAGAAATACAACTGGGAGCTGGTATTCTGCACCCTTTACGCAGGCGGCAAGTACGATAACAACAGCGGTGACAGTTATTCCTTCTCACTCGGTCTCAACGGTCTCGGTCTTTGCTCCACCCAGTTTGCCAGCGAATATATGGACGTCGAAAGTAACAACGGCACCTGGATATATAATCTGCATTTTGAAAAAGGCTTTAATATGGAGGCGGAGGAAAGAGGCTTCCGCCGCAGACATTCCGACGGCAAGACGGGAACGAGAATCAGATGGAAGCCTGACCTTGACGTATTTACCGATATAGACGTAAGCTTTGAATATTTCGACGACGTTATAAGACGTCAGGCGGTGGTAAACGGCGGACTTAAATTCGTACTGCGTAATGAAGTCATAGACGAAGAAACGGGTATGTCCCGCTTTGAAGAGCATACCTACTGCTACGAAAACGGCATCAGCGACTATCTTACGGAGCAGCTTGCGGATTCAGCCTTCACAACGCCGCAGGTATGGTCTGCACAGAGAGAGGGTAAGGACAGAGAGGACAAGCCCACGTATAAGGTAAAGATGCACGTTGCCTTTGCCTTTTCAAATAAGGTACAGCTTATCCAGCACTATCACAACTCCAGCTGGCTGGAGCACGGTGGAAGCCCTGAAAAAGCCTGGCAGGCGGCATTTGTAAATCAGATAGACAGCTGGCTGAAGGCGAACAGCAAGTACAACAAGAATGAAGGCAAGGTAAAGTACGGAGACGTGGCGGACAGCCTTGTATTCATCTCCTCAAACTTCTCCACCCAGACAAGCTATGAAAATCAGACCAAAAAGTCTATCACCAATAAATTCATTCAGGAAGCCATGACCGACTGGCTGAAGCAGTCCTTAGAGGTTTACTTCCTTGAAAATCCTGACGAAGCGGCAAAGATATGCGAGCAGGTGCTTATAAACAAGCGAGCAAGAGAAAATGCCGCAAAGACAAGGGAGAATATCAAGAAATCCCTGTCCCAGAAGGTGGATTTATTAAACCGCATCCCGAAATTTGTCGATTGCAGAAGCAAGGACGTTACAAAGCGTGAGCTTTATATAGTGGAGGGTGACTCGGCTTTAGGTGCTGTAAAGCAGGCGAGAGATTCCGAATATCAGGCGGTAATGCCGGTAAGAGGTAAGACGCTTAACTGCTTAAAGGCAAGCTACGATCAGATATTCAAGAGTGAAATCATCACAAACCTGCTTAAGATATTAGGCTGTGGCGTTGAGGTAAAATCAAAATCCAACAAGGATTTATCCACCTTTGATTTAAGCAATTTAAGATGGGAAAAGATAGTTATCTGCACCGATGCCGACGTGGACGGTTATCAGATAAGAACTCTTATTTTAACAATGCTTTACCGCCTTGTGCCTACGGTTATCGAAAAGGGCTACGTATATATTGCAGAATCTCCCCTTTATGAGATAAACTGCAAGGACGAGACCTACTTTGCTTATACCGAGCAGGAAAAGACGAGAATTTTAGAATCCTTCGGAGATAAGAAGTACACCATTCAGCGTTCTAAAGGTCTTGGTGAAAACGAGCCTGATATGATGTCTCTTACAACTATGAATCCCGAAACAAGACGTCTTATCAGGGTCTGCCCCGAGGATGCGGAAAAGACCTATGAAATGTTCGACCTTCTGCTGGGTAACAATCTTGACGGCAGAAAGGATTATATCCGTGATTACGGCTATCTTTATATGGACGATATAGATGTATCATAAGGAGTTAAAATGGAATTTGAAGTAAACAGAGTAGAAGTCATTTCGCAGGTGGTATGCGAGATGCTTGAAAATATTGAAAATCCTTACGAAAGGCAGGCAGGCTACGTGCATCTTTTCGGAGTGTCACAGATGGCGGCTCTGCTTGCACAAAAGAGAAATCTAAGCGTAGAAATTGCACAGATAGCGGGACTTTTACACGATTATTACGCCTATATGACGGGGGACAGAGAAAAGCACGCCTCAAAGGGTGCGGATATGGTACTGCCCTTGCTTGCAAAGACGGGACTTTTCTCGGTGTGCGAGGTGGCTAATATTTCAAAGGCGATACTCGGTCATTCCGACAAGGAAAAGACTGACGGCACGCCCTACGAGGAGCTTTTGAAGGACGCAGACGTGCTTCAGCACGTGCTTTATAACGCTTCGCTCCCCGTAGAGGAAAAGTATGCCGTGCGCTATGCAAAGCTCAAAGAGGAGTTAGGACTTATCTGAAAGGTTAAAGGATATGAAGAAAGAAAAAAAGGAAAAGAAATCCGCAGGCAGTAAAAAGCCGACAGCCTATATAGAGGGCGCAGGTATAGTAGAAAATCAGCCTATCACAGATACGCTGACAAAGAACTATATGCCCTATGCGATGAGCGTTATCGTATCCCGTGCGCTTCCTGAAATAGACGGCTTCAAGCCTTCTCACAGAAAGCTTCTTTACACCATGTACAAGATGGGACTGTTAAACGGTGCGAGAACAAAGTCTGCAAACATTGTCGGTCAGACGATGAAGCTGAATCCCCACGGTGATATGGCTATCTACGAAACGATGGTAAGACTTGCAAGAGGTAACGAAACCCTGCTCCACCCTTACGTAGACAGCAAGGGTAACTTCGGTAAGGCGTATTCAAGGGATATGTCCTTTGCCGCTTCCCGTTATACCGAGGCAAAGCTTGACCCCATCTGTGCGGAGATATTTGCCGATATAGACAAGGATACCGTTGACTTTGTACCAAACTACGACAACTCTCTTACAGAACCCGTACTGCTCCCTACAAAATTCCCTGCGGTGCTGGTAAATAACAACATAGGTATTGCCGTATCAATGGCAAGTAACATATGCTCCTTCAATCTGTCGGAGATATGCGAAACCACAGCGGCGCTGATGAAGAATCCCGAACACGATATATATTCCACTCTCCCCGGCCCTGATTTTCCCGGCGGCGCATTCATACTTGCTGACGAAGCAGAAACCAGAAAGGTATACGAAACCGGCAGAGGCAGTATAAAGGTAAGGGCAAAATACGTCTACGACAAGAGCGAAAACTGTATAGAGATAACCGAGATACCTCCCACCACAACGGTAGAAGCAATCATCGATAAGATCATTGAGATGATAAAGGCGGGCAAGGTAAAGGAGATCTCCGACGTAAGAGACGAAACCGACTTATCAGGCTTAAAGCTTGCCATTGACTTAAAGCGTGGCACAGATCCCGAAGCGGTAATGCAGAAGCTCTTTAAGATAACTCCCCTTCAGGAAGCCTTCTCCTGCAACTTCAACATACTTGTAGGCGGTATGCCTAAGGTTATGGGAGTAAAAGAAATTCTTGCCGAATGGACGGATTTCAGAATCGCCTGCGTAAAGAGAAAGACAAAATTCGATTTAAAGAAAAAGAAGGAAAAGCTCCATCTTTTACAAGGTCTTAAAAAGATACTGCTTGACATTGACAAGGCTATAAAGATAATCCGTGAAACCGAGGACGACGCCGAAGTAGTACCCAACCTTATGATAGGCTTTGGTATTGACGAGGTTCAGGCAGAATACGTAGCGGATATAAAGCTGCGTAATATCAACAAGGGCTATATCATAAAGCGTACCGAGGAAATCGACCAGTTGAAGGCTGAAATTCTCGATATGGAAGAGATTTTATCCAGCGAGAGAAGAGTAAAGCAGATAATCATTTCCGAACTTTCGGAAATTGCAAAGAAGTACGGCAAGCCGAGAAGAACTATGTTCATCTACGGTGCAGAGCAGGAAGAAGCGGCGACAGAAGAAGAGATACCCGACTATGCGGTAAATCTCTTTATAACGGAAGAAGGTTACTTCAAGAAGATAACTCCGCTGTCACTCCGTATGGGCGGTGAGCAGAAGCTGAAGGAGGGCGACAGAATAACCTGCACCTACGAAGGCACAAACAGAGCAGAGCTTTTAGTCTTTACCGATAAGTATCAGGTATATAAGGCAAGAGTATGCGACTTCGACGACAGCAAGGCAAGTGTTATGGGCGATTATCTCCCTGCAAAATTAGAGCTTGAAGCGGATGAAAGGATAGTAAAGGTCATTGCTATGGAGGACTACAGTGGTATGCTGGTACTGTTCTTTGAAAACGGCAAGTGCGCCAAGGTACCTATGAGCTCCTTTGAGACAAAGACACGCCGTAAAAAGCTGTCAGGCGCATATTTCGACGGTTCTCCCCTTGTATCGATGCACCACGTAAAGGAAGACTGCGAATTTATGGTAGTATCTGCCGCAGGCAAGGCAATAATATTCAATACCCTGCTTGTACTTTCAAAGGCGGCAAGAGATACCCAGGGCGTTCAGGTAATAAAGCACAAGAACGTTTCCGTCATTTCCGCAGAGCCTTATATCGAAGGAACTCTGCCCAATCAGGACACCTACAGAACAAAAACCGTACCCATTGCAGGTGCATTATATGACAGCGATGTCAATCAGATAAAATTTAGCTGATTATTATTGAAATTTATACAGTATTGTGATATACTTAAAATAGCTGATTATATCTGCCGCAAAAAGCGGCAGGAAAAGAAATTTCCATAAAAGGAAGGTTATAGAAATGCTTACAGATATTGAAATTGCGCAGAGCGCAAAAATGCTTAAAATAAAGGATATTGCCGCTGATTTAGGCATAAACGAGGACGAGCTTGTTCCCTACGGTCACTACAAGGCAAAGATATCCCAGGAATGTATCGACAGATTATCAGAAAAGCCCGACGGCAAGCTGATTCTGGTTACAGCTATCAACCCCACACCCGCAGGCGAGGGTAAGACTACTACCTCGGTAGGTCTTGCTCAGGGTATGTACAAGCTTGGCAAGAAGGCTGTGCTTGCACTCCGTGAACCTTCCTTAGGCCCCGTATTCGGTGTAAAGGGCGGTGCGGCAGGCGGCGGCTACGCTCAGGTCGTTCCTATGGAGGACATCAACCTTCATTTCACAGGCGATATGCACGCTATCACAGCGGCAAACAATCTGCTTTGCGCCCTTATCGATAATCACATCCAGCAGGGTAACGTTATCGGTATCGATCCCAGACGTATTCAGATAAAGCGTTGCCTTGACATGAATGACAGAGCGCTCCGTAACGTAATAATCGGTCTTGGCGGTAAGGTAAACGGCGTACCGAGAGAGGATCACTTCCAGATTACAGTAGCCAGCGAAATTATGGCTATCCTCTGCCTTGCAGACGATTTAGACGATTTAAAGGCAAGACTCGGCAGAATCTTAGTTGCCTACACCTATGACAACAAGCCTGTATATGCAAAGGACTTATCCGCAGTAGGCGCTATGACCGCACTCTTAAAGGAAGCTATCAACCCCAACCTTGTACAGACTCTTGAAAATACACCCGCTATCATTCACGGCGGCCCCTTCGCAAACATAGCTCACGGCTGTAACAGTGTAAGAGCTACAAAGCTTGCATTAAAGCTCGGTGAATATGCGGTAACAGAAGCAGGCTTCGGTTCTGACCTGGGCGCTGAAAAGTTCTTTGACATCAAGTGCCGTTACGCAGGTTTAAAGCCCAGCTGTACAGTTCTTGTTGCGACCATCCGTGCTTTAAAGTACAACGGCGGCGTTGCAAAGGCTGACCTTACAACTGAAAATACCGAGGCTCTTAAAAAAGGTATCGTAAACCTCGGCGCACATATTGAAAATATGAGAAAGTACGGAGTACCCGTAGTTGTTGCTATAAACCACTTCTATACGGATACCGAGGCTGAAATCGCCATTGTCCGTGAATACTGCGAAAAGCACGGTGCAAAGGTTGCCTTCTCCGACGTATTCTTAAACGGCGGCGAGGGTGGTATCGAGCTTGCAAAGGCAGTTATCGAGACTATCGAAGAGCAGGAAAGCAACTTCGCTCCCATCTATGACAGCGAGCTTCCTATAAAGGAAAAGCTTCAGATCATCGCAAAGGAAATCTACGGAGCAAGTGGTGTTATCTTTACTGCGGCGGCTGAAAAGGCTATAAAGGAAATTGAAGATATAGGCTTTGCCAACGTACCCGTATGCGTTGCAAAGACACAGTATTCCTTATCCGACGATCCTGCAAAGCTTGGCAGACCTGAAGGCTTTGAAATTACAGTACGTGACGTAAAGCTCTCTGCAGGTGCAGGCTTCGTGGTAGCTTTAACCGGTGATATTATGACAATGCCCGGACTTCCCAAGGTTCCTGCGGCAAATAATATAGACGTACTCGCAAATGGCGAGATCACGGGACTTTTCTGATGGAAATTTTCACATCCGACAGCGCAGAGCAGACGATAGCTATAGGCAAAAAGCTTGCCGAAAGGCTGTCAGCAGGCGACTGCATTTTATACAGAGGCGAAATGGGAGCGGGAAAAACCCACTTTACAAAGGGCGTAGCCGATTATTTCGGTTGTGGCGACGTGGTGACCAGCCCCACCTTTGCCCTTGTAAACGAATATGAGGGAGACGTACCCGTATTCCATTTTGATTTATTCAGAATCGATACGCTTGACGATCTGTACGCCATCGGCTTTTTCGATTATCTTGACCGTGGCGGAGTCATGGCGATAGAATGGAGCGAGAACATCCCCGAGCTTATCACCTTTTTACCTCATTTCTGCATAGTTGAGATAACGAAAACAGGTGACGAGGGCAGAATCATAAAATATATTCCGCAGGAGGAGTGCCTATGCTGATACTCGGAATTGACACAGCTGCCGCACCCTGCTGTGCGGCAATATACGACAGCGAAAAGGACATAGTTTTAGCCCAGACTGTCATTAATAACAAGCTCACCCATTCGGTAACGCTTATGCCGATTGTGGAGGACATTATAAAGAATTCGGGCATTGCTCTTTCTGATATTGACCTTTTTGCGGTATCGGCAGGCCCCGGCTCCTTTACGGGACTTCGTATAGGAATATCGGCGGTAAAGGGTATGGCTTTTGCAAATAACAAGCCCTGCGCCGAGGTTACTACAAACGAGGCTATGGCGTATAACCTTACAGCCCTTGACTGTATCGTATGCGGTGCAGTTGACGCCAGATGCAATCAGGTGTTCGACGCCTTGTTCAGAATCGAAAAGGGCGTAGTCACAAGGCTTACCGAAGAAGGCTGTCACAAGGCGGAGGAGCTTGCAAGGATACTTTCAGATTACAAGGACGAGGATATTGTTCTTGTAGGCGACGGAGCCGAGCTGTTACTTTCAGAGTGTGAAAAGGGCGGACTTACAAACGTAAGACTTGCTCCCTCTCATTTAAGATACCAGACGGGTGCGGGCGTATGTCTTGCGGCTGTGGAAAAGGCACAGGTAAAGCCCGAAGCACTTATGCCTATGTATTTAAAGCTTCCACAGGCTCAGAGAGAGCTTATGGCAAAGCAGGGAATAAAAACAGAATAAAGAAAGAACAGAGGAAAAGAAAATGATAGCAATCGGAAGCGATCACGCAGGATACTCACTTAAATGCGAAGTGATAAAATTTCTTGAAAACAGCGGTATAGAATATATCGACTGCGGTTGTAACGGCGAAAGCTGTGACTACCCTGATATAGCGGAAAAGACCTGTGAAAAGGTAACAAGCGGAGAATGCGATAAGGGCATTCTTATCTGCGGTACCGGTATCGGTATATCAATGTCAGCAAACAAGATAAAGGGCATCAGAGCCGCACTTTGCCAGGATTATTATACAGCAAAATACACAAGACTCCACAACGACGCAAACGTACTTTGTATGGGCGGCAGAGTTATTGGAGCAGGTACTGCCGAGGAAATCGTGACAGTATTCTTGAATACTGAATTTGAAGGTGGCAGACACCAGAGAAGAATAGACAAGATAATGGATCTTGAAAACAAGTAAACGAAGCTGAAAAATAAGCTTTAAATAAATTCTGCGGATTTTACCCTATGAAGATCCGTACAGCTAAAAATAAATTTTCATCATAGGGAGAAAAGAGGACATTATGTCAAACGAAAAGCTTCACATCTGTGACCATCCCCTTGTACAGCACAAGATATCTCTTTTAAGAGACGTAAACACAGGTTCAAAGGAATTCAGAGAATTAGTAAACGAAATCTCTATGCTTATGTGCTATGAGGCAACACGTGATCTTCCTTTAAAGAAGGTAACTGTTCAGACTCCCGTAGCTATAGCTGAAACCAACGTTATCTCCGGCAGAAAGCTTGCCTTTGTTCCCATTTTAAGAGCAGGTCTTGGTATGGTTGACGGTGCAATTGCACTTGTTCCCGCTGCAAAGATAGGCCATATCGGTATTTACAGAGACAAGGCAAACTCCAACTCTGCCGCTGAATATTACTGCAAGCTTCCCTTTGATATAAACGAGCGTGACGTTATCGTAACAGATCTTATGTTAGCTACAGGTGCATCTGCAATCCACGCTATCAAGAAGATAAAGGAAACAGGCGCACACACAATCAAGTTCATGTGCGTAATCGCTTGTCCCGAAGGTGTAAAGGCACTTCAGGAAGCATATCCCGACGTTGAGATCTACTGCGGTGCTATGGATAAGGGACTCAACGAGGATCTGTATATCACTCCCGGTATCGGTGACGGTGGCGACAGAATCTTCGGCACAAAGTAAGGCTTTTATAAAGAAAATACAGACAGAACAAAAGAAGGAAACGCAAGTGTATTAAGATAGCTGAACAGCAGCGGAAAGAAACAAGTAAGCATGAATGTAATGATAAACAAAGACGAAGTGGTGAAAATAGAGATATACGATCTCAAGAATCAGTATTTCGGCTCCACCAAGGCGTTTTCCTTTACCGACAAAAAAATACTTTTCAAATCCACCGGCACAGTTATCGTAAAGGTCATGAGCAGCAGTCTCCCTTCGCTTAAAAAGGGAGACGTTATGCTACTGGTATTTGAATACGGCAACGGCAACAGATACAGAACTCCGGTCATAGTGGACGACTGCGACAAGTCCCAGTTTACCTGTCAGGTTGACGAGATAGAGGAGCTGGAGGAAAGGCGCAGATTTTTCAAGATGACCTGTCACGAGGCGGTCTTTATCTATTCTGAAAGGCTGACCAACGGACAGAGTGTACCTGCTGTCATTCTCAACATCAATTTAGGCGGAGTACTGCTGAAGTGTGAGGAACAGCCGCTTAACCCCGGTGACAAATTCTATACTGCCTTCTTTAAAGGAAGGCTCTCAATAATTACAAAGGTGCTTCGTATCCAGAAGGATTTAGACGGCAATCTTATTGGCTACGGCTGTCAGTTTGAGGGTGTTTCCAAGGAGCAGGAGGAGCATATTTCACGTTTTATAATGGACCTTCAGAAAAAGGAAATAGAGCGCAGAAGAAATCTGGAGGACGATTACGAATGACAATTTTTATCCCCTTTAATATTAAAGGGGATATTGTGCATTTCAGGAATAAGGGAGAAGGCTATGTTCAAAAATAACGACAGCGAAAAATATCTTGGTATAGACGAGGCAATGAAGAACATTGCGCCTATACCGTTAAGCCCCCGTCAGAGGGCGGCTGTTGTAAAGCTGACGCCCTACCCCTTTATTCTTATAGGTACGATTTATCTGATGTTTCTTATCGTGCCTCTTGTCAGCAAAGGCGGTGCGGATCTGCTCGGCTTTATGATAGTGATGGCAACTATAATAGCAGGTCTTGTATTACTGCTTGTTTTAAAGGACAAGCTGAAAATGAAAAGCTTTGAAAGAGTATATATAGTAAGAGGCTTTGTAGAAAACAGAATCCGTGTAAGAGGCGGACATATGCTCAGAATGAGATACCACGATTTTCTCCGTAACGAGATAAAGGTAATAACCAGAACCGAGCCCTCCGATCTGATGTTTCAGAAGAACGTGGCGGTGGCAGGCAGGGGTATCGAGCTTATTATGGGCGAAAAGAACGGAAAATTAAGCTACGTGGCTGTAAAAACTCCCAAGATGGATATATAAAAAACCGGTTACAGATCATCATAGTTTTCAATAAAAACGATTACACACCTTTATGAAAGGAAAAACCGATATGAGAAAAGGCAGAATATTATTTAATGATAACTGGCAGTTTACCCTGACAGAGCCTGATACAAAGAAGTCTGCGCTGAAGGACGCTCATTGGTATGACGTGGAGCTTCCTCACGACTGGCTTATAGGCGATACGGCGAATCTCTACAAATCAGGCTGTGGCTGGTACAGAAAGAGCTTCAAGATAGAAAAGGAGGAGCTTTCCGACGGCTTTATCATCTGCTTTGACGGTGTGTATATGGATACTACCGTATACGTAAACGGCAAGGAGGCGGGCGTATGGAAGTACGGCTACACCTCTTTCCATTTCGATATATCAGAGCTTTTGAAAAGCGGTAAGAACGAGATACTCGTAAGGGTGAACTACAAATCTCCCAACACCCGTTGGTACAGCGGTGCAGGTATCTACAGAAACGTATACCTCCGTCACACCTCAGGACAGTATATTGCTGAGGATGGTATATACGTATCCACAAAATGCAACTATCATATAAACGATAATAACCCCGGCAGATGGCGTGTCAGCATCGAAACCGAGCTGAACGATGAGATTAACGGCTCTGTGATGCACGTTATAACCGATCCTGACGGGAACGAGGTATATTCTGCCAACAAGAGGATATGCGGAGCCTCTGACAAGACTGCCTATTTTACCGATGCCCCCCTGCTGTGGGATATAGACGAGCCGAATATATACAAGCTCACCACCATTCTTTATGCCGAGGACGGCACAATGCTGGACAAGGTGGAAAACCGCTTCGGCTTCAGGGCGATTGATTTTGACAGCAACACGGGATTTTCTTTAAACTGCAGAAAAATAAAGCTTAACGGCGTCTGCCTGCATCACGATTTAGGTGCGCTTGGCAGTGCGGTAAACTACGACGCTACTCTCCGCCAGCTTACCAGCCTTAAAGAGATGGGCGTAAATGCTGTAAGAACCAGTCACAATCCCCCTTCGAGAGAATTTATGAAGATATGTGACGATATAGGTCTGCTGGTAGTCAGCGAATTTCTTGATATGTGGGAGATTCCGAAGAACGAATTCGACTATGCGAGATATTTCGGTGACTGGTACAAGACGGACGTAAAGAGCTGGGTACGCCGTGACAGAAATCACCCCAGCGTTATTATGTGGAGCATAGGCAACGAGATACCTGATACCCACAAGAGCGAAAGAGGTCTTGAGGTAGCTAAAATGCTCTGCGAAGAGGTTATAAAGCACGATCCGAATAAAAATGCGCAGGCTACCATAGGCTCTAACTTCATGCCCTGGGAGAATGCCCAGAAGGTAGCGGATTTCCTGACGCTTGCCGGCTATAACTATGCCGAAAGACTTTACAAGGAGCATCACGAGGCTCATCCCGACTGGGTGATTTACGGAAGCGAAACCGCATCTACGGTACGCTCAAGAGGAATTTATCACTTCCCTGCCTCCACAGCTCTTTTAACCCACGACGACCTGCAATGCTCCGACCTTTTAAACAGCGTTGTAAACTGGGGAGCGTCTCCTATGACCTCCTTTATGATGGACAGAGACGCAGAGTTTTCTATGGGGCAGTTTGTATGGACGGGCTGTGACTATATCGGTGAGCCTACCCCCTACAGCACGAAGAATTCCTATTTCGGCATTATCGATACGGCAGGTATACCGAAGGACGTATATTACCTTTACAAGGCATTCTGGAACAAGACCGCAGAGCCCTTCATACATATTCTCCCCTACTGGGATTATAACGAGGGACAGCTTATAGACGTCATCGCCTATACAAATCTGCCCGTTTTAGAGCTTTGTTACGCAGACGAGGTCTTTGAAAGACAGCTTATCGATACGGAAAATTCCGACAAGCTTTTCGGTCAGTGGCAGATACCCTTTGACAAGAAAAAGACTGTCACGGTAAAGGGCTATATGAATAAATCGGATAAGACTCCCGTCTGTGAAAGCAGTATTTCAGCCTTTGCAGAGCCGACGGCACTTTGTCTGAAGGCAGACAGGAATGAGGCAGACGCTAACGGCAGAGCTATGTTCTTTATCGACGTATCTGCACTTGATACCAAGGGCAACCCCGTGAAGAATGCAAACAACCGTGTAAAGTTTACTGTAAACGGCCCTGCAAGACTTGTGGGACTGGATAACGGCAACAGCACCGACTATGACAGCTACAAGGGTGATAACCGCAGACTGTTCTCAGGCAGAATGACGGCTATGCTGATGACAACGCTTGAAGCGGGCGAGATAACGGTAACCGCTGAAGGTGAAGGTCTTGCACCTGCAACTATTACGCTTAATGCCGTTCCCTGCGAAGCACCTGAGGGTATTTCCGTAGTAACGGAAAACCTCTTCCCTGCTGTAAAAACCGTATACAGCAAGGAGATACCCGTCAGAAAAATCGAGCTTACCGATGCCCTTTGCAGAAAGCTTGACGAAAACTGCACCACAAGAAAGGTTGCCGTAAAGATATATCCCGAAAATGCAACCTACAAGGATATAAAATTCAAGTGCTGCAGTGATAACGGAGTAGAGATAAACTATGCCGAGGTTACCGCTTTTGACGGCGAGGAGCTGACCATTACCGCCAAGGGTGACGGCAATTTCAGACTGCGTGCCTATGCCACAAACGGCAAGGACTTCCCTGAAATCATATCCGAGCTTGAATACAGCATAACGGGACTTGGCGACGCTACAAAGAATCCCTACAAGTTTACCGCCGCTTGTCTTTCCGACTTCAGCAACAAGCCGCTGAATACTATAGAAAGAGGTGCGCTGGGCGGATTTAACGGCAGGACTGTCATCGGCTATTCTGCGGTGGATTTCGGCTCAGGTGCTGACAGAGTGATAATCAGCGTAGGTAACTGCGGTGGCGGTGAGGACTTCCCCGTAGAGCTGTATATCGGTGACGCCGACAAGGGCGGAAAATATATAGGCACCTTCGGTATAGCCTTCAATGGTGGCTGGGACAGAGCGCATCCTCAGGAATTTGCTCTTCCCGAAATTATAAAGGGCATAGAGGATATAAGCTTTGTCATTGACAGAAACTGCATCTACGGCGGCTTTGAATTTATAAAGTGCGAGCGTGCATATAAGCTTAACTACGCAGGTGATACCGATAACGTCTACGGTGACGACTTCAGGGTAAACGGAAGGTACGTTGAAGATATAGGTAATAACGTAGTTATCGAATTTAACGATATGGACTTTGTAAAGGGTACGAAAAGAATAGAAATCACCGCAAGGACTCCCCTTGATTTCTGTACCGTACAGATAAGAGCAACCGACAAGAACGGCGTTCAGGTCACAAGACTCGTCGAGTTCCCCCATGCTGACGATTACAGCACGGTAGCCTTTGATATAGAGGAGCTTAAAGGTCTGTACGACGTAAGCTTTGTATTCTTACCCGGTACGAAATTCAGTATGGAAAGCTTTAAGTTTATCGAAGAATAGTCAAGACCACCGGCATAGCCGGTGGCTTGCACAAGCCCTATAAGGGCTTTTTACCAGCTGCGGCTGTAGCCGCCCGAAAAGTCTGCCAACCGCACTCTTTCTCGGGCAAGCCCCTTCACGGGGCTTTTTTATTTGCC
>JAFTVY010000027.1 GCA_017465545.1 Ruminiclostridium sp.
CTCCGATTCTGATACAGACACCGATTCCGATACTGATAGCGATTCTGATCCTGACACAGAGTCTGACTCTGATACGGATTCCGACTCCGAAACAGACTCTGATTCTGATGCAGATTCCGATTCCGACACAGACTCTGATTCCGATACAGACTCCGACTCTGACACGGATAGTGACTCCGACACAGACTCTGATTCCGATACAGACTCTGACTCCGATACAGACTCTGACTCCGATACAGACAGTGATTCCGATACAGACAGCGATTCCGATACAGACTCCGATTCTGACACAGACTCTGATTCTGATACAGACTCCGATTCCGACACGGATAGTGACTCCGATACAGACTCTGATTCCGATACAGATTCCGACTCTGATACAGACTCCGATTCCGATACAGACTCTGATTCAGATGCAGATTCCGATTCCGACACAGACTCTGATTCTGACACAGATAATGATTCTGATGACGATGGAAATCGTGTATTCGGTGACGAAGAAGAGTTCGACGATAGCACACCGCAGGGCAACAGAACGGATTCAGTCTCCGATAACCCGAATACCGGTGTAGGCCTTGGTAACGTAGCAGGTATTCTGTCAGCGGCATCTGCACTGGCAGCATCCTCCGTATTACTCGGCAAAAAGAAAAAGTCTGAGGATTCTGACGAAGAATAAGTTATAACAGACAAAACTGATTCATAACGAAATCCCTATGGTGTAAAAGCCATAGGGATTTTCATATCTTGACAAAAGGCGAATAATGTTGTAAAATTAGTTTATAGAGTATCAGCTCAGAGCTGATATATCATTTATGTTTTACCGAAAGGATGCAAGTTATGTCAGTAAGTGAAAAGGCAACGATTATATGCTCAAAATGTTCTGCAGAAACAGATTTTGTAGCGTGGAAATCAATAACAACAGATACAGATCCCATCTTTAAGGAAAAGGTGAGATCGGGTGAATTATATCAGTGCATATGCCCTAAGTGTGGAAATGTAACCATTATTGAATATGATACGTTGTATAGCGAAGTAGATAAGGATCTTACTATTTATTTTGTAACAAATAAGGATTCATACGAAAAGGCTATGGAGCTTTTAAAAAGCGATGAAGCTAACAGCGAAGAAGAGCAGAGCGGTGTGTTCAGAGTGGTAACAACACGTGCAGAATTCAGAGAAAAGCTTCTTATAGCAGACGCTGGTTATGATGACAGAGCCATAGAAATCCTGAAGTTCATTACAGCAACACACGTAAAGGAAGTTCAGAAAATCAAATTTGATGCAGCGCTTTTCGATATGCAGAATGGTAAGTATGGATTCAGATTCTTTGAAACAGGAAAAGCAGGCATATTTATTCCCATGGTAGAAGATATGTATAATCAGGTTGTAGTGGATTTTTCACCGAAATATCCTACGGAAGAAAAGGACAACCTGGAGGTAAATCTGAACTGGGTTATCAATATCGTAAAAGGCAATAACAACAGCTTCATTTAAGAGAAAACGTTTCTGAAAAACAAAAGCTCACAGTCGCAGGACTGTGAGCTCAGACTGAAGACAAACTCACGCACCACAAAAATGCGTAAAATTTTATACTTATCTTGCGTGCATATACAAACGTTGATACAAAAGTTTAGGGAAGCCGAAAACGGCTTCCCTAAAGCATTTTTGCTTACTTCGTCAACTGACGCTTACCGTACCATCGTACGCCGACAGCGTCAGTTTCCTCGTCTGCGTGCGTTTTTCATCGTCTGACAGCGTGTAGACAAGACTTTGTCTACACGCTGAAAGCTCACAGTCGCAGGACTGTGAGCTTTTTCTTTGACTATTTCACCATTTCTGACAGAAGAATTCTATTTCCTCGCCAAGCGGCCCCTTGCAGAAGGCTATTCTTGCAGGAAAAGCGCTGTCGCCTCCTATTTCAATACCACGAGGCTGTACAAATACTTCATAGCCAGCTTTTGATACGAGATTGACGTAATAATCAACGTTATCTACCGAAAGTGCAAAATGACGTATTATTCCTTTAGCTTCCCGTTTTTCATCGCTTATAAATATTTCGATAATTCCGTTTCCTGATGAAAAGAGAATACAGCTATCCGACTCCTTTATGACGTCAAGATCAAGGATGCTTTTGTAAAAGCTTTTCACCTTTTCGTATTCGTCTCGTGTGCATTTCATTGATATGTGGTGTATTCCGTTTATCATAGATTTTACCTCGTGTTTATGTTCTTTATGTAATTATATCACAAAAGCGGATTAAAAACAATAAAAACCGTTATCCATAGATAACGATTTTCATTGCATTTATTCAAAGTGCGCTGAGTATTTCTGCGGCGTTGGTGTCAGGCTTTACCTTAGGCATAACTTTTTCGATATAGCCCTTTTCGTCTATTATAAAGGTGGTGCGGACAACACCCATAGAAACCTTGCCGTACAGCTTCTTTTCCTGCCACACGTCATAAGCCTTGATTACAGTAAGCTCGGGATCTGACAGCAAAATAAAGTCAAGTCCGTGCTTTTCGGCAAATTTCTGATGTGAAGCTACGCTGTCCTTACTGACTCCGATTACCTCAACGTTCTTCTTTTTGAATTCGTTATAAAGTCCAGCAAAGGCGCAGGCTTGTCTTGTGCAACCGGGTGTGTTATCCTTTGGATAAAAGTATAAGACGACCTTTTTACCGAGAAAATCGGAAAGGGATACTTCTTTTCCGTCCTTGTTAAAAAGAGTAAAATCCGGTGCTTTAGTTCCTGTGTCAGGCATTTTAAAATTCTCCTTTATTCCGTGATGTCGGTTTTCCAGAGTCCGTGAAGGTTGCAGTAAGCATAAACAGCAACCGGCTTTTCGTCGCAAAGTGCAAAGGTTACTTCGGGCTCGCCGCCTACCTTCAGACATTTACGCTGACCGCCTCTGTCGGTCTGTAAATAAACCCAGGCAATATTGTGTTCCTCTACCATAGGGTGATTTACAGAGCCTACTATAACCTTGACAGTATCTTCCTTCACGGTTACTACAGGTACGTGCTTTTCCTTACTTGCATCAACCGTTCCGGGTATAAGCTCTGTCATCTTCTGACCACAGCACATCATAGGTACACCTGCGTCGTGAATCATACCGATAAGGTTTCCGCAATGCTCGCAAATATAAAATCTGTTTTCGTTCATAAATGTTCCTCCTGATTTGTTATTATATATTTATTATATAATATTTATCTTAATTTGTCTGTGACCGTGTCACAAAATTCAAAGCGAAAGATACTCTTCAGCAAAATGTACCGCTACCGCTCCGTCGGATGCGGCGGTTATTATCTGTCGTAGTGCTTTTGTGCGGATATCACCTGCGGCAAAAACTCCGCCTACGCTTGTCCTTGTAGTTTCATCAGCTATGATATATCCGTTTTCATCAAGGGCGACAGAGTCACCAAGAAAGTCTGTAGCAGGCTTCCTGCCGATACTGATGAATACTCCGTCACATTGAATATCGGATTTGATGTTTGTTTTAGTATTTTCTATATTAAGCCCGGTTATTCTGCTATCTGCAATAAAGTCTTTTACAACGCTGTTCCATATGAATTCAACGTTTTCTGCTTCTAAAAGCGGAATTTCGTGGATTTTTTCAGCTCTTAGCTTATCTCTTCTATGAATGAGATATACCTTTTTTGCAAGTCTTGAAAGATATAAAGCGTCAGATACCGCAGAATTACCACCACCGATTACTGCTACGGTTTTATCCTTGTAGAATCTGCCGTCGCAATGAGCGCAGTAGTGAACACCTTTACCGATAAGCTCCCGCTCCTTTGGAACGCCGAGCTCTTTTGGGTTTGCACCGCTGGCTATTATTACTGTTTTAGAGTAAAAATCACCGTTTGTGGTTATCAGCTTTTTTATCTTATCAGTAAAATCTACCGATAAAACCTCCACGTATTCTGTTTTTGCACCAAAACGCTCTGCACCCTTCTGCATTTTCATACCAAGTGTAAAGCCGTCAATACCTTCATCAAAGCCGGGATAATTGTCAATATCTCCTGTAAGCGCCATCTGACCACCTGCAGACATTTTTTCAAGTAGCAGGCAATCAAGACCGGCTCTTGCAGCGTAAAGTGCTGCAGTATATCCGGCAGGGCCTCCACCGATTATAATAGTATCATAGATATGCTCCATAGCTTTAAACTATCCTTTCTTAAAATGTTGACATTCTTCCGTTTTAATAGTAAAATAGATATAGACTTTAAAAGGAGAATGTATATGGCACGAGCAATGTTTGAACCCGTTTTTAAAGAAAGCTTTCCTTTCTGGGATAATATAACCGAGGCTGAAAAGGACTATATCTGTAATAACACCTACGCTCTTTCTTATCCAAAGGGTACTACAATCCATGATGGCACAGAGTGTTCAGGGGTTTTCTTTGTCCGCAAAGGCTGTCTCAGAGTATATATGATGTCAGAGGAGGGAAGGACGGTAACACTTTATCGCCTTCATGCGGGTGATATGTGTATGCTTGCCGCTTCCTGCGTTCTGCAGGCGATAACCTTTGACATTATGATTGATGCCGAAGAAAACAGCGAATGCTATATTGTAGGCGGTTCCGCCTTTTCTACCGTATCAGAAAATAATCCTGACGTAAAGATTTTTGCTCTTGAAACTGCCGTTAACCGCTTTTCAGACGTAATGTGGGTTATGCAGCAGATACTCTTTATGAGTATGGATAAAAGACTCGCTATATTCCTGCTTGACGAATATACAAGAACCGGCTCTGACGTTATCGGTCTTACTCACGAGCAGATTGCAAAATATATGGGTTCTGCAAGAGAAGTTGTTTCCCGTACGCTGAAATACTTTTCAAATGAAAATATAACTGAGGTCTCACGTAAAGGCGTTAAAATTCTCGATATGAAAAGGTTACGTCAGTTAGCTCTCTAACATAGCTAAAATCTGTGCCTTCGGTCTTGCACCCACAGACTGATTTACTACCTCGCCGTTTTTTACAACCGCTAACATAGGAATACTGGATACGTAGAATTTTTCTGCCAGCTCCTGCTCTTCATCTACGTTTATCTTACCCACGATATACTGAGGATTTTCATCTGCGATTTCTTCTACAATAGGTGATACCATACGGCAGGGACCACACCAGTCGGCATAGAAATCAAGAAGAACCGTCTTGCCGCTGTTTACGATTTCTTCGTAATTATTTACGTTTACCTTAACTACTGACATATTTTTTTCTTCCTTTCTGTTTGTAATTTCAGAAAACTCTCTGTTTTCTGTCTTTATTATACCCGAATAAATTATTTTTTTCTGTGATAAGGTCACAATTATAAAATAATATGCGGACTTATGAACTATCTATCATAAGTCCGCTTTTATTTTAGTTCTTTTCTTCTTTTGCGAAGGCGCCTCGCTTATTTCTCATAAAGAAAAGCAGTCCGATCAGATTCCTATGATAGGGAATAAATGAGCCTTCGTTTACCATAACGTTTATCTCGTCTTCAGTCGCCCATTTTACCTCGGCAACCTCTTCCTTCTGAAGTGTAAGTGTGCTTATATCGACGTCATTGATTGCTGTATATATATCGTCAAAGCCGTGGTCAAAGTGAACGGTAAGCACGGGACGTGACTTGGAAAAGTCAATTTTTATTCCCAGCTCTTCAAAAAGCTCTCTTTCAACCGCCTCATCTGAATTTTCACCTGCTACAGCACTACCGCCGCAGGTTATATCCCACATTCCGCTCCAGCCCTCCTTAAAATCCTGGCGACGCTGGATAAGCATCTTACCTTCCGAGCTGAACAGACAACAATGTACCACTATTCTGCAGGTGCCTTGCGGCTGATTTTCTCCTCTTATCATTGTACTGCCGAGAGGTTTTCTGTCAGCGTTATATAAGTCAAATAATTCCATTACGTTTCCTTTCATAAATAATAAGAAGTCCTTTTATAAGCAATATCAAAAACGCTGTTATAACTGCATATGATTCTCTTGCCAGCGCTAAAACGAATATCATCAGAACGTTTACTACGATAGAAATAAACGCTGTAAGCTTCTGTCCTTTTTCGGCTTTAATCTGATTCAGAATTATCCTTATCACGCCGATTAGGGCGAGTGATATAAAAGTTGTCCAGTATAGTATCTGATTGATTTTTGATATATCGGTGTATGCGATAAGATTTACAGAATAGATAAAATCGTTTACCGGCTTTGGATAAAGTGGCAGAAATATCAGCATCAGCGCCATCGTATCGGCAAAGCCTGACAGCAGGTTACAGATGCCTTTAATATTTGATTTGTTTTCTTTGTCTGCGATATAGATTAATTTTTCACTCGAAAGCAGACTGTCGATTGATACAGAAAAGAATCTTGAAAGCTCCTTTAAGGAATCTATACCCGGATATCCTTTGCCTGATTCCCATTTAGAAACAGCTGTCCTTGATACGTACAGTTCTTTAGCAAGCTCCTCCTGAGTCAGTCCACGGCTTTTCCTGAGCTCCTGCAATTTTTCATTGAATTCCACGATTAAGCCTCCGTTCATCCATAAATAAAATAATCCATTTATATATAAGAAAAAGTCCTGCACTCAGCAAAACGGCACCGATAATATCCGTAATCCAATGCACACCCGAAAGTGTACGTCCAATTACCACAAAAAGAATGAATATAGTTACCGATACATCTGTAAATCTTCTGATAAACTCAGCTTTTATTCTTCGTTTTATCAGAAGGCTGACACTCGGCATAACAGACGCTACAAGCAGGGTGGTAGAAGAAGGGTAGGAGCTTTCCATTACTCCGCTGATAAGTACAGGACGGTAGTTTATCGGAATCATTTCAAAAAGCAGATAAAGAAGAATTATTATAATATAATAAATTCCTGACAGCGTGACGAAGTAATCTACTTTAAATAGATTCTTCCTTCTGATAAGCTGAATAAACCCAGTTATACCGAATATAAGGCAAAAGACTATCGGAATAAGTCCGAGCCAGTCGGTAACGTGGTATAAGCTTAAATTTACTCCCGTGATTTTGTGAAAGCAGGAATTAAGCAGGGCAAAGCCGGTTTTGGTTTCGTCTTGTCCGATGGGCTTTACGTCAACTATCTGAATCAGAATTGTCCAGATAATAAATGCACAAATCAGAATAATACCTGCTATAAAATATTTTTTGTTTTTCAAATTATTTCACTCCTTGTAATTATAGGTTGATTCTATAATAACAAGGAGTGGGTTTTAAGTAAAGAAACACATTGTCACGTCTATGACACTTATCGTGTCATAGACCTATCTATGCGGCGTAGTACAGATTTTAAGCAAAAGCTGCGGTAATACGTTATTAGTTATCAAGTAAATCTAAAAGTCTTTTTCTTCTGAGGAGCATCTTAGCGTTTTTAAATTCTATCGCCTTACTACGCGTGAACAGAATTGTCACCTCTTCTATGACAGGTGGATTCAGCGGAAGAGGGAATTTTGCTACAGCAGCTGCGGCACACGCACTTGCGAATCTTACAAGATCTTCGTCGGACATACCTTTAAGCAAACCGTAAACACAACCAGCTTTGAAGGTGTCTCCTGCACCAAGAGTGCTTTTTACTGCAATGGGGATAGTATGCATTTTTCTCATAGGCTCATTTTTTCTGCCGTAAATCATATCCTCTTTGCCACGGGTGATTATAACAAGACCATCTGTGGTTTCTGTAAAAAGATTGTATATCTCTTCGACGCTTTTACGTCTGTATCGCTCGGATTTTGTGCATTCCTTAGAGATGATATTGATAGCTGAATGCTGGTGGATATAGCTATCATGACTACTATCTATAGTAACGTATTTCTTGTTATGCTTTACACAAAGCTCTGCCGCCGTCTGCGAGGCTTCGATAAAGAAAGGGTCAATAGCCGCAACCTTACATCCGATTATATCCTCTTCCTTCGGCATATTCCAGCGTATTTTTGCACCCGGCTCGTAGAGTGACTGAAATACACCCATGGGGGAGCGGTAGAGACCTGATATGACAACGTAATCCATAAGTCCTTCATATTCAGGATCGAAATACAGCGATGATAAATCCACGGCCTTGTCCTTATAGAAATCCTTTATAAGAGGCGCAACCTCGGTTCCTATATGGGTGCCGTCAATCTTTACGCTTACGCCGAGGGATGAAAGTACGGTAGCCGCTGTACCTGTTTCGCCACCGGGAAGAAAATACTTAGCTTTTATTTCCGAGTATTCGTCAGGCTTTAAAAAACCGTTCTTTAATAAAAACGAATGTGTACCTAAAATCTGACCGTGCATATATACTTCGTAGTTCATATATTATCTCCTTGTAGGTCGAAAAACAAAAGCTATTTCTTTATCCGGAAATAGCTTTGTTTACTTCATAAATTACATCTTGTTGAATTTTAACTTTTTCAATTCTTCGCAAACCATATCGGAGATTCGCTGGAATGCGTGCTGGTATGTACAGGGGAGCCCGTTTTCGCATCTTGTACAGTTATATTCTCCGTCAAGACAACGGCTGAATCTGTATATACCTTCCATCGTTTCGACAACGTCATAGACTGATAGCTCGTTTAAATCGGCAGTCAGTTCATATCCGCCCTTTGTGCCCTTGTAGGAGGTTACAATCTCCCCGGCACTGAGCTTTCTGAGTATCTTCATCGCAAAATTAGAGGGTACGCTTGTGTTTTCTGAAATCGTGGTAGCGTCATATCTTCCCTTGTTCTTTGCGAGAAAATCGACTATTCTGATTGCGTAATCGGTTTCCAGTGTTATATGCATCTTATCAATCCTTATTTAATCAGTTATCGAGAAAATCCTTGAGCTTCTTGCTTCTTGAAGGATGTCTGAGCTTTCTGAGAGCCTTTGCTTCAATCTGTCTGATACGCTCACGTGTGACGTTGAATTCCTTACCTACTTCTTCAAGTGTTCTGGGACGGCCGTCCTCAAGACCGAAGCGGAGTCTTAATACCTTTTCTTCTCTGTCTGTCAGAGTACCGAGAATCTTGCCCAGCTCTTCCTTAAGCAGAGTTCTTGATGCCGCCTCTGCAGGTGCAGGAGCGTCCTCGTCGGGGATGAAGTCACCTAAGTGGCTGTCCTCTTCTTCACCGATAGGAGTTTCAAGGGAAACGGGATCCTGGGAGATTCTGATAATCTCACGTACTCTTTCTACAGGGAGACCAAGTCTGTCTGCAATTTCCTTGGGAGTAGCTTCGTGACCGTTTTCGTGAAGGAGCTGGTTGGATACCTTCTTGACCTTTGTTATAGTTTCAACCATATGAACGGGAATGCGGATGGTTCTTGCCTGATCGGCAATAGAACGTGTGATAGCCTGTCTTATCCACCAGGTTGCATAGGTTGAGAACTTGTATCCCTTTGTATAGTCGAACTTTTCAACTGCCTTTATAAGACCGAGGTTACCTTCCTGAATAAGATCAAGGAACTGCATACCTCTGCCAACGTATCTCTTTGCGATACTTACAACAAGTCTTAAGTTTGCTTCGCTGAGACGCTTTCTTGCATACTTGTCGCCCTGAGCCATACGGGTAGCAAGCTCAATTTCCTCTTCTGCTGTCAGCAGGGGAACACGGCCTATATCCTTAAGATAGATTTTTACGGGGTCGTCTATTGCGATTCCGTCGCCTGAAAGGGAGGACTCGAAATCGTCGGGGTCCGTGAAATCAAGAGCTGTATCAAGCTCGTCGTCGGCTGAAAAGTCGTCGATGATCTCTATGTTACTGCTGTCAAGGTCGTCATAGAGCTTGTTGATTTCATCTGCGTCAAAGTTCACGTCCTCAAGAACGTCTGTGATTTCCTTGGTTGTGAGTCTGCCGCTCTGCTTTCCGTGGTTTATAAGGTCTTCGATTCTTTTTTCTGCCATACTTTTTTTACTTTCCTTTCGTAAAAATTATGTAAGATTGTATCCCTCTTTTAAATCGTCGAGAGCTTTGCTAAGCTCCTGTATTTTTGTGAGGATCTCCTC
>JAFTVY010000028.1 GCA_017465545.1 Ruminiclostridium sp.
GGGTTCTCGGGGTTCAGAGCTCTGTCACGGAATGCCTGGATAGCGTCCCAGTCAACCATCTTAGAGAGAGTCTCATTGTCCCAAACCTCGATCTTCTGAATCTCGTGAGAGGTTCTGAAACCGTCAAAGAAGTGAAGGAAAGGAACTCTTGCTTCAAATGTAGCGAGGTGAGCTACAGCACCGAGGTCCATAACTTCCTGGGGGTTTGTGGAGCACAGCATAGCATAGCCTGTCTGACGGCAAGCGTAAACGTCACTGTGATCGCCGAAGATTGAAAGTGCGTGTGTTGCAAGAGCACGAGCAGAAACGTGAATTACGCTGGGTAATAATTCGCCTGCGATCTTGTACATATTAGGGATCATCAGGAGTAAGCCCTGTGATGCTGTGTAGGTTGTTGTGCATGCACCTGCAGCGAGTGAACCGTGAACTGCACCTGCAGCACCAGCCTCTGACTGCATTTCTACTACCTGTACTTCCTGACCGAAAATGTTCTTTCTTCCGGCAGTAGCCCAGGAATCTGTTACTTCAGCCATAACTGAAGAAGGGGTAATGGGGTAAATCGCAGCAACGTCAGTAAACGCATAGGATACGTGACCTGCAGCGTTGTTACCATCCATAGTAAGTTTTTGTCTTCCCATTGGAATCGTCCTCCTTTGTATTTGCATGGGTATATTTTTTCCCACGCCTTCAACATAGTATTATATCACACAATTTTAAAAAAGTAAATATGAAATTCGTTTTTTTTAAATAAATTTTTAACAATCTCGGCAAAATTTTATTAAATTTATTTTTTTACTGTCAATAACTTGAAATTTTTAAAAATAAATTTTATTTTCCGTTTTTCTCTTGCTTTTTTTGTGATTTTGTACTATACTTATTGAGGTGTATGTTTGATACTTATACCACAGATATACCAGGAAGGAATGGAAATGTATATGAACGGCAGAAGGATTGGCTTTGATAATGACAAATATCTGAAAATGCAATCAGAACATATCAGAGAGCGTATCGCCCAGTTTGGAGATAAGCTGTATCTTGAATTCGGCGGAAAGCTGTTTGATGACTTCCACGCCTCCCGTGTTCTCCCCGGCTTCAAGCCCGACAGCAAGCTTCAGATGCTTTTACAGCTCAAGGATGAGGCTGAGGTGGTCATTGTCATAAATTCGGGCGATATAGAAAAAAGCAAGGTCAGAGGCGACTTAGGTATTACTTATGACGCAGAGGTTTTAAGACTTCTTAATATATTCAGAAAGATTGGTCTTTACGTCGGCAGCGTAGTTCTTACCCAATATCAAGGTCAGACCGGTGCAAAGGTTTTCCAGCAGAGACTGGAGGCACAGGGCGTAAAGGTATATCACCACTATCATATAAAGGGCTATCCTTCCGACCTTGAATACATAATGAGTGACGAAGGCTTTGGCAAGAACGATTATATCGAGACCTCCCACAAGCTTGTAATAATCACAGCTCCCGGTCCCGGTAGCGGAAAGATGGCGACCTGCCTGTCCCAGCTCTATCACGAGCATAAGAACAATATCAATTCAGGCTATGCGAAGTTCGAGACCTTCCCTATCTGGAACATTCCCTTAAGTCATCCCGTAAATTTAGCCTACGAGGCGGCAACTTCAGACCTTAATGACGTCAATATGATAGATCCCTATCATCTTGAGGCTTACGGTGAAACCACCGTAAACTATAACAGAGACGTGGAGATATTCCCCGTTCTCAATGCAATGTTTGAAAGAATTTCAGGAGTTTCTCCCTACAAATCACCCACCGATATGGGCGTAAATATGGTAGGAAACTGTATCATAGACGATGAAGTAGTATGTGAGGCTTCACGTCAGGAGATAGTAAGAAGATACTATACAGCATTGTGCAACAACCGTTTAGGTACGGTTACCAGCGATGAAATATATCAGCTTGAGCTTCTTATGAAGAAAGCGAAGGTAACCAAGGACGACAGAAAGGTAGTAGCCGCTGCACTCAAAAAAGAGGAGCAGACCGGCTATCCTGCCGCCGCTATGGAACTGCCCGACGGTACTATCATAACGGGTAAGACCTCAAATCTTCTTGGTGCATCCTCTGCCCTGCTTCTCAATGCGCTGAAATACTTTGCAGGCATTGACGATGCGGCCCTGCTGATGTCACCGCAGATAATCGAGCCTATACAGAATCTTAAAGTACATCATCTCGGCAATATGAATCCAAGACTTCATACCGATGAATCGCTTATCGCACTTTCAATCTGTGCAAACACCAGCGAACAAGCAAAGAAGGCTATAGAGCAGATAGACAAGCTCCGTGGCTGTGAGGTACATTCAACGGTCATGCTGTCCTCCATTGATGAGAGAACCTTCAAAAGACTTGGTATAAACCTCACCTGTGAGCCTAAATATCAGACGAATATGTAAAGCTGTCCGCCTCTGTAGAAATACGGAGGCGGACATAATTATCAGTAAAATTAACCTACCGGTATTATGCAATTTGCCAATTGACGAAAAGGGCTGAAGGGTATATAATAACAGTAATAAAGCAAATCCAGGAGGTCTTTTATGAAGAAATTTTTAGTTGGCATTGCTACGGTTATTACTATGGCAGTGCTGTGTGTAGTATCCGCAGGAGCGGAAGCCTACGGAGATTATACCTACTCTGTGCTTGAGGACGGCACGGTGGAAATCACCGATTATACGGGTAGTGCCGCTACGCTCGAAATCCCTTCGGAGATAGACGGCAAGAAGGTTACAAGTATAGGAGATAAAGCGTTCCAATTCTGCTACTCTCTTAATTCTGTAATTATTCCCGACGGTATTACAAATATAGGAGACAATGCTTTCTATGCTTGTGTCCCCCTCACTTCCATCAACATACCCGCCAGCGTCAACGATATAGGCGATTATGCTTTCTATGATTGCAAGTACCTCACATCCATGATCCTCCCTTACGGTGTCGAAAGCATAGGCGACTACACCTTTTCGAGGTGCTTCGGTCTTAATTCGATAATCATTCCCGACAGTATTACAAGTATAGGAAATTACGCCTTCTACAACTGTACAGGTCTTAAATCCATAGCTATACCGGAGAAGGTTACAAGTGTGGGAGAGTGGACGTTTTCAAGCTGTAGCTCACTTTCATCAGTCAAGCTCTCCGACAACGTTACAAGCATCGGAGCAGATGCATTCTACGGCTGTTCCTCTCTTGCCGACATCACAATTCCTGACAGCGTCAGGGAAATAGGCGATTATGCCTTTAACAGCTGTTCAAAGCTCCGATCCGTAATTATTCCCGATAGCGTCACAAGCATCGGCAAATACGCTTTCTACAACTGCGAGGCACTTTCTTCTGTAGTTATGACGGACAGTGTTACGGATATCGGAAATTATGCTTTCGGATACAGCTCCGCAAACAGCAAATTCGTCCTGATTGACGGATTTGTCATCAATTGCTACGAAAACTCAGCCGCACAGAAATATGCCTCAGATAACGGAATTGAGCATAAGATACTTGCTTTTCCCGTCACAAATCTTTCATTAAATTCAGCAAATCACAACAGTATTACTTTAGTCTGGACTGAAAACAACGAGGCTTCCGGCTACGTAATCGAACAGTATATCGACGAAGAGTGGGTACAGATTGCAGATATCACAGACAACACAAAGGTAACCTACAAGGTGACAGGTCTTGCTCCCTGCACTACGTATAATTTCAGAATGAAGGCATACTCTGAAGAAAACATCGGTGAATACACCGACAAGATTATCGTAAATACAACTATGACCGCTGTTAAGGACTTTACCAGTCCCAGCAGATCAACCTCTGCAATCCGTCTCAACTGGACAGAAAACGCCTATGCTACAGGCTACGTTATTGAGCAGTATACAAGCGGCGGCTGGGTTCAGATTGCTGATATCAATGACAGCTCAACTGTAACCTATAAAGTAACTGCTCTTAAACCCGGCACAGCCTATAAATTCAGAATGAAGGCATATTCCGTAACCGGATATGGTGAAATGATACTTGGTAATAAAACAGCAACTCTTACAGTCAATACTATGGCTTCTCCCGTTTCAAGGTTTGCCATAAAGAGCAGAAGCTCTGTAGCTATCCGTCTCAGATGGGCAAAGAACACGGCGGTTGACGGCTACGTCATCGAACAGAAGATTGATGGTAAATGGGTGCAGATTGCAGATATCAGCGACAATGCTACCACAGAATACAAGGTAACAGGTCTTAAAGCTTCCACAAAATACCGTTTCAGAATGAAGACTTATTCCGTTACAAAATACGGAGAAAAGACCTATAGTGCATACACAAGTACGCTTGCAGGAGCAACCAACCCTTCAGCGGTTTCGGGACTCAGAGTAAAGAGCAGATCCGACAAGGCGATAAGACTTGCCTGGACGTCAAACGCTTCTGCGAACGGCTACCTTATCGAGCAGTACGTTGACGGCAACTGGGTACAGATTGCAGACGTAAACAGCAACGCTACCACAGAATATAAGGTAACAGGTCTTGCAAGCGGTACAACCTACAAATTCAGAATAAAAACCTATAATATAATTGACAATACTACGCTTTACAGCGAATATAAAGCTGTAAACGGTACTACGTTAAGCTAAAATAAACCGAAGATCCTGAAAAGAAACAAAATTTCTTTTCAGGATTTTTTACGCTGAAAGCCATAAAGCTCTTCTCGGATTGACAAAACGGAATATTTACTGTATAATTTATATAATATGTATCTTATATAGTACGTAACTACGACACAGGAGGTAACGGTTATGAAGAAATTTTTAGTTGGTATCGCCACCTTTATAACAATGGCTGTAATATGCATAATTTCTGCCACAGCCGAAGCCTATGGTGATTTTGAATATACCGTACTGGACGACGGAACGATAGAAATAAATCTGTATAACGGAAGCTCTGCTACCGTTGAAATCCCCTCGGAAATAGACGGAAAAGCAGTTTCCTCCATTGGCTACGGCGCTTTTGAAAACTGCGGTCAGCTTACTTCGGTGATAATTCCCGATAGCGTGACGAGTATACAAAGCTACGCCTTCAGCGGCTGTTCGGCTCTTGCTTCGGTAACGCTCCCCGAAAATACCACGATTCTGAACAAGCGGGTCTTTGCAGGTTGCACCTCTCTTAAATCCGTAAGCATCCCGAAGCTTGTCACGTCAATAGGCTACGGTGCTTTTGAAGACTGCACCTCTCTGTCCTCGGTAAGTCTGCCCGACAGCGTAAGAGCCATTTACGATTACGCCTTTGCGAACTGCACGGCGTTGAAATCAGTCAGCATCCCATATGCAGTCAGAAGCATAGGCTTCTGTGCCTTCGGCGGTTGTACCGCCCTTACGTCAGCCGGTATTCCAGCAGGAGCTACAGACGTGGACTCCCGTGCATTTGAAGGCTGTACGTCGCTGAAAAGCTTCAGCGTACCCTCGTCAAACAAGAATTACACTTCCCTCAGCGGAGTTCTTTACAGCAAGGATAAGACTATTCTTATCACCTATCCCGAAGGAAAGACGGATACAAGCTTTACCATCCCCGACAGCGTGACAGCTGTAGGCGACTATGCATTTTCAGGATGTGCCGCTCTTGAAATGGTTATCATAAGCGAAAACGTGACCGACGTCGGAGAGGGTGCATTTACAAGCTGTATAAAGCTGAAGACTGTACAGCTCCCTGACGGAATGAAGGAAATAAAGAGCTACGCCTTTTCGGACTGCTATTCTTTAAAGAAGATTGCAATTCCCGAAGGCGTTACCGAAATAGGCTCCTACGCCTTTGCAAATTGCTCGATGCTTTCCGCTGTGACTATTCCTGAAAGCGTTACAGAAATAGGTTCCTACGCCTTTTCACGTTGTACCGCCCTTGACTCTCTGATCATCCCCGATGGCGTAAGAGCCGTCCGTAGCTATGCCTTTAACGGATGTATCTCTTTAGCTTCGGTAACTCTTCCCGACAGCCTTGCTAAGATAGAAGCAAATGCATTCCTTAATACAAATATAATGAATTATCAGAGCGGAGATATAAAATACCTTGACGGCTGGGTAATATCCTGTGCAGATACTGTGACAAATGCCGTTATCCCTGATGGTACAGAAGGTATTGCCGACGAGGCATTCAGCAAGTGTAAAAAACTCAGCTCCGTAACGCTTCCCGACAGCCTTACGCATATAGGTGCAAAAGCCTTTGATAATACTCCCGTTATAGAAAATCAGCAGAGTGAAATCACCTTCATCGGAGGATGGGTAATATATGCAAGCCGCAGTATAACAAAGGCTGTTATTCCCGAAGGAATAAAGGGCATAGCTGACAAGGCTTTTTACGGTTGCAGAGCACTTGCCACGGTAAAGCTCCCTGACAGCATCAGATATATAGGCTATGAGGCATTTGCCCATTGCCCTTCCCTGACCTTTGTTGCAGTACCCGATAATACCGAAAGCATAGCTGATTATTCTCTTGGCTACTATTACAGTCCGATAGAATGCGAAAACGTCATTCTCGGTGGCTTTGCAATAGAGTGTCAGCGCAATTCCATTGCACACAGATATGCCGAAGCAAACAAAATCCCCTGCACGCTTACCGCTTGTCCGCTGGATATAAAGAGCTTCAGATCTCCGAGTAAATCCAACATTGCCATCCGTCTCAGCTGGAAGGCTAATCAGTCCGCCGAAGGCTATATCATAGAGCAGTATATCGACGGAGAGTGGGTACAGATTGCGGATATCACCGATAACACCACCGATACCTACAAGGTAACAGAGCTTAAATCAGGCACCGCCTACAGATTCAGAATGACAGCCTATGCGGGAAGCGGAGAGGAAAGAGAATTCGGTGCAACCACAGAGGCTATTACGGTAAACACGGCAGCGGCATCTGTAATGGGTCTTGCAGTCAAGAGCCGTTCCTCCACCGCAATACGTCTCAAATGGACGAAAAATTCATCGGTTGACGGATATATAATAGAGCAGTACGTGGGAGAAGAATGGGTAGAGCTTGCCGATATAAACGACTACACCGTTACCGAATACAAGGTTACGGAGCTTAACACATCCACCTCCTACCTTTTCAGAATGAGAGCATACGCCATCACCGAGTACGGCGAAATAACCTACGGCAAATACACAGAGGAGCTTACCTGCTCCACAGCCTCAACGGTTGTATCAGGACTCAAGGTAAGCAGTAAATCGACAACGGCAATAAGGCTCGGTTGGAAGGAAAACGTAACGGCAGACGGATACGTTATCGAGCAATACATTGATAATAGCTGGGTACAGATTGCACAGATCGAATCAAGCGAAACGGTTACCTACAAGGTAACGGGGCTTTCAAAAGCTACTACCTATCAGTTCAGGGTAAAGACCTATAACGAGACGGATACCGCACTGCTTTACAGCAATTACAAAAACGTAAGCGGAACAACGCTATAAAAAAAGAGACCACCGACTCAGTGCTCTGCCCCAAATTGTACGGACAGCACAAAAAAGAGTATCTAAGGTATAATATTAAATTATTAAGCAACATACTGACTTCGTTTTTCAGACGGAGTCAGTTTTGTTTTAAGTTGAATACGCTGGTTGTTGTAGAAATCA
>JAFTVY010000029.1 GCA_017465545.1 Ruminiclostridium sp.
AAGCGGATACCTTTACTTCTTCACTATTCACTATTACTTATTACTTGCCAAAAAACGACAAGAGGTTTTAGTGAAAAGTGAAGAGTGAAAAGTGAAAAAGTAAAAACGACAACCTTCTGTCGAAGATTGTCGTTTTTTGGTCGGAGTGACAGGTCTCGAACCTGCGGCCTCAACATCCCAAATGTCGCGCGCTACCAACTGCGCCACACCCCGACGATTTATTTCCAATATATTATACCATTCGGAACCGATTATGTCAAGCGTTTAGAAGCGATTTTGTTTGTTTTTATAGTTTCTTTCTGACGTATATGAAAAATTTGTAATATTTTCGCTTTACTGTTGAAAAAATCTCGGATTTAGTGTATAATAAAATAATGAATAAAATTTATGCAGAGAAGAAGATTATGAATTTCAAAAAAATAATATCAATAGTAACGCTTTTTTGCGTTGTTGTACTTACTTTGTGTTCCTGTGAAAAAGCCGTTCCCGAATACACAAGAACGTCTTTTGCCTTTGATACGTACGTAACCTTTCGTATTTTTAAAACTGATGGAACAAATACCCCTGATGCAGTATGCGACAGTGCTATGTCTATGCTGACAGATCTTGAAAATAAGTTGTCTGTAAAAAAGGAGGACAGCGAGATTTCAAAAATAAACAATCTTGCGGCTACTGCGCCCGTAAAGGTGGATGAGCAGATATACTGGCTTATCAGAAACAGCGTGGATCTGAGTAGTCTTACTGAAGGAGCATTTGATATAACGCTTGGCGAAATATCCCGTATGTGGGGATTCTATTCGGATAAGCCTGAAAAACCCGATATGGACAAGCTTACTTCCCTGGCTTCCAAGGAAAACTATAAAAATATAGTTTTTGATGACGAAAATCGTACTATATCATTTGCTAAAGATGATTTTTCGATTGATCTGGGTGCTGTAGGAAAAGGTTATGCTATGGATATGTTGAAATCTCTCTTTGAAGAGGCTGGCGTAGTTTCGGGGCTGGTTGATTTTGGCGGCAGCATTCTAACTATAGGAAAATACGATGAAGGCAACTGGACGGTTTCTGTCAGCGATGGTACGGAAAAAGGCGTAGCAGGTAAAATATATCTGTCAGCAGCTCTTTACTCAACGTCCAACGGTAGCAACAGATACGTTGAATATGACGGCGTAAAGTATCATCATATAATTGACGGAAGAACAGCACGTCCATCCGACAGCGATATACGTAGCTGTACCGTTATCTGTGATAACGGACTTATTTCCGATGCACTTTCTACAGCCTTCTTTGTAATGGGGAAGAGCAAGGCTTTGGAGTTTTATGAAAAATATCCGATAGTTGAATTTGTAATTATCGATACGGACGGCAACGTGATAACTTCGGATATTATTGCAGATTGCTTTGAAACGGAGAAAAATGGATAGACAAAAGACCTTGTGTATTCTTATCATAGCGCTTATTGTTTTTGCGGCTATACTGGGACTTTTCATTGTAAAAGGTGAAAAGATCTTAGGAGGAGAGGCGTCGGTTTACAGTGATGGTGAACGCATCAGAACGATTAAACTTTCTCCTGATGATGATTACACGTTTGACGTAACGAATAAAGACGGAAAAGTAAACACAATAATAGTAAAGCAAGGTAAAATAGGCGTTTTATCAGCGGATTGCCCTGATAAGATATGTGTAAATACTCCACATATATCTGACGGACTTCAGCCGATTGTCTGCGTTCCGAATCATCTGGTGATACAGATAGAGGCAAGGAGACCGGAGTGATATGAACAGAATTAATATCAGAAAGCTTGTAATGAGCGCTTTATTGGCAACCATTTCTCTTACGCTTTTCTTATTGGAATCTATGATACCGCCTGTTGTACCGATACCGGGAGTGAAAATAGGACTGGCGTATCTTCCTGTTATGCTGGTTATGTTTATGGGCGGTAAATGGAAGATATATGATGCAGTTCTGGTGCTTTTTGTGAGAGTTATATTGTCGGCGCTTATAAGCGGAAATCTTGTTTCGGTATATTTTTCGGTGTCAGGTGGTTTGTTGTCCGTGTTGGTTATGTCGCTTACAAAACTGACTATTAAGCACAAATGGGCGGTGATTCCTGCAGGTGTTTTTTCTGCAACAGCGCACAATATAGGACAGCTTGCGGCTGCGATGACTTTGTATAGCGTTACGGTATGGGCGTATCTTCCTTATCTGCTTATTTCTGCTGTTCTTACGGGTCTTTTCAGCGGATTTGTGATATATCAGCTCATAAAAAAGGAAATCAGAGTTATAAAGAATCTAAAAAATATTTAAAGGGTGATAAAATGGAAAAGGCAAAAATAGACAGAATAAATTATCTTGCGAGAGAATCTAAGGTCCGTGAGCTTACTCCTGAGGAGAAGGCTGAACAGACACAGCTTCGCAACGAATACAGAGCAGGCTTCAGACAGAGTCTGATGGCACAGCTCGACAACGTTTACGTAACTGACGAAAACGGCAACGCCAAAAAACTTATTAAAACGGAGTCTTAAAAAATATGAGCAAAATCGAAGAGATTATAAATGCGGTTAAACTGACCTACAAAAATACAACGGCAACCCGGTTTATTTCCGATGAACACGGAAACGTATTCTGGATGGGCGGCAGAGAGATCAGTGATAAAACCAGTATTCTTTTCCCTGAAGGCCCACCGATGAACAGACTTGAGGAAAAATACAGCACAGTTCTTATTGACAATAAGCCTTGCTGTGTACGTGGCACAGTATTATCCTATGATGGCGACGGAATAATATTGTGGACGGTTTATTCTATGAAGAATATCCTGAACGAGCTTGGAAATACCGAAAATTACGTGGAATTCTGCTACATAACCTCAGACGTAAAGCGTAACGTTGAACGTATTCTGTACGAAAATGAGGAGAGTATAGCAAGAGATCCAAGACGTCGTAACAGCATTCCTATAATAAATCAGAATAAGGCTTGCTTTTCCTTGCTCAGACAGGTGGAAAGTCTGAACGCATTATTTACCGTTATTTTTAAGCGTAACATAAATAACACGACGATCAATATTATAGATTTTCTGGACGAAATGGCAAAATCGTGCACCAAAGAACTGAAAGAAAAGGCTTACAATATAGTTGTAAACAGCGAAACTCTTGATCATGACGGAGCGTTGATAAAGGCAAATCATTTTTATCTGCAACTGACACTTATGACGCTTATTGAGAAGCTCCTCTCTTGCTCTAAAATGAAGGATCATGCAATCAATATAACGTTTGATGGTTACAGATTTGTGATATCTCTTGCTTTTGAACACGATATGTGTCAGTATATAGATCAGATATACAGTGATTTTCCCGTGTATTGTGCAAAAATGTATATCAGACATATCGGAGGCTCGGTAAGTGAAAAAGACAATCGTCTTATAGTGACGTTGCCTCAGTATCTGCCTACCGCATTCCATTCTTCCGGTATCGAACTGCAGTATGAGGAAGTCAGATACAAGTACCTTATGGAGATGTTCCTGTATGATATTCTGTACAAGGATAAGGGTACGGATAATATGGATAAATCGATTCGTTATTTGAGATGAGAAAAATTTTTACAGTTATTTTTTTATATTTTAACTTTACTTTCACATCACTATCATAAATGGCGGATATAATATAATTGTCAGGGAAACCTGATGATTTTATGGTGGTTGAGTAATCAATAATCATAATTTCCTCTCCCAACATTTCATTGATTATTTGATTTTACAGCAATCTTATTTCCGTTCAGTTTAAGCTACGTTTAAACTGAACATTTTTTTAGAATGACAAATCAGCAATATAGAGAAAGGAACAAAAAAATGTACAACATTCTTATAGCAGACGACGAGCAGAAGATCCGCGAGGTTATAAAGGAGTATGCTGAGTTTGAAGGTCATACCGTGTGCGAAGCAGTAGATGGTATGCAGGCTGTTGAAATGGTAAAGGCACAGGATTTCGATATTATAATAATGGACGTTATGATGCCCCGTCTCGACGGCTTTTCTGCCTGCAAGGAAATCAGAAAGATAAAGAATACTCCTATTCTTATGCTTTCGGCCAGGACAGAAGAATATGATAAGCTTTTTGGTTTTGAAATGGGTGTTGATGATTACGTTGTTAAGCCTTTTTCACCTAAGGAAGTAATGGCGAGAATAAATGCAATCATAAAGAGAAACGGTACCGGCAACGAACAGGTGGGTGATACCGTAAAGTATGACGGACTTGAAATAAACTTTACCGCAAGAGACGTGTATATTGACGGAGTGAAGGCAAACCTTACTCCGAAGGAATACGATCTTTTATTCTATCTTGTAAAGAATAAAAACATTGCTCTGACACGTAACAAGCTCCTTGAAGAGGTATGGGGTTACGATTTCTTCGGCGATGACAGAACCATAGATACACATATCAAAATGCTCAGAAATAATTTAGGTCCCTACAGAAATTTTATAGTTACTCTTCGTGGTATGGGCTATAAATTTGAGGCATAATGCATAGAATGAGAGACAGATTTTATAGCATACGATTCCGTTCGTGGCTTATGTATATAAGCTTTGCGTTGCTCATTATCGGTTTTCTGTATGTGTTTCAGGTGCTTATGCTACCCGGATATTATGAGTATATGAAAAAAATAGAGACGGCAGAGGTCGTAAGTCAGATAAACGATGCCTGGTATAACGACCCTAAAAACCTCTCTTCTACTGTAAATAAAATTGCTCATTCAAAGAAGATATATATAGAAATATCCGACGTGAACAGAGTGCTTGTCAGAGCTAACTCTCTTGATAAGAATAATAAGGAAATGTTTGAGCTTATCAAGAATCTTGATAAAGATAAAATGGAAAAGTTCATTTCGGGTAAGGATGTGTTTTTTACAGCAACTACCCCACGTTCTGACAAGGATAGTAAGGCTATAATAATGACTGCGCAGATAGCGGACGAAAATTATGAGAGCGAATATATTCACGCTACAGGTGCTGTAAGGGTATACGTTTTCAATTATCTGGAGCCTATAGGCAATACCGTACAGATAATAAACAGCCAGCTTACGTTAGTGGCGTTTGCAATTATAATCGGTGCATTTATTCTATCTATATTTTTCTCAAGCAGCGTAACAAGACCGATTGTCCAGATTTCCAAATCTGCCCTCAGACTTCCGCAGGGAAAGTTTCATATGGAGATAAAAAAACATCAGTTCACAGAAATAAAGGAACTGACTGAAACTCTTAATCTTGCCTCCAGCGAAATTGCCAAGACTGATGGTCTGCAAAAAGAGCTTATGGCGAATATCTCTCACGATCTTCGTACGCCACTTACCATGATAAAGGCGTATGCAGAAATGGTAAGGGATTTATCGGGGGATAACCCGGAAAAAAGAGCAAAGCATCTTCAGGTTATCATTGATGAGACGGATAGACTGTCCTCTCTTGTAACTGATATTCTGGATCTTTCGAAGCTGCAGAGTGGCGTAGCAGAAATGAATTATGAGGTTTTTGATTTTTCAGCACATCTGGAGGATCTGGTATCACGCTTTACCTTGCTTAACGAGATAAAGGATTATAAGGTACTGCTTGATGCAGAACCGAAAATTATGATAAATGCAGACGTTACGAAAATAGAGCAGGTAGTATATAATTTTATAAATAACGCTATAACCTATACGGGTGAAGATAAGACTGTAAGAATCAGATTGTACCGTAAAGAAAAAGGTGTTGCGAGATTTGAAGTCTCTGACAGCGGTATTGGTATTGATGAAGAAAACCTGAAATACGTCTGGGACAGATATTACCGTGTAAAAAAAGACGGCGAAACTCATGCAAGAGCAAAAAAGGGAAGTGGATTGGGACTTTCTATAGTAAAGGGAGTTCTTGAGATGCACAACTTTTCCTTTGGCGTAGAAAGCGAGCAGGGAAAGGGTAGTACCTTCTGGTTTGAATTTACTGAAAGCGTAGAAAAAAGCACTAAAACGCCACGTAAAAATCAATGACGAATCAGATTCTGTAATATGTGAACGAGGTATAAATAAAATGATAAAAGAGCTTATGCATGATCCTGTTTTTTTGAGCGTAAAATCTGCCGTGGCTACTGCCGAAGACGTTTGTGTAGCCGACGACTTACTGGAAACGCTTATTGCACACAAGGATTCCTGCGTTGGTATGGCTGCAAATATGATAGGTGTCAGTAAATGCATTATCGCTTTTCTTGACGGCGATAAATATTCGGTTATGATGAATCCTGAAATAATCAAGTGCTCTGAGCCTTATTCTACGGAGGAGGGGTGCCTTTCTCTTCTTGGCGGTCCGAGAAAATGCAAAAGATATAAAAGCATAAAGGTTAAGTGGCTGACAACTGAAATGAAGCCGAAAATAAAAACCTTTACAGGATATACAGCGCAGATAATACAGCATGAGATAGATCATTGCAATGGCGTACTTATCTGATACGTTATAAAAAAGCTCCCGTCACTAAATGACAAGTGACGGGAGTATTTATTTTTTATCAGTTTTCAAAGGATATGGTTTCACCGTTTACGCTGAACCTTGCTCTTCCGCCTGATATATTTACGTCTTCTCGTTTTACGTAATCAAGATAGTTGAGCTGTGTAGTGAGATTGACGATGCTGTCACTATTTGTGATACTCAGTCTGGTTTTACCCTTTGTTCCGCCTATACCGAGCGCATTTTCGCCGTTTGCGGTGATGTGAAGACTTGCTCTGCTTATTTCAAAATCGGTATCGCCTTCGAGAGCGGCAATAGCGGAGCATCTGTCAGCCGCCGCATCAACAATAAGAGCTGATTCACACACGTTGACCTCTGCGTGTTCTCCTGAAAGTGTACCTATTCCGACAACGTCACTACCTGACATAAACGCTTTTAATGAGCTGTGTATAATTGTTCCCTTGAAGCTGCCTTTCATAGAGCCTATAGCTACAGAAGACTGGGAGGATATATCCATAGTGATATCCGCCGCAAAGAGATCTACTATACTGTTTCCGGTAAGTGAGCCTATACCTACGCCCTGATATCCCGAAATGTTGAAGGAGAATTGTCCTTTTGAAATGATAATTTTTCCTCCAAGACCTGAACCGATTCCTACGCCTACGGCAGAGTGGTTGTTTATGTTTACACCGTATTCAAATACAAGCTCACCGTGTTTTGAATTTATATCGTTGCCGATTGCATAGAAGGCATCACCGGTTAAGGTTATTGTAAGCCTTCCATCACCCTCAACCTTGAGTCTTGAGCTTTCAGGTACGCGGATTCCGCCGCCTCTCAGGTGGTTTTGCCCGTTTACAAAGAGAGTGACGTCGCAATTTTCACCGATATCTATACAGGGATGGAATTTGTTATCGGTGAGTTCTGTATTCTGTATTACGATGCGACCATTGTATCCGTTGACAATGCTTATACGGGTTTCAAAGCTGCTTCCGAATTCAGAGGATATAGTAACGTCTCCGCTACCGTAAGCACCGATTATTATCTGTTCGTATCCTTCTTTTGCAAGTGCGGAAACTGATACACGCTCGGATTTTTCGGCTTTGTAGGTGCGGAGTCTTTTGCCGTCTTCCTTTTCTGTTCGGTATCTTTCAATTTCCTGCTTTATTTCAGCGGGAATAGCTTCAATCATTTCAGCGGAAGGTCTGCTTGTGTAATAACCCTGAATAAGATCTACGCCGATAAGAATAACGGCTCTTAAGTCCTCGCTGGTTTCAACGCCTTCTGCAAGCGCTTTGATGCCGTTGTCATGGCAGAATTCCACGATTTCTTTTACAAAATGTCTTTTTTTACGGTCATTATGTATTTCGCTTATAAGAGAACGGTCTATTTTGACAATGTCGGGTACGTAACGCAGAAGATTCTGAACGTTTGAATAGCCTGTTCCGTAATCATCGATTGCGAGCTTTACGTTTAAATTCTTGTAGATTGCCTTTATATTCTCAAGCTCATCGTCGTCAAGCTCTGACTGTTCTGTCATTTCCACTACTACGGCGGATGAATGTTTTGTAAGAAGAATGTTTATTTCTTCCCAGCATGTTTCGTGTATTGAGGCTGTTGGTATACTGTTTATGAAAACGCTTTTCCCGTTTAATCTGATGGTGTTTTTATCGATTATATTCAGAACGTTTTTGAAGGTTGCAGTTTCAACGTCGTCAAGTTTGTCACCAAGCTGAGCATATTTCATAATATGATAGGGGCTGGGACAAATATCGCTGATAGGACGCATAAGCGCTTCGTAAGAGAGAATGGCGCCGTTTTTTGCACTTACAATAGGCTGGAAATGATAATTCAGAAGGTTATTGCCTAATATTCTTTCGGCTTCCGCAAATTCCTGTCGTTGCTTTTCAGACATTTCGATAAGCTTCTGCCTGCTGTCAGAAGGCGTGTTTCTTTGTCTCAGAGTGATAAGCTCTGTAGCTATCTCTTTTATTTCCTGTAATACGTCGGATATGCCATCAGAGTCTGTGCCGACGTTTTCTGTATATTCGTCTATAAGACGCTGTGACTCTTCTGTTGTTTTTGCGGTTCTTATTTTTTTCAGAAGATCGTACAGCGTTAAAAGTTCTGTTTCTCTCACAATTATCATTCCATTCGTTTATAGAATATTTTTTTCAAGTATACCATAAAATTCTCATTTATGCAAGCATTTAAGGGACGAAGAATAAAAATTAATTTTACTATATAAAAAGTTGCATTTATAGTGAAAATGTGTTATAATATCTTAGTATGGATTTTTGTGTGCTGTTTAATGCATTAATCACAACAAAGACCGGATAGGAGAGTCAGATGCGTATTATCGGCATAGATCCCGGTTATGCAATAGTCGGGTACGGTGTGATAGATTATGAAAAGGGAAAATTCAGAGTTCTCGAGTACGGTGCTATCACTACAAATAAGGATACTCCCTTTGAAAAAAGACTTTGCGAAATTCACGAGGATTACAGTTACATCCTGGATAAATGGAAGCCGGATGCTCTTGCTATCGAAAGGCTTTATTTCAATACGAATCAGAAAACTGCAATAGACGTTGCCCAGGCAAGGGGTATTATAGTTATGAATACAGCGCTTCGTGGAATATCCATAAACGAATATACACCTCTTCAGGTAAAGCAGGCTGTTGTCGGTTATGGTAAGGCGGTAAAAAAACAGGTTCAGGAAATGATTACAAGAATCCTTTCACTTCCTGCCATTCCGAAGCCGGATGATACGGCGGATGCTCTGGCAATGGCGATATGCCACGCACACTGCAGCGGTTCATTACTGAATAATTTAAAACTTACAAAATCGGAGTGATGATATATGATATACAGCTTAAAGGGTATGGTTACCGTGACAGAACAGAATCTTGCTGTAATAGAATGCGGCGGAGTGGGTTACGGTTGTCGCACTACGGCAAATACGCTTGCAACGCTCAGCGTCGGCAAAGAGGCGAAATTATTTACATATATGGCTGTCCGTGAGGATGCGGTGGAGCTTTTCGGCTTTGCGGATATGCAGGAGCTTAATTGCTTTAAAATGCTTATATCCGTTTCGGGTGTCGGCCCGAAGGCGGCAATTTCTATCCTTTCCGGTATGACGCCTCAGGCGTTTGCACTTTGCGTTGCGTCCGGTGACAGCAAGTCCTTGACTGCGGCTCCCGGAATTGGTAAGAAGATAGCAGACAGAATTGTACTGGAGCTCAAGGATAAGATTGCAAAGGAGAATATTTCTTCTGTAAAGAGCGATGCTCTTATTCCTGCAGTTGCAGTATCGAATTCCGTTTCAGAAGCAATATCTGCACTTATGGTGCTTGGATATTCAAACAGCGAAGCAACAAAGGCAATAGCAGGTATGCCTGCTGATACACCGACAGATGCACTTATTAAGGCAGGACTGAAGAATCTTGCGAAATTCTGACGAAGTATTATTTTGGAAGGGATTGCGTATAAATGATTGAAAAAAGCGATTTTGCTGAAGAATACAACGAGCCTCGTATAGTAAAACCGGATTTTTCCGAAGAGGATACCGACGTTGAATTCAGCCTTCGACCGAAGCACCTCAGCGAATATATAGGTCAGGAGCAGGTTAAGGAAAATTTATCCGTATATATCGAAGCGGCGAGAAGAAGAAAAGAAAGTCTTGATCACGTGCTTTTATACGGACCTCCGGGACTTGGCAAAACAACACTTGCCAATATCATAGCCAACGAGATGGGCGTAAATATAAAGATTACTTCAGGCCCTGCGATTGAAAAGCCGGGCGAACTGGCGGCGCTTCTTACGGGACTTCAGCCCGGCGACGTTCTGTTTGTGGATGAGATACACCGACTTTCCCGTCAGGTTGAAGAGATACTTTATCCTGCGCTTGAAGACTGTGTGCTTGATATTATGATAGGCAAAGGTCCGTCGGCACAGTCAATAAGAGTTGATCTGAATCGTTTCACCCTCATCGGAGCTACCACAAGAGCGGGACAGCTTACAGGTCCGCTTCGTGACAGATTCGGCGTTATAATGAGACTTGAGCTTTATTCTGAAAAGGAGCTGTGCGATATTATAATGCGTAGCGCTGTAATCCTTGCGATTCCTTGTGAACGGGAGGGCGCTATGGAGCTCGCAAGACGTTCAAGAGGTACGCCGAGAATCGCAAACAGACTTTTAAAGCGAGTAAGAGACTTTGCAGAGGTTATGGGCGATGGCAAAATAACCAAGGAAATGGCAGATATAGCTCTTAACAGACTGGAGATTGATAAGCTTGGTCTTGACAGTCTTGACAAGAGATTTCTGGGTATGATAATAAAAGGCTACGGCGGTGGACCGGTAGGACTTGAAACGTTGGCGTCAGCACTTGGCGAAGAGGCGATAACTCTTGAAGACGTATGTGAGCCGTATCTTATGCAGCTTGGGTTTATTTCAAGAACGCCCAGAGGCAGATGCGCCACCGAACTTGCATATAAGCATCTCGGAATTTTAAAGGATGGCCAGCAAAGATTTGACTGAAATATATAATACAGCCTTTTGTGAAAGGAAACGACTATGGGAAGATTATTCGGAACAGACGGAGCAAGAGGGGTAGCGATAACAGAGCTTACCTGTGAGCTTGCTATGAAGATAGGCAGAGCGGCGGCAGTCGTTCTTACAAAAAGAGGAACAAAGAAAAGCAAAGCAAGAATACTTATCGGCAAGGATACAAGAATTTCTTCGGATATTCTTGAAGCGGCACTTATTGCCGGTATAACCTCAGTGGGTGCAGACGTAGAGCTTCTTGGCGTAGTGCCTACACCTGCAGTTGCACATCTTGTCAAGTATTACGAAGCAGATGCGGGTGTAATGATTTCAGCTTCACATAATTCCGTTGAATACAATGGAATCAAGCTTTTTTCCGCTACAGGCTTCAAGCTTCCTGACGAGGTGGAAAACGAGATAGAGGCACTTGTACTTGATAATCACGAAAGCATACAGCTTGTAAACGGCAAGGATGTTGGCAGAGTACGTACTCTTTATGGTGCGGTAAGTGAATATAACGAGCATATTCAGGCTACAGTTTCAGGTAAGTTCCACGGACTTCTTGTTGCTATTGACTGTGCCAATGGTAGTGCCAGCGCAACTGCAGAGGCGTTATTCTACAAGTTCGGTGCTGAATTCATCTATATAAACAATAAGCCCGACGGCTTCAATATCAACGAAGAATGCGGTTCTACACATATGGAACAGCTTATAGAGGTAGTAAAGCAAAGAGGCTGTGACGTGGGCTTTGCCTTTGACGGCGATGCCGACAGATGTCTTGCTGTAGATGAAAAGGGCAACGTGGTTGATGGCGACAAGCTGATTGCAATACTTTCCAGATATATGAAGGAAAAAGGAAAGCTGAAGAACGATACAGCCGTAGTTACCGTTATGAGTAACCTTGGCTTCCATCAGTTTATGAAAAACAATAACATAAATACCGAATGCACAAAGGTCGGTGACAGATACGTACTTGAAAAAATGCTGGAAGGCGGTTATAACATTGGCGGAGAGCAGTCAGGTCATATTATAATGCTCGATCATTGCACGACCGGTGACGGACAGCTTACAGCCGCTCAGGTACTGGAGCTGTTGTCAAAGTGTAAACAACCTCTTTCAAAGCTTGTTGAAGAGATACCGGATTTCCCTCAGCTTCTGGTTAACGTCAAGATTACCGAGGACAAAAAGGGAAAATGGGATAAATCCGCTGAAATACTCAAGGTTATAGAGCAGGCGGAAATCACTCTTGGTGCCGATGGCAGAATACTCGTAAGAGAAAGCGGCACAGAGCCTTTAGTCCGTGTTATGATAGAAGGAAAGAATGATTCTGATGTAAGCTACTGGACTGAGAAAATTGCCGACGAAATAAGAAAGCAGCTGTGCTGAATCTGAAGAAAAAACAGGAAAGAATATGAGAATTGCAAAAAACTGGACAGATTATCGACTTATAGATGCATCTAAAGGTCAGCGCCTTGAAAAATGGGGTGACGTAACCCTTGTAAGACCTGATCCGCAGATAATATGGGAAAATCCGAATCCGTCGCCGTTATGGGGCAAAGCTGATGCGGTGTATCATCGTTCCTCAAGCGGTGGCGGTAGCTGGGAATATAAACGAAAGCTTCCTGAAAGCTGGAATATCGGTTATAACGGACTCACCTTTATGGTAAAGCCTACAGGCTTCAAGCATACGGGACTTTTCCCTGAGCAGGCTGTAAACTGGGATTTATGCACGGAGCTTATAAGAAATGCGGGACGTCCCGTAAACGTGCTTAATATGTTTGCATATACGGGCGGTGCTACTCTTGCCTGTGCCAAGGCAGGAGCAAAGGTCTGCCATCTTGATGCTGTCAAGGGAATGGTTGACTGGGGCAGAAACAATGCTTCACTCAGTGGGCTTTCGGATAAGCCTGTAAGATGGATAGTGGACGACGCTACAAAGTTTTTGGGAAGGGAAATCCGCAGAGGCAACAGATATGACGGTATAATCATGGATCCACCGAGCTACGGCAGAGGAACAAACGGAGAGATGTGGCGTCTTGAGGATAATATCTATGATTTTATGATGATGTGTACCGAGGTGCTTTCCGAAAAACCGTTATTTGTGCTTCTCAACAGCTATACAACGGGACTTTCGTCATCGGTTATGGCGTACCTTATGCAGATGACTATCGGACAGAAATATAAAATAAGGGTAGTATCCGAGGAAATCGGTCTGCCTGTAGAAAGTACAGGACTTGCAGTTCCGGCGGGAAGTACGGCAATAGTATATTTTGAGTGATACTCAAAAGGAGAACAGAATTTGGAAGGAATAATAAATACAGAAAATCTGATTTTTGAATATTCCATATATGATGAAAACGGCGATGAGACCGGTAAAAACCGTGTGCTTGAAAATATTACGCTTGATATAAAGGAAGGCGGATTTGTGGCGGTACTCGGTCATAACGGAAGCGGAAAATCGACTCTTGCAAAGCATTTTAACGGCATTCTGTTACCGACAGAGGGTAAGGTGCTTATAGACGGAATTGATTCCACAGATGAAAGTAGAATCTACGATATAAGACAGACTGTGGGTATGGTTTTCCAGAACCCTGATAACCAGATCGTTGCTACGATTGTTGAAGAGGACGTCGCCTTTGCACTTGAGAATCTTGGTGTAGAGCCGAAGGAAATCCGCAGAAGGGTAGACGAAGCTCTTAAAATCGTAGATATGTATCATTACAGAGAACACGCACCTCATCAGCTTTCGGGAGGACAAAAGCAGAGGATTGCCATTGCGGGAATCATCGCTATGCGTCCCAGATGTATCGTAATGGACGAGCCGACGGCAATGCTTGATCCTAAAGGCAGAAAAGAAATAATGGCTACCATAAAGGCACTCAATAAGGAACATGGCATAACGGTAATTCTTATTACTCACTATATGGAAGAAGCGGCTCAGGCGGACAGAGTAATAGTAATCGATAAGGGCAAGATACTGCTCGATGACGTACCCAAGAAGATATTTTCTGAAGTTGAGCTTCTGAAAAGCGTCGGACTTGACGTTCCGCAGGCTACAGAGCTTATGTACGATTTAAGAAAAAGCGGTGTGGATGCACCCTCAGATATAATAGACGTGGATGAATGCGCTGAATTTCTGTTCAGACTTTTATCCGATAAGGAACAAAAATGAACGTAATAGAATTAAAGAACGTAAGCTATAAGTACAGCGCAGGAACTCCCTTTGAACATACGGCTGTCGATAACGTCAGCTTAGAAATAAAAAAAGGCGAATTCTGTGGAATAATCGGTCATACCGGCAGTGGTAAGTCAACGCTTATCCAGCATTTTAACGGACTTATAAAGCCCACGTCGGGAGAGGTACTTGTAGAGGGCAAGAATATCTGGAGCAAGGAAGTGAATATCAAGGATATCCGCTTTAAGGTCGGTCTTGTATTTCAGTATTCCGAGCATCAGCTGTTTGAGGAAACCGTATATAAGGACATTGCTTACGGGCCTAAGAATATGGGACTCGATAAGGACGAAATAGATAAACGTGTACGTCAGGCGGCGGAGGATATGGGCATCAGGGAAGAGCTTCTGGAGCGTTCCCCGTTCGATTTGTCCGGTGGACAGAAAAGAAGAGTTGCTTTAGCGGGAGTTATGGCGATGAAGCCTGAAATCCTCATTTTAGATGAACCTGCCGCAGGACTGGACCCTGTGGGTAGGGAAAAGGTACTGACTAAAATAAAGGAATATCACGAAAAATACGGTACGACTATTTTACTGGTTTCTCATTCTATGGAGGATATAGTAAAATACTCAAAGACAGTTCTTGTTATGAATAAGGGTAAGGTATTCTGTCACGATGATACGGATAACGTATTTTCAAGACAAGAAGAGATACTCGGTATCGGACTTGACGTGCCGCAGATAACCAAGATTGTCATAAAGCTGAGAGAGCTTGGAATTGATCTTGGAAATGATATTTATACGATTGACAGAGCAAAAGAAAGAATTTTAAATTATCTCAGATAAAGGAACAATATGTTAAAGGATATAACGATAGGACAATTTTTCCCGGGAAATTCGATTGTACACAGACTTGACAGCAGATTCAAGATCATTCTTGATATATTATACGTTGTTATGCTTTTTGTTGCAGGAAATTTCTATTCTCTTGCGGTGGCAGGGGTGTTTATGCTGATAATATACATGCTGTCAAATATCAGCTTCAGGCTGATATTCAAGAGCTTAAGACCGATATTCCCGATAATTCTTTTTACCTGCTTACTTAATCTCTTTTTTATTAAAGGAGAGGGAGAGCCGGTGATAAGTTTTGGATTTATAAATATATATATGGAGGGCCTTACCACCTCGTTGTTTATGACTATAAGAATAGTGTTTCTTATAATCGGTATGTCATTACTGACCTATACAACATCACCTATAGCGCTTACCGATGCGATTGAGAGTCTCTTTTCACCGCTTAAGAAAATTCATTTTCCTGTGCATGAGCTTGCTATGATGATGACTATTGCACTCAGATTCATCCCAACGCTTATAGAGGAAACGGATAAGATAATGGCAGCACAGAAGGCAAGAGGTGCAAATCTTGATACAGGCGGACTTATCAAGAAGGCAAAGGCATTGGTTCCCGTTCTCATACCGCTGTTTGTATCAGCATTCAAGCGTGCAAACGAGCTTGCTCTTGCAATGGAATGCAGATGCTACAGAGGTGGCGAAGGCAGAACGAGAATAAAACAGCTTAAATCAGGAGTCAAGGACTATATTGCACTTGTGATATTTGCTGTCGTGCTTGCAGGGGTTATCCTTCTGAATATATATATTCCGATTCTTGGACTTTAAGGTGAAGCAATGCGAAATTTAAAGGTAAAAATGTCCTATAACGGAGCAAGGTATCACGGATACCAGATACAGAATAATGCGGAAAGCATTCAGCAGACTGTAGAAAGTGCAATCAAAACGCTTATGGGCGAAGCGGTAACCATAAACGGATGTTCGAGAACGGATACCGGCGTACACGCCAAAGAGTTTGTTTTTAATTTTAAAACCGAAAACAACATACCTTGTTCAGGTTTCGTAAAAGGTATGAACGCTTTGCTTCCGACGGATATAGCGATTCTTTCCTGCGAAGAGGCCGAAGAAGGCTTTCATGCGAGGTTCGACAGCAAAGGAAAGGAATATCTGTACAGGATAAACTGTGCGGACGTGAGAGACGTTTTTGCAGAAAATCTTGCTTTGCACTATCCCTATAAACTGGATTATGAGAAAATGAGGAGCGCCGCAAGGCTTCTGTGTGGTACTCATGATTTTGCAGCTTTCTGCAAGGCAGAGGCAAAGGAGCATCTTGTGACAACCATCAGAACGGTTTATTCGGTTGAAATCAAGGAAAACGGCGGATATACTGAGGTATATGTCAGCGGAGACGGATTTCTTCACAATATGGTGAGAATAATCGTCGGAACGTTGATTTATATAAGCGAAGGAAAAAGAACGGAGCAGGATATAGTAAATGCTCTTGAAACAGGTGACAGAGAGCTTGCAGGTAAGACTGTTGCTCCCTGCGGATTATATCTGAATAAGGTTTTTTATTAAAAAGGATGTGATACGTCTTGAAGGTACACGAGTCTGAAAAAGAAAAAAATACCGATATAGGCGATATAAAAGAATATAAGAAGAAACAGCGTAGCAAAAAGAATCTGAAATTTCTGATTTTTGTTATTATTCTTGCTGTAGTTATAGGTGTGGTGATAGTGAACAGAGACGCTATCTTTGAGCCGCTACGTGGCATATTCTCAAAGGTTACCACAACAACTGATGATGAAGCGGGTTTTCCGGTGAAGATGCCTTCAAGTACAGGTTACAGCTTTGACCGGTTGTCCGATGGCTTTTCGCTTATGACTGATACGTATCTTTGCACATACGATCAGGAGGGTACACAGATATTCGCTTTTCAGCACGGATATGTAAATCCCGTATGTGATTATAATAATAACAGCGTGCTGATATACGATAAGGGCGGACATAGTCTTGCGCTTTACAGTAAAACAAGCGAAATATATAAACAGAGTACCGAAAACGAAATTATAGTAACTGCCGCTATCGGCTATGGCGGTTATACAGCTGCGGTAACCAGCGGTGGACAGTATCCGAATGCGGTTTACGTTTATGACGGCTACGGAAAGAAGGTATATACCCGTCGTTATATAGATGAAAAAGTAATGCAGGCTGTAATATCTCCTGATAATCGCTATCTGTACGTTTCTCTTATCAAATCTGTGGATGGTGATATCATTACAGATATCGTGAAGCACGAGATAAACGGGGAAGAAGTCTGGAGCAAAGAAATTTCTGACAGCCTGTCCTTTGATATTTCAGTATCTGATAATAGCGTAGTTGTTGTTACTGATGAAAAGATATGCTATCTCAGCACAGAGGATGGCTCTTATCTTTCTGATGCTTATGAATATAAAGGTGTTCTGAAGGATTACGATATCGCACGTACACACAGAGGGGTGTTCTTATTCGACAGTCCTGATAAAAGTGAGCTTATTGTTGTTATGGATGGGAATGGAAGCATAATGGCGACACAGGTTCAGGAACAGAAGATAAAGGACGTTACTCTTGGTGATAACGAGATACTGCTTCTTACAGAGGACAACGTCAGAGTTTATGATAACGAAATGAATGAGCTTTCCGTGAGCGAGCTTGATAAAGGCTATATACAGATTGAACAGCACGGTGACGGTGTTCTGCTCATGGGCGGAAATACAATTGATTACCAAAAGGTAAAATGAAAGGGTTAAAATATGGGAACTGAATTTTTCTGGTTTTATGACGTAATACTTATTGCGATAATAATAGGTATGATATTCCTCGGTGTAAAACGTGGTTTTGTGCGTATGCTTTTAAGTCTTGTATCTGTTGCGGCTGCATTTATCGGCGCACTGATTATAAGTGACGGGGTTTCATCCTGGATTTATAGCTCGTTTGTAGAGCAGAACCTTAAAACCTCTATAACCGATACAATAAATGACGCTATCGGTGAAAACGCGGTGGTTCAGCTTGCTGACGTGGATATGGATAAGGCAATTATTGACGGTAGATCTCTGGCATCAATGAAAAATAGCCTTAAAGCGGATGATGCAGGTAAAATAACGATAGATCTCAGCTCTGTAGATCTTACAAAAACGGGCATAGATAAGATAGATCTTACCACTATAGGTTTTGATAAGAATACTGATTATGCCGCTGTTGAAGTCGGAAAGGTGCAGATATATGAGTCTGCGGTCAAGGAGCATGGACTTGGCAATATAGTTCTTGCACAGATTATTTCCGACAGAATAATGAACACATCCTTCGCAACAACGATCGGTGATGTTGTAACGTCTATAGATGAAACACTTCCTTTCCTCGGACTTGATGAAAATATGCTCACACAGACAGATAACACGCTTTTATCGGATATCGTTGTAAGCATACTCAAGTCTGCGGGCAATCCCGGACAGTCTGTGCTTGACAATATAGTAAAGCCGATAGTACTCATTCCTATGAGAACGATAATTTTTATAATTCTCTTTATTGTAATCAGCATCCTGCTCTCATTCGTTATCAAGTCAACGTCTCTTATAAATAAGATTCCGCTTATAGGTACGCTCAATGAATTCTTAGGCGCTATAATGGGACTTGTACACGGTGTTGTGATTGTCTTTGTAGTGGTTATAATTTTAAATATGATAATCGCTTTAACGGAGAATTCACTTATATTCCTTAACGAAGCCACAATAGACAAATCCTTTGTATTCAGCTGGATTTACAATTTTAAATTCCTTGATTTCTTAAAGTAACACAGTGTAAAGAATAAATATTTGCTTAATAAAAATAATTTATAATATTCAAAAAGAAAAACAGAGAAACAAAGAAAGGTTGATGGATATGCTTTGTTCAAGATGTAAAAAAAGAACGGCAGTAGTTTTTATTTCCACTATGCAAGGAACAGAAAAGCACGATGAAGGACTTTGCCTTATCTGTGCAAAGGAGCTTGGTGTGCCTCAGGTTAATGATTATCTGAATCAGATGGGCATAAGCGATGAAGATTTAGAAGAAAGCTATAAAATGCTTTTCGGTGAAGTTGATGAAGCTGAAGGCGATGAGGACGAAGAGGGAGACGAAGATTTCTCTCTCGGAGGAGCCGGAACGATGATGCCATTTTTCCAGAGATTTCTGGGCGGTAAGGCAAAGGATGAATCTTCTTCAGAGGCGGATGAAAAGGAAACGTCTGATAAGAAAAGCGATAAAAAGCGCAATAAGAAAAAGGAAGAAAAGAAAAGAAAGTTTCTTGATACTTATTGCACAAACCTTACTGCAAAAGCAAGAAAAGGCGAGCTTGACCGTATAATCGGCAGAGAAAAGGAAATCTACAGAGTAACTCAGATTCTTGCAAGACGTACAAAGAATAACCCTTGCGTAATCGGTGAGCCGGGTGTAGGTAAAACTGCGATTGCGGAGGGGATCGCTCAGAAGATAGCGGCGGGAGATGTTCCTCACAGACTTCAGAACAAGGAAATTTATCTGCTGGATTTAACAGCCCTTGTTGCAGGCACACAGTTCAGAGGACAGTTCGAAGGCAGAGTCAAGGCACTTATCGAAGAGGTAAAGACTGCAGGAAATATTATTCTTTTTATTGATGAGGTTCATAATCTTGTCGGTACGGGAGATTCAGAAGGCACTATGAATGCCGCAAATATCTTTAAACCCGCACTTTCAAGAGGTGAAATGCAGGTCATCGGTGCAACCACCTTCAACGAATACAGAAAATATATTGAGAAGGATGCGGCACTTGAAAGACGTTTCCAGCCTGTTACTATAAACGAGCCTACCATAGAAGAAACTATAGAGCTTTTACAGGGAATAAAGCAGTATTACGAGGAATATCACAAAATCCACGTAAGCGACAGTATTTTAAAATCCTGCGCCGTACTCAGCGAAAGATATATTACAGACAGATTTTTACCTGACAAGGCTATCGACCTTCTTGATGAAGCGGCGGCTTGTGCAAGCATAAACAGTGATATTCTCACAGAATACGAAAAGCTGAAGGAAGTAAACAAAAAGCTTGAAGCTGAACAGAACGAGCTTTCAACCGGTACCGAAGAGGTTGATTATCAGCGTATGGCAGAAATAAAGACTGAAATGGCTAAAAACAGCGAGAAGCTGGCTGAGCTTGAACCTAAGGTCGACGAAGTTACGGTAACGGAAAATGACGTATGCAAGGTTATTGAGCTTTGGACGGGTATTCCCGCAAGTAAGATTCTTGAAACAGAATTCAAGAAGATTGCAAAGCTTGAAGAGGTTTTAAAATCAAAGGTAGTAGGTCAGGAAGAAGCCTGCGAACTTGTTGCATCTGCAATAAAGCGTACGAGAGTTCAGCTTTCTGCACGCAGAAGACCTGCATCCTTCATATTTGTCGGTCCTACAGGCGTAGGTAAAACAGAGCTTGTAAAGGTGCTTGCAAACGAGCTTTTCAATACCGTTGATCCTCTTATCCGTCTTGATATGTCGGAATTTATGGAAAAACACAGCGTTTCAAGAATTATCGGTTCACCTCCGGGATACGTAGGTTATGACGAAGCAGGACAGCTTACCGAAAAGGTAAGAAGAAAGCCTTATTCCGTTATTCTTTTCGATGAAATAGAAAAAGCTCATCCCGACGTTATGAATATCCTTTTACAGATTCTTGACGAGGGTAAGGTGAACGACGCTCATGGTAGAACCGTAAGCTTTGAAAATACAGTTATCGCTATGACCTCCAATGCAGGCTCATCCTTCAAGACGGGCGGTATCGGCTTTGGAAAGAGTGAGGCTGATATATCTAAGGAAAAGGCTATGAAGGCACTTTCTGATTTCCTCCGTCCCGAATTTTTAAGCCGTGTGGATGAGGTGGTTGTATTCAAGCCTCTTACAGAAGAAGCGTATTGTGATATTGCAAAGCTTATGATAAGCGAGATGATTACACCGCTTGCTGAAAAGAATATTCAGCTTATAGTTGACGATTCTGCATATAATTACGTAGGTCGCAAGGCTTTCGGTGGTAAATTCGGCGGTAGAGACGTCCGCAAGGTAGTTCGTAAGGAGATCGAGGATAAGGTTGCAAATCTTATAGTTGATACCGACGGAATGATAAGCGAAATCAGTATAAGAGCCGACGAAGATCAGCTGATAGTAGAAGGTAAATAAAAATTATCGGTTGGGGAGCATTTCAGAAGATAAATGCTCCTCGATTTATAGAAAGGGATAAAGTATGGCTGTAGTTATAACTGGCGGTACAGGGGCTATAGGAAGTGCCATAGCACGAGCTTTTGCAAAAAATAATGACGTTGCCGTGATTTACAGAACTGCTGATGAAAAGGCGGAGAAGCTTGCAAAGGAAATTGGTTGTAGCTGTTATAAAGCCGATATAACCAGCAGAGAGCAGGTTGAAGAGGTGACAAAGAAAATCCTTGCTGACTTCGGTAAGGTTGACGTCATCGTTAACAATGCGGGTATATCTCAGATAAAAATGTTCTGCGATATAACCGAGCTTGACTGGTATAATATGATCGACGTACATCTGACGGGAGCCTTTAACGTTACACAGAGCTTACTTCCTTCCCTTGTCAGCAGAAAGAAAGGGAGTATAATAAACGTGTCTTCTGTATGGGGTGTACACGGTGCCTCCTGCGAGGTGCATTATTCTACGGTAAAAGCAGGACTTATCGGCTTTACCAAGGCACTTGCGAAGGAGCTTGCTCCTTCGGGTATAACAGTAAACTGCATTGCTCCCGGTGTAATTGACAGTCCTATGAATAATCAGCATCTGTCTGAAGAGGATATGAAGGAACTTATAGAACAGACGCCTATTGGCAGAATAGGTACGCCTGAGGACGTGGCGAAGGCGGTGTTATATCTTGCTGAAGCGGATTTTGTAACCGGTCAGGTTATTGGAATTGATGGCGGATTTTATTAAACTGAAAAAAGTTTTAACCCCTTCCTTGTCCGAAAAGGAAGGGGTTAAGTGTGACTGATCCGGTTCTTGTTATATTTTGTATAAGCCTGATTCAAATCCGCTTGTTATGCCGGCAATATCGGATTTGTACTTAAGTCTCAGCTTATCTGCGATAAGAGCTATAAATTCGGAATTTGTGGGCTTGCCTCTTAAATTGTGGATTGTATATCCGAAATAGCTGTTGAGTGTATCTACGTCGCCCCTGTCCCAGGCGATTTCGATAGCGTGTCTTATCGCTCTTTCCACCCTTGATGCAGTTGTATCAAATTTCACTGCTACAGAGGGGTAGAGTCCCTTTGTGATGTTGCTCAGCATACCGGGCTCGTTTACACATAAGATAATAGCGTGGCGTAAGTAGTGATAGCCCTTGATGTGAGCGGGGATACCAATCTGATGGATGATTTCGGTTACTATAAATTCCATACTTACGTTCTGTGTGTCCGTTCTGGAATTTTCTTTACGGTGTTCACCGAGCAAGGCCATTACCTTTGAGAAAAGTGCCTTGTTTTCAAATGGGCGCACCATATAGTAGTTTGCACCTGCTTCCATCACCTCGTACTCAACAGCGGGTGAATCGTAGTTCGCTGTTACGAGGATAACCGGATTGTAGTCGTGGCTACGACGTATGGAGTGGATAAGCTCTGCTGCATCGATTTCCGTCATTTTGGCATCGATGATAATTGCATCAGGTCTTTCCCTGAGTGCATATTCAAGAAGGAGTCTTCCTTTTCTCGGTCTTGTTGCCGCAAAGATTCCTTTTTCCTTGAATTCGGTAGCCCAGCTTAATCCAAGCTCCAGTGTGTCGTCTCCGATGAGAATTTTGATTTGGTTTGACATTTTTTTACCTCCAGAGTTTTATTACATTTGTAATATAACATATTCAGCCTTGCATTTCAATATGTTTTTAAAATATTTCTGCGAAGAAAGTAGAACGTTGTCGAAATATTGGTACGTTGGTTGAAGACTTCAATATTTTAATAAAAAACGTATTAAATTTCTGAGACGGGAAATGTTTATTACTCGTATATTATAGCTTATTGTTTTTAGAAAATCTATACTTTTTTTGAAGAAAAGCCTGATTTTAGCACATTTTTGTATCATTCAATAAAATCGGCGGATAAAGCTGTAAACTTTATGTAACCCTCTTGTCGAATAATTTGTCATTTACACAAATATCAAAAAGAAAAATCACCATTCTGCAGATAGTATGGTGATTTTTAGTTTTATTCACTGATAGATTCCGGAATTGTTTATCATATTTTCAATAAATATGCCGTATCCCTTTGTCGGATCGCTTACGAACACGTGGGTTACTGCTCCTACAAGTCTGCCATTCTGGATAATCGGGCTGCCGCTCATACCCTGAACTATGCCACCTGTCGCTTCTATAAGCTCTTTGTCGGTTATTTCTATAATCATATTCTTGTTGTTTGTGCTGTTCATATTTACGGAGCTTATATTTATACTGAATTTCTGGGGCGTTTGTCCGTTAATTGTAGAAAGTATATATGCGTCGCCACATTTTATTTCTTGTTTAAGAGCTATCGGAACAGCTGTCAGATTATCTGCGGTGTGATCGGCAATACCAAATATACCACTGGTTGTGTTGTTTCTGATTTTTCCCGTTCTTAAGGTCTGATTCAGGGTTCCACACAGCTCACCGGGGGTGTTTTTTTCTCCTTTTATCACACTATTTATAGTAGCAGGTACTATTTCTCCCGACTGTAAAGGTAGCAGCTTGCCTGAATCTGCATCGCAGATTCCGTGACCGAGCCCGCCAAAAAAGTGTGTGTTATTGTCATAAAAGGTCATTGTACCTATTCCTGCGGCACTATCTCTTACCCATAGACCGAGAGTGGTTTTGTTGTTTTTGTCTTTTACACCATTTACGAAAATATTGTTTGTTTTTTCGTCACGAACATATTCTATTTCTATTTTATCGTTATTATTGTCAGAAATTATTTCCGAAAGTTCAGAAGCAGAAGATACCGTTTTGCCGTTTATTTTTGTAATTACGTCGCCTATACGTAGTCCGGACGTTTCAGCCGGCGATGAGTGTATAAACCCTTCCGCTGTTTTTACGTCGCCAAAGTCAGTTATAATGACTCCATCGGTAAGCATTTTTATGCCGAAGGGAGTACCGCACGGAATAAGCGAAACTCTTTCAATGCTCTCAACGTCTACGGTTTTTATAGGAAGCCAGCCCATTATTTTTAAATCTGCGCTGTCAGGATCGCCTGATTTCTTTCTTACTTCACCGCAAAGCTCGAATACGTGTTTAACGTTAAGCTCTTCGGAGCCGCTTTCTATATAAAATTTATCAGGTAGCGTGAAATTAAGATAAGCCACACCTGAAATAAATGCCGCTACCAGAGAAAAAGAAAGCAGCCTTATTATTATCGGTATTTTTTTCATTTTTTGCCTTCCTTCGAATATGAAAAGAAATTTTGCATTTATATTATATATAACAAGGTTTACTCAGCCGTCGAAATCTATGATTTCAGAAACGACGTATGGTTTTAATAATATTTGCAGAAGCGGCTTTTATATAATAGGAAGATTTTAATTTAATAAATTGTCTGAAAAGGAATATAAAAATAACGCATAACAGATTTTTTAAATTTCTGTTATGCGTTTTGAAATCATTATTTCTTTATGGTATATTTTGTACGGGGAGCGGTTCTTCTTTTGAGTGTCTTGTAACGTTTCTTCGTTTTACGTTTTTTGCCTTTCTTTTTCTCGGATACCTTGATAGCCTCATCATATACGGCAAGAAGGTCAGTTGCAAGACGTATAGCACCTGAAGTCTTGATGGATTCACGTGTCTGTTCTCCGAATTTCTTCAGCTCATCCTTTGGCATATCACGAAGCTTTTTAAGAAGCACGTACATATCGTCGGCATTTGTGAAGTTATAGCCGTTCAGTCCGTCAACTACCTGTCCCTCGTTCAAATCATCCTTGAGACTGAGTACGGGAAGATGCATTGCCATACCTTCAAGCATTGATATTGAACAGGTGTCGGAAAGGGAAGCAGTAATGTATGCGTCGCAGGCGGCGTAATATTCAATCAGATCTACGTGTTCGACTCTGCCTGCAAATTTTACCATATCGGATATTCCGAGCTGCATTGCTTCGTCGCAGTGCTGATCGTGTAAAGGTCCTTCACCGAGAATATATAGCTTTAGTTTATCTTCAGCCTTTACGTTTTTTGCCCAGTATTCAAGAAGAAGCGTTACGTTCTTTTCTTTTCCAAGGCGTCCGCAGAAGCAGAATACCGTATCGTCGTCGTTAAAGCCTGCGTTTTTTCTGATTTCTGCGGCTTTTGCTTTGTCAGCTCTTTCAGGAGTAAAGGTGTCAAGCTCAACGGAGTTCGGGATAACGTGTATCTTTTTCTTTACGCCGCAGGCTTTGAAATATTCTGAAACCTTAGCTGACGGACCTGTTATTGCGGCGGCTATTGCACCTAACATTTTTGCGTAAATATGTGTTACAGACGTAACCATTTTACCCATAGCTTTATTTTTTGCAACGTAGTATACATAATCGTCGTACATAGTGTGCAAGGTATATACAAGCGGTTTATTAAGATTGCGGGCTATGAGCACGCCTGAAATACCAATACCGAATTCATTATGAATGTGAATTATATCAGGATTGAAATTTTTTATCTTATCCAGTCTCTCTATACTTATAGGTGGTGCTACGTCATAGTTGTATATTTTTTTCAGCTTAACGGCAGGACAGTACATTACGTCGTCTGCTATTACGTGATTATTTACTCTTGAATCTGCTGTAACTACCATTACGGTATGTCCCAGCGCTTCGAGTCCTTCCTTCAGGGTTTTTACGTGGGTAACTACACCGTTTATAGAAGGGAGATATGCTTCTGTGAATAATGCTACTCTCATTTGATTGTCCTTTCAGAAAATGAGGTGATGGCAATATTGCCAATGTATATTTCTATTTTACACTATTTCATATAAAATAGCAAGCGAATTATGTAAAAAATATATTTTAAAATTTACTAAAAAGGGGTTGACAAACATCAAGTAATAGTGTATAATATATCAAGGTTAATTCGTACAAACAATATGCCGCTGTGGTGGAATAGGCAGACACAAGGGACTTAAAATCCCTCGGTAGCAATACCGTATCGGTTCAAGTCCGATCAGCGGCACCATTAAATTTTATAATTTCAAGTTTACCACGCAGAAATACCCAAGTGGTGAAGGGGCTCCCCTGCTAAGGGAGTAGGTCGGGAAACCGGCGCGAGGGTTCAAATCCCTCTTTCTGCGCCAAAATCGTAGCCTGATGGCTACGATTTATTTTTTTACTACCAGTTGACAATTTTGCTCTTTTGTGTTATAATCATTTTAATATTGATATATAAACGATATATAAACGGCTACGATCAGGAATGGCATTGCCATACAGTAAGAATGCTGATTAAATGAATCAAAGAGAGCGGGGAAGGGTGAGAACCCCGTATTCAGCGGTATTCCGAAATTCGACCTGTGAGCCTTCTGTGAAAAGCAGAATGTAATCGCTGCATTAAAGCGAAGCTGATTTTTCGGCACTAAGTGGCAGTTTTACTGCAATTTGAGTGGTACCACGGATATTATTCCGCCTCATTGTTTTACAATGGGGCGTTTTATTTTTAAGGAGGATAAAAATATGGATGAACAGATTGTTCAGCTGAGAGCACAGTTTGAAGAAAAGCTGGCTGCCGTTACAGCGGTAGCAGAGCTTGAAGAAATTCGTGTAGGATTTTTAGGTAAAAACGGCTCAGTTACAGGACTTATGAAGGAAATGGGTAAGCTTTCTCCTGAAGAAAAGAAAGCTTTTGGTCAGAAGGTAAACGAGCTTAAAAATTTCTGCACAGAAAAGATTTCTGAAAAGCAGTCCGAGCTTGCAAGACTCGAAATGGAAAGAGAAATAAACTCTATGCCTGAGTTTGACGTGGCTATGCCTGCCGAGACGAAGAGAGGCTCATATCACCCTATCACCCTCGTACAGAGAAAGTGCGAGAATATTTTCCGTTCAATGGGCTTTGCCGTAGAGGATTACAGCGAGGTCGTAACTGACTACGAGTGCTTTGAAGCTCTTAATATTCCTAAATTCCACCCTGCAAGAGATATGCAGGATACCTACTATCTTGAAAACGGACAGCTTTTAAAATCCCATACCTCTGCGGCTCAGAATGCTATTTATAAAAAGTACAGAGACGCTCTTATAAACGAGGGTAAGCCCATCCGAGCAATCTTCCCCGGCAGATGCTTCAGAAACGAATCCACAGACGCCTGCCACGAAAATACCTTCTTCCAGATGGAAGGCGTAATGGTTGATAAAAATATTTCTATTTCAAACCTCATCTTCTTTATGAAGACTATGCTTTCCGAGGTCTTTGAAAAGGATATCAAGGTAAGACTCCGTCCAGGCTTCTTCCCCTTCGTGGAACCCGGCTTTGAGCTTGATATAAGCTGTCTTATCTGCGGCGGAGACGGTTGTCCTTCCTGTAAGCACAGCGGTTGGCTGGAGCTTTGCCCCTGCGGTATGATTCACCCCAACGTTCTTATTGAGGGCGGTATCGATCCTGAGGAATACACAGGCTTTGCTTTTGGTCTTGGTCTTACAAGACTTGCTATGATGAAGTACGGTATCAAGGATATACGTGATTTAAACGGTGCGGATCTTGTTAATCTCGATCAGTTCACAGATGATAAGTAAGGAGGTCATTTAATATGCTTATTTCAATAAATTGGATTAAAGACTTCGTTGATCTTAATGGAATTGATATAGACGAGCTTATCCACAAATTCTCTCTTTCTACTGCAGAAGTAGAAAACGAAATATTCTACAAGGGTAGTGATATCAGCGGTATTGTTGTAGCTGAAATCAAATCAGTTGAAGAGCATCCCACTTCAAAGAAGCTCCATCTTTTAAAGGTGGATATCGGAGCAGGCGAGCTTGTTGACGTTGTCTGTGGCGCTCCCAACGTAAGAGTTGGTATGAAGACTGCTTTTGCAAAGCTTGGCGCAAAGATCGGTGAAATTGAAATTGCTCCCAGAGAGCTTGCCGGCTTTACTTCCTGCGGTATGTGCTGTTCTGAAAAAGAAATCGGTATCAGCGATGATAATTCAGGCATTATGGATATTACCGATGACGTAGCCGTTGGTACGGACTTAAAGGAAATCTACGAAATCGACGACGTTATCTTTGAGGTTGACAACAAGTCTCTTACAAACCGCCCTGACTTATGGGGACACTACGGTATTGCAAGAGAAATCGCAACTCTTGCCGGCAGACCTTTAAAGCCTGTTGATGGTGTTGATTTATCCGCTTATGATAACCTTCCCAAGATTGATATAAAGATTGAAGATACCCTTTGTAAGAGATATTCAGGTATCAGATTTGAGAATATCACAAGAAAAGTAAGCCCCGTGAATATGCGCATCCGTCTTTTCTACTGCGGTATGAGAGCGATAAACTACCTTGCTGACCTTACGAACTATCTTATGCTTGAAATGGGACAGCCTATGCATGCCTTCGATTCAAGAAAGGTAGAAAATATCAGAGTAAAGCGCTTTGAAAAGTCCTTCCAGTTCAAGACACTGGACGACGTTACAAGAGATATTGACGAAAACACACTTATGATATGCAACGGTGATACGCCTGTAGCTATCGCAGGTATAATGGGTGGCCTTGATTCTGAAATAGTTGATGATACAACCTCATTAACTCTCGAATCCGCTAACTTTGACGCAGTTTCTATCAGGAAGTCATCCTCTCGTCTCGGTCATAGAACAGACGCTTCTATGAGATACGAAAAGAGCCTTGATCCCGAAATGACAACTGTAGCAATCTCACGCTTTGTAAAGCTCCTTTCACAGTATGACGAAGGCGTAAAGGTTACCTCCTCTTTAACCGATGAATATGCAGTAAAGTTCGATAAGGTAACTCTTTCATTTGATAAGAAGTTCGTTGACAGATACACAGGTATCGAAATTTCCAACGATACAATCGTTGCAACCTTAACAGCTCTTGGCTTTGGTGTAACTCTTGACGGCGATAACTTCACAGTAGAGGTTCCCAGCTGGAGAGCAACAAAGGACGTTACTCTGAAGGCTGATATTATCGAGGAAATCACAAGAATCTACGGTTATGACAACTTCGACGTAAATACAGTTGCAACTCCTCTTTATCCTGTACGTATGTTCGCAGAAAAGAGCGTTGAGGAACAGATGAAGGATATACTCGTAAAGCGTTTCTCACTCCACGAGGTACATTCTTATATCTGGGCATATGCTGATGAATATAAGAAGCTCGGCATTGAAGTAGAAGAAAATATAAAGCTTTGCGGTGCGGCTAACCCCAATATAGAAACTATCCGCCGCTCACTTATTCCTAACCAGCTTTGCCAGCTCAAGATAAATACTTCTTATGCACCTCAGTTCGGTATATTTGAAATTGCACACGTAATTGACGGCGTTGATGAAAATAATCTCTGCCGTGAAAGAAAGAAGCTTGGTATCACGCTCTTCTCCAAGACAGAAAGCCTTGAAACTCTTTATTTCAGAATGACAAATATGCTTGCTGTTATGATAGATGATATCAAACACAAGGCTATTTCCTATAATGCTGTTGCGTCTGATCATGGCTACGTTCATCCCAAGAACTATAACGAGATAATCTGCGATGGTAAGGTTATATGTAAGATTGGTCTGCTTTATCCTACCGTACAGAAGAAGATAGACAAGAAGGGCAACGTTGTATTTGCAGAGCTTGATATCGATGCAATCGTAAATATTGAAAATGCAGGCATCAAGTATGCAGAAACCTCCAAGTTCCCCTCAATCGAGGTTGACCTTACCTTCTTAAGCGATAAGTACGCTCCTATAAAGAATGCTATCGAGGAAGTAAATTCCGAGCTTATAAAGAACGTCAGCGTTGCGGATATTTATAATGATGAAGCAGGAAAGGCCATTACGATCCGTATCAGCTTTGTACACGCTGAAAGAACTCTTACCAAGGATGAGGTAATGGAAATTGCCGATAAGATAATTGCTATCCTTAAAAACCAGGGTATAGCACTCAAAGGCTGATAATCGGTAAGGAAAATCACTTTTTGTGTTTTTTGGCACAGACAATTAATCCCGCTGTTTGACAATGGCGGGATTAATTGTCTCCTGTACTGCCTGATTCAAAACTTGCTTTGTTTCAGGAACGAAAAAATTTTAAAATTTTTTTAAATAATTACCAACCTTTTTAAAAATCTCCCCACTATATTGTTGAGAACGTTCTTCAGGAGAGAAAAAGCAATGAACAAAAAAGACGCTGATATGATAATATCCTCATATGTGAAAAAGCTTTTTGGTTTTGCTATGTCAAAGCTTTCAAAAATTGACGAAGCGGAGGAGCTTGCGGCAGAAATAACCCTGCAGGTTTACGAGTCGCTTCTTAAACAGGATAATATCGCAAATACCGACGGGTACGTATATCGTATTGCCAGAAACGTATACGCAAGATATATCGATGGCAGAAAAAAGGCAACCGTTGTTGATGGTATTGATCTAATACCTGATACTAACGACTTTACACTTGAGCTTATTAACAGCGAAAGCTACGGTATACTCAGAAGAGAGATTACGTTTCTTTCAAAAACACAGCGTGAAGTAATAATTCAGCACTATTTCCACGATAAAAAAGTAAAGGAAATTGCGTTGATGCTTTCTCTCAGCGAAAATACGGTAAAATGGCATTTAGCCTGCTCACGAAAGGAGTTAAAATCAGGTATGGAAAGAACAAGAACAACAGGAACCTTAGGCACAGAGCCTATCCGATTCAACAGTATGGGACACGGAGGTACACCCGGTACAATGGGTGATACGGCAAATTTCCTTGCAAAGGTAATAACACAGAATATAGCTTATGCGGCATATCATCAGCCGAGAACGATAAACGAGATCGCAGAGGAGCTTGGTATAAATCCTATATTCGTAGAGGATGAAGTAGCAGTTCTTGAAGAATATGGCTTTATGGATAAGCTTCAGAACGGCAAGTATCGTACTAATATCTGTATATTTGAATTTAACGAAACATACTATCGCATATATAAGGAATTAAATTTAAAATATACAAAGCTGTTTGCTGAAAAGTTTTTTGCACCTGCACTTGAAGGTATCACGGAAATTCCGAAGTGGCTTCACGTACCCGACAACGATATAAATCTGCTCAGATGGAGTATGGTTTGTTTTCTTTGCAACGAGCTTGCGGTTGCAGATATTTCAGCTGAGAAGTTTTCTGTAAAGCGTCCCGACGGTGGCGATTATATTGCTTTTGCAAGCGTGGACGTAAAGCCTGACTGGGATATGAGCAATGAAGAAAATATATACTGGTCCTGCGGTGATATGAATCGTGACAGATGTAATGAAGAGGTATGGTGGAAAAGCTGGCAGTTTGACTGTCATTGGACTGCCAGACGTGGTAACTGGAGAGATAATCTTGCCGAAGATTACGATAAGATGTATTTCTGGCTGAACGGACAGCTTCCTGAAACGGCAATCAATGCCGAGAGCTATGTACGTTTACTTGATAAGGGTTATCTATTAAAACAGAATGGTGAATATGAGTGCAATCTTATCATCTGTGACAGCGAAAAGAAGTGGCACGAATTTATACCAGCAGCGACAGAAGAAATAAAAAATCTTTCCCGTGAATATGCCGCCGAAGCGCTGAAAGCTGAGCTACATGGACAGCCTGAGCATATGCACGAGCTTCTGACCTGCTTTGCTCAGAATATGGCCTGCAAGCTGCATACAAGAATTATGAAGCAGTTACTTGATATGGGTGTACTGAAAACGCCTACTGAAGAGCAGGCAAAGGGACTTTGCACCATTATGTATATAGGGGAGTAAGGTTTAAATATACGGATAAAGTGTGAAACTGCACTTTATAACTTATGACACATAAAAAGAAAACCGCCTGAGTTTCCTCGGGCGGTTTCAGAAGTTTGAAAGGACGAAATTATGGATAAAATATGGACAGAAATGTATAATGCTGCAAAGCAGGTTTTTAATGCACGCCGTATTTCAGAATACGTTACGGCTGGTGAAGTATCTGCGGCAATACTCGGTAAATCAGGCAGAATATATACAGGAGTATGTATAGACACCTGCAGTACCCTTGGTATCTGTGCAGAAAGGAATGCTATCTTTAATATGATAACAAACGGCGAGCAGGAGATAGATAAGGTTATAGCTATACTTCCCGACGGCTCAAGCGGAGCGCCCTGCGGTGCCTGCAGAGAGCTTATGGTACAGCTTATGCCTGAAGGATATAAGGATATTGAAATAATGATGGATTATAAGACAGGCAGGACTATAACACTCGGCAAATTAACGCCTGAGTGGTGGATATGAAAAACTCGTAGAATTTCAAATTGAAACGAGACCGCCTTTATGATATACTTTAGTCAGGGATAAGCTTAGCCTTGAAATTTATTATAAAGGAGTCTTGTTATGGAAAGTTTTTACACTATAAACGAAGTTGCCACAATGACCGGGCTTACAACACGAACTATCAGAAATTACTTGAAATCAGGTCTGATAAGCGGCGAAAAGGTTAATGGAGTATGGTCATTTTCTTCTGAGGATTTTTGTGCAATGCTTAATAATCCGGCGATAAAGCCAAGTATTCAGGCAAAAAATAATGCTGTTGTTTATGACTTTATAGCTGATGACAGGAAAAAGACAAACAAAATTTGTACTATCATTGATCTGTTCGTTGAAGAAGATGAAGCTGAGGAAATATCACAGTTTTTCTGCGATACCATAAATTGCAATCCAAATGTCGGAGATTTGAGCTTTAAATTTAAGAAGCACGGAAAAAATATTCGTGTAATTTTAAGCGGTGCAGATGAGACCGTCCTGGAAATACTGAATGGATACTATAATGGCTGATATAAAGAGCGTGAACGAAAAGTTCACGCTCTTTACTATTTTATATTAGGTTACTATTCAGTAAGACTGAATTTGCTTATTTCACTTGCAGACGTAAGGATAGCTGTTCCAATGCCCAATTCTGCATTTCAACAAACATATTGCCTTTCAGCTCTTTGTATTCTACCCAGCAGAGAATATGGTCTTTTTCGGTAGGTGCAGATACTTTATCAAGTAATTGACCCAAATAATAGGTTTGTATCGGATGAAAATATCCGATTGTCGGATGTATGGTATAGGTTTCAGCGGAACATAATTTATTTTCAATATATGATAGATGTCCCGTTTCTTCAAGGCATTCTCTTTTAATGCAGTCGGAATGGCTTTCTCCATTTTCCAGTCCGCCGCCTATAAAGAAATATCCTTTGGGTGTGCTGATTACTCCGATCTGATTATTGCGATAGGGAATAAGGTAAGCACCTTCTCGGTCTATGTATTCAGCACTCTCTTTAATTCCAAAAATTTTGTGCATTTTACTTTTACTTTTCCTTTGAAATTTGTTTATTAGTTTATAGAATTATTTAAACCGCACATTTTATACAATTCTTCAATACAAGGCGATTTGTATTCGATATATTTATCCATATTATCAGGGAATAATCGTGCGGCTGTCTCTTTCACCAAGCCGTATTTTTTAGTAGCTTCGGGATTTTTTCTGAGAAAATCTCTGAAAGTAATATGACGGTGTAGCTCTTCGGAATATTGTGGACACACATACAAGTGGTGCTTTTGCAAATGAGGTTTATCTACGTATTTGAATGCTTCTCTATCCTTTATCCCGAGATTTCCTTTGTGGATGTAACCGATAGTTTCTAATCTTTTTACAACAGCATTAAAAACGGAATAGTCTTTTATAATAACGTCAATATCAATACAAGGTTTAGAAGATAAGCCTTCCACAGAAGTGCTTCCCACGTGTTCGATTCCTATAATCAAATCACCGACTACGTTTTCAAGCTCTTTTTTTATATCTTCAAAAGCGGTTTTCCAGGCTTTGTTATAGGGTGTGACGATAACTTCCGACATTTTTTATCTTGAGCCTCCATCAGGGAAATTATTTTTGTAGGGATTATTATATCACACAAGCCTTCAAAAATCAACCAAAACCCGATAAAATTACCCCGTAGCTTAAAACTACGGGGTTAAGTTCTGATTAAATCTGCTCCATCTGTCTGCCGAAATAGAGTGCAGCTGCTTCTACAAGGGCGGTCTGCTTTTCATTTGCAACGGAGTTTTCGTTATCCGACAGCATAATTACCGCACCGTTTACATCGCCCTCCGCTAAAATGGGAGCACAAGCGATGGCGAAACGGTTTACGCCTTCGATAGGGTTCATCTTCACGTCGTCAGCTGTCTTGTGGTATAAGGATTTGCGTTGTTCGATAAGATCCTCAAGGGAGCTTGATACTCTTCTTTCGAGCACCTCTTTTTTCTGAATACCACTTGCCGCTACCACGTGGTCTCTGTCACAGATAACGGTAGGCATACCGCCGACCTTATAAAGCACCTCTGCATACTGATCGGCATTTCCTGAAATCTCTCCGACAGGGGAGTACTTGCGGAAAATTACCTCTCCATCAACACTTGTATAGATTTCAAGAGGAGTGCCTTCTCTGATTCTCATTGTACGTCTTATTTCTTTAGGAATAACGACTCTGCCAAGATCGTCGATTCTTCTTACAATACCGGTTGCTTTCATATTATATAAATCTCCTTTTCTTTAGCTTTTAACAGAATAATTTGCTCATTCCGACAAATTTTTTAAATTGCTCTGTTATTATCTGTTAAAGAAAAGGAAATTATACTTGATATTTATATAACGATCTCTTTAGTGTATAGCGTTGTATGCCTTAATAGCATAATTAAAGGCTTTTTCAAAATCTTTTTCAACACCACTACCATACTTATAGCACATCGCTAACCAATAGTAACCTTCGGATTCGCCAAGTTTCGCAGCCTTTTGGAATAGTTCAAATGCTTTTACCTCATCTTTTTCCACCGCAACGGTCCCCTGTAAGTATTGTTTTCCAAGTTCACTCATTGCCTTTGCAGAACCAAGTTCTGCGGCTTTTGTATAATATTCAATAGCCTTTTCGTTGCTCGGCTCAACAAGATCCCAACCATCAGGATGCCAATAAAAATTGCCTATGTAATATATCGCATCTGCTTGACCTTTTTCGGCTGCCTTGCAAAACCATTTATAAGCACTATTCATCTGACAATCTTCGAAATATAAAACTGCAAGCATATACATTGCATCAACATTGTCGCTGTTTGCCTCTTCAAGAAGGTAATCTTCTTTCATGCAAAAGCTGTTTTCATACATGCCTTCTTGTAATTCTTCATACATAATAACTATACCTTCCTATCTTTGAATTGTTTTTCAATTATTGATAATGCTTCTTGATATTTCCCGCTTCGTTGTAGAAATGCAGGGTGATAAGTCCAAAGAGCAATTGTGTTTTCGAGCCCTAATACATCAGATGCTTCGGAAACAAACTCCTGAGGATTCGGCTCATACTTCATAAGTTTTTTCTCGCTAACCGAAAAAGCTGATGCCAATGATGCCGTATATTTTCCGTTACCTATTACAAATACAATTACCTTGGGTTTAAGCAACTTGATTTCTCTCTGCAAGATAGATAACTTATCATCTCCATAAGATGAGTTGAATTTGACGCCATCTTCCCAAGACAAGCGTTGTGCGTTTGCAGGATGAAATTTATCTAAATTGTTCCACAAAACATTAATCCCAAGTCCCGACAAACGCCGGAAAAAATTCCAAAATGGAGAACGGTTTGTACCATAATCAAACCAATCATTCGTTATTCGTTTTTTCGTTCGTTGAACATTCTGATATTCTCTAATCCATGCTTGCGTTTTTTCTTTATTTCCGTGCAGACACTCTTGCCCAACATACATCAAAAGAGGTTTTTCGCTGTCTATATATTCATTTGGGAAACCCATACGAAACATAGCAGAGTATTTGGAACTGTTTTCAATTTGGTTTCCTAATCCCCAATTTTCATAAAGTTTTTTTAATTCTTTTTCAACTTTATTTAAGTCCACACAACCACCTCCCATAAAAAGACATGCTTATTATATCATATTTCTATTATGAATTCAACTATGTGACAAAAGCTTAGATATCTATGTTTCAATTTCCATAATGCTTTCAACTGAATTGCCTTGCATCAGATACTGTTGCATATCCATAGCGGTGTCTGATTCAAATACGTATACTTCGACTCCTGCTGTACTGAGTTTTTCGGCTGTTTTAGCTGCTGCCTTCTTACCAAATTCATCCTGGGCGAAAAACAGAATTACAGTTTTTTCATTTTGCTTAAAAAATTCAACCGCTTCATCCGATATATACGTTCCGACTACACCGATAACGTTATCCATTTTTTGCAGATCTGCAAGGAGAACGTCGATAAAGCCTTCGGTCAGAATGATTGTTTTTTCTTCGGTAAGAATATTACCCACGAAGCCCTTTGTGGTAGCTAAGTACCTCGGCTGTAACGTTGAACTTCTACCGATTGCACCGCAAACTTCTCCCGCTAAATTTACTATAGGGAAAAGTGTCCTGCCTTCTTTCAACATATCTTCTGTTTTTACAATATCAAGCATTTTAGCTTCCTCCTCAGGATATATTTTTATGATTATGTGATTGCTGTATTACGTGCTGAAAATTCTGAATCTATCTTTATTATATAATACTTATAAAGCCTTGTCAAATTACTTGAAAAGGTTACGTTGTTATCAGTAATCAGAGTTAATTTATACGCTTTGTGTCAAAAGATTTAGCATCATTTTTTATTCTGCTTTTGATTTCTTCGATTTCTTCCTTCAGCTCAGCAATCTGTTTTTTATATGACGAGCTTTTTTGTTCAAGCAGCTGTTGATTGTTGTGAATATTCTGTTTCAATCTATCTATTTCATCGGATATTTCCTCGATAACCTTATTAAATCTTTTTAACCTGCCGATAATACGTTTGGCGTTGCCGTTTGCCGAATTACCCAAAAGAACAACGTAACGATTAGTATCTTTTTCTAAATACAGATACGGCTTTTTTACATCCTGTAAAACGGGTAACACGATTGCAAAGCCAAATATGGAAACGTTGCCCGACAGCGTATTATCTCCGCTTATTACATCTGCTGTAAACGTGTCCTTTATGCTTCTCATAGCTTCAAGATACTGTTCGTTGGTTTTCTTGTTCAGGAATTGCTGGTGCTTATATGCCACCTCCAACTGCTTTTGACGTTGCTGCATTTCTGACTGTAACGCATCGCACTCTTCTGTGAGACGCTTATACGTTTCTTTAGCCTGCGCCTCCAGTATTTTATAAGTTTTTAGCTCGTTTTCCTTTTGGGCAAGCTGTTTCATAAGCGGTTGGGATAATGCCAGAGCTTTTACTTCGGCATAGGTCAGTACGTCATTTTCCAGATCGGATGCGGTGCGCTGGTAGGTGCTGCCTGACAGAAACTGCGAGATAAAGCGTTGTTTGGTTTCAAGCACCTGCCAGGAATATGAATCAAAGCTTCCTTCGGCAATATAGCGATAGATATGTACCGTCTTATTTTCGTTTCCTCGTCTGATAATACGTCCCTCTCTCTGCACCATATCAGCCGGTCGCCAGGGAACGTCCAGATGATGAATAGCTTTAAGCTTTCTTTGAACGTTTGCTCCGATTCCTAACTTAAAAGTGGAACCGATAAGAATGCGCATTTCTCCGGCATTGAATTTACGAAACAGCTCAACCTTCCGACTCTCGGTCTGATAACTATGAATAAAGGCAATTTCCTTTTCCGGTATCCCTTTTTCTATCAGACGGCTTTTTAATTCGGCATATACGTTGAATCGTTCCGCTTTTGGCGTTGAATAATCGCAGAATATCAGCTGTGTTGAATCGGGGTGTTGATTATAAAGTGATGCCACGTTTTCAATACATCTGAATACTTTTGAATACTCGTCGTAATTTTGTTTTCTGCCTACCAATGATAAATCCAGCGCGGCTTTTCTGCCGTCGGTACTCACTTTGAGCATGTTATCATATTTTCGGTCTATCATACCCGTGCGGATTTTTTCGGTTCTTTCGGCAAGCTCTTTCATATAGTCGGAAAGCGCCGTATTTTTCTTGATTGATATGTCGGTATATCCTTGTAGCGTGGGAAGATCGGTCAGAGAGTCGTTGGCATAAAACACCGCTATCTGCGAAAACATTGCGGAAAGCTCGGGAAGATTAAAAAATTTTGAAAACCGTCTGACGAATCTGTATTTAGATGCATCCACGTCGATTTCGCACAGTTGCTCAGGTAAAGCAAACGTTTTTATCCAATTATCAAAAACATCCAGATTGTGTTTGTTAAGCTCGTCATACTGCAGGTACACTTGCATAGCGTAAGCGTCTGATATGGAGTTGCATAGCGGCGTGCCTGTCGCAAACACGACGCCTCTTCCGTTTTGCTGTACGATACGAACCTTATGCAATAAATCCTGACATTTTACTGAACCGCTTACGTTGATACCTCTTAAATTTCGTAAATTGGTTTTGATCGGCAGATTTTTATAGTTATGTGCCTCATCTAAAAACAACGAGTCAATCTCTAATTCGTCAAAGGTGATATCTTCGGAGTGTTTCGGAGTCATACTATTAAGAAATTCCTGTGTCAGCTTCCTCATATTCTTTTTTTCTGCTTCAAGAACCGTGCTGCTATGTCGATCGATATAGTAACCCTGGGGTGTTTTCAGCTCATCAAGTGCAACTTCTATCTGTTTTAATTTTGAGCTCATATTCTGCAGCATACTATCCACAGATAATGGAATCATTTCAAAACAGCTGTATGCCATAATTATGCCGTCATAATCAGCACTTTGTATTTGCTGTAATACCTTTTGCCGCATCTGGGGTTTAAAAGATTTTGGTTCGATTGCAAGGATTTTTGCTTTGGGATAGAGCTCTTCAAAAATTTTTTCCCATTGTCCTACAATATGATTCGGAACTACAAATAAATTCTTACGGGAGATGCCTTCCTGACGCATTTTCATTGCCGCCGCTATCATAATGTACGTTTTTCCTGCACCTACGTCGAAAGCAAGCAGAGTGTTCTTCTCTTCAAGTATGCGCTGGACAGCATCTTTCTGATAGGGATACAATGTATATTCTGATGCCATATCAGGAAAGGTTAACTGACTTCCGTCGAAGGTTATCGGCTTGTAATGAGCAAACGCTTTGTTGTATGCATCTTCTACAAGCCAACGACGGTCCTCATCCTCCCAGATCCATCGCTTAAACTCCCTGTTGATGATTTTTTGTTTTTCCAATGCCGCAAGAGTGTCGGCTTCGTTATAAACCATGCCGTTATCAAAAAGCTTGATTTCTCGCAGATTCAGAGTTGCTTCTATGATATAAAGAGCGTTATAACGTTTTAATCCGTATTTTCCTTCTGCAAAGCTGTTTCCTGTGCCTAAGTATTTTTTGTCCCTGATAAACCAATTGCCTGTAATCGCTTCGTGTTCAACGTATATCGGCTTATAATATGCTCCGTTAATAACCGAATAACTCCTGTTTAATATATGATATACAAAATCGTTGATAATGTCTGCACTTACCCAGGGTACCCCCAGAGAAACCTCTATGTCGGTGTAGGGAATAGTATGAGTGGTTCGCTCTGGAATTGGCTTTTTAAATGCAATTTCCTTTTGTTCTTTTACGGTTGTTGCTCTTTTGTATAAATTGATCCATTGATCCAAAGTGAATTCCGAAAGATTTTTTTCGGAAAGTATATCCACAATTTCAGCGGCAGGGAAATCAGCAATTTCGTTTTCCTCTCCTGCAGAATATTCTGTATAGTCCTTTGCATCATAAACCGAATAATCACGATGAAGCAGTTCGCTTGCAATTTGTTTTCCGAGAAGCTTATGGTCAATAGAGGCGGCGATACGGTCGGCGATATATCCCTTTTCTTTTTGGGCATAAGCAGGCATTTCGTTTATTATGAGCAGATTCTTCAGTTCTAATTTCCACAGTATAGAAAGTTGTTTTCTGCGGGAAACGGAAGTATTGATTGTTGCCTTACGAATAAGTGACACATTGCTTTCTGTAACACAAAGTATCCCCCAGCTGTCAGGGATTTTTTCAGCGGCAGAATTAACGTGCCGTTCACCGACAACAAGATAGTTTTCGTCAAAAAAAGCCGTGTAGGCTTTTACTTGTTCTCGCAGACGGGCATAATTATCCAGGTCGCTTTTTATTTCATATCCTATCAGATGATCGGTTACAGCCATCACGTCACAAATAGAGCTTCCTATACTTTTTTCCTGATATATACGCACTTCGCCTGAGGTGGCTTTGACGTATGAGATCAGAACGTCCTTGATTTTCTTTGCATTCACAGGCATCCTCCTTTGATGGTTCTATTATCATTATAGAGTACCCGATGAGACAAAAACGGTGCATAAGAAAAGCGAGGTGAAATCACCTCGCTTTTAGATATATCAGTTTACGTTACTAAAAATTTATTTCTCATCAAGAGTAATTATAAACATAACTCCGCTCATCGGCATTACCCATTCCTTTTCAAAGGAGATTTCCCGCAGTCCTTCAAAAATCTTGGTGTCCGCCGAGCTGGTAGCTCTGCTTAAAAAAGGTATCATTTCAGCGTCGATCTCGTCTTCGGGATAGACAAATCTTATGTACGGACTGTATGTAGGATCGCTTATCGATACGAAGAAATAGCTTGCCTGCTTTCTGTGAGGGATGGAGAATACCAGCTTCAACTGAAGAACGTTGCTATCGCTTTTATCGGAATCGTCTACAGTATAATTTGCAAAGATGCCCGCTTCGTTTATTATAAGCTTTGTGGGTGTCAGCGAAGAGCCGTTGATGTTCAGCTTTACTCTCATATTTTTAGTGTAGAAGCTGAGCTTTTCGTCGTCGCTTAGTTCTGATAGCTTTTTAAGATCATCCTTTTCCATAAGAAGATTTTCGCTGAATAAGAAGTTTTCGCTTCTTAAAGCGTCGTCAAGCTCGTCAAGATTTCTTACAAAGGAGAGCCAGAAGCTGTTTTTCTCCATCGGAGTTATAAGCTGTTTTCTGTATGCAAGATTTTCGGTAAGAAGGAAGTATTTTTCCTCGTCTATGTCGATATTGTTAAAGAAGAATTGCTCCCTTATCTCTATTTCGTATCGGAACAATGTTCTGATATTCTGAAGATTTTTAGCTGTGGTTGTGATATATGAGCTTAATACGTTGCCGATAGAATCGCCGTATTCACAGGTTAAAAGGCTTTTTATGAGCTCTTTTCGTGTTTGCGCAGATAGCTGTTCAGCTCCGCCTTCCGATAGAAAAGCGATAGCAGGCTCTAACGCCGATTCGTCAAGAGCGGCAGGGGAGGAACCGAGCTCCTTGCAGAGCTTTTTCATAATGCTGTCAAAATGCTCTATGCTGGCTTTGTATCCCTGATAGCCGAGAAGCTTCTGAATTTCTTCGGGAAGGTCAATCAGGTCTATAGTAGAAGGCATTCTGAAATCTTCGGTAAAGAGCAGGATTATATGTTTCTGTGACTTTATAGCTGTGGTTATTTCCTTACGTAGCCAGTCGTCCTCGTTTTTGCATCTTTCAAGACAGTTTTTGCTTAAGACTACAATAACGTCCTTTGCCGCTTCAATGGTTTTAATAAGCTTAATACCGAATTCTCCTGACGTAAGAGTATCGTGATCGAAAAATACGGAGTATCTTTTTTGTGTCAGGGATTCGTATATCAGCTTTGCAAGGGTTGAGCCGCCTTCTCTTCGGTAGCTTATAAATATGTCAAATGACTTAATATTATCCATTGCTGTTATTTACCTCCGTTAAATCAAAAGCTGAAGGGTATATCGCTTCTTTTCCGGTATAATAGCTCCAGAATATATCGCCGTAATCGTAGTGCCACCATTCTGACGGATAGTTTGTAAAACCGCAGGAAAGCATCACGTTGTGAAGAAGTCTGCGATTATCTCTTATAGTGTCGCTTATATCGTTTCTTTCGTACCAGTCGGTATAGGATCTGTCTGAAAACTCATCAAATTCGCTACCCATATCAAGCTCTATTCCTTTATCGTCGATTATCGTAATATCTACTGCGCCGCCGCTGGAATGGACAAAGGAAAACTTTTTGGATCTGTCGGGATAGGAAACAAATTCAAGGGTTCTGTTGTGCAATTCCTCTTCTGAAAGAATATCGGGATTCGCTTCCTTTATCTGATTGTAATATCCGTTAAAAAGGCTTAGCTGTACTTCGTACGGACGCCATGCGTCTAAAATTACAAAGGTGTAACCGTCAGGCAGAAGCTGAAGAGCTTTTAAAAGCCTGTCTGCAACGCTTTTACGAACAAAGGCTTTGCTTATTGCACCATTAAGCTTATTTTTAAAATACTGCAGATTTACCTTTATTTTTTTGTCGGAATACTTATATATATCTACAAATTCTTCTGCTACATCGCTATGATTTATAATAGACGTATCAGGTAAAACTGCAGAGGGAATCGGTGCGTCGGGTTTTACGTACATTGCTGTAATCTCCTTGTAAGTGGCATAATAACTATTAATAATTATATCACAGTATTTTCTTATAGTCAATTTAATTGTTATTTCTACATAATGTGCATCAAGAAAAGCTGAACCACAATTTGTTCTTGCCAAAACCTTGTTTTTGTGATATAATTAATATGTATATTTGTATGCATTTTCAAAAGCACCGTATATTCCGACTCAATTCAGGAAATATAATAAAAAACCTGAAAGGAAACGGATATGCAAAAGGAATATACAAATAACGAAACCGGTGAGGAAGAGGAAGAAGTAGCAGAGGTTGAGTCCGACATTACCGATAACGGAATATCGGCTCTTATAAATGCAAAGCATAATATCCATTGCCTGACTGTAATAGGTCAGATAGAGGGGCATTATATACTTCCGCCTCAGAACAAGACTACAAAATACGAGCACATAATGCCTGCACTTGTAGCAATCGAGCAGGACAGAAGCATAGAAGGACTGCTGATTATTCTCAATACCGTTGGCGGAGACGTAGAGGCAGGGCTTGCTATTTCAGAGCTTATCGCAGGGATGAGTAAGCCGACGGTTTCTATAGTAGTCGGCGGAGGTCATTCGATAGGCGTTCCACTCGCCGTAAGCGCAAAAAGGAGCTTTATCGTTCCATCTGCTACAATGACAATACACCCCGTCAGGATGAACGGACTGCTGCTCGGAATCCCACAGACGCTTTCATATTTTGAGCGTATGCAGGAAAGAATTATTAATTTTGTAAGCAAGAACAGCCGTATAAAGCCTGAACGCTTCAGAGAGCTTATGATGAAAAAGGATGAGCTGGTTATGGACGTGGGTTCAGTGGTTGATGGTGAAACTGCAGTAAAGGAAGGACTTATTGACAGTCTCGGCGGTCTTAACGATGCGGTAGAATGCCTTTATTCGCTTATTGAGGGTAATACAGAGGAAAACGGCAAGAATGAAAATTGTGACAGAAATCCTCAGAAACCGTCAAAGAAAAAATCTGTGGCAAGAAAGAGAGTTTCCAAAGCTTCCGTTACGGATAATGCATGTGCCGTGGGCGATAAAAGAGTCGTGAAGGCGCATCTTTTCAAGGAATACCATCCTTCGGTAAGAATGAACAAGGATGGCAGATAGTATGGTATTATACAGTATAATCGATATAGCGGATGTTTTTTCTGAAAATCACAAAGAGGCGCAGTGCGTATTAAAGCAGATAGACGGCGGATTTGTAGAGCTATACAGCGGTACGATGTCAGGCGAAAATAAGGTCAGGCGACTTTATTCAACCAATCCCGCTCTTTATCTCGATAAAAGGTACTATCCTTTTTAAAAAATCAAATAGGGGCGAAAGCCCTTACATATATTTAATTAAACAATAAGGAAAGGTCAGAAAATATAACTATGGATTACATAACTATAATAATACAGGGAATCATTCAGGGAATAACTGAATTTTTGCCCGTTTCAAGTTCCGGACATCTGTCTGTGGTACAGCATTTTATGAACGTGGGAGAAAACTCTCTTCTCATTTCTATATTTCTGCATTTAGGCACGCTTCTTGCAGTCTTTATCGCATTCTTTCCCACTATATCAAGAATGATAATAGAATTTTTCCTTACTATAAAGGATATATTTACCGGTAAATTCTCCTGGAAAAATATGAATGCCGACAGACGTATGATGTTTATGGTGATAATATCAACGCTTATGCTTGTGCCTGTTTACTTCCTCAGAGATTTCTTCGTATCCTTTGAGGGCGATAATGATATTATCTTCGAAGGTGTTGCATTCCTTTTCACGGCAACTTTACTGTTTATGTCCGACAAGTGTGTAAAAGGCAACAAGACAGGGGACAAGATGAAGGTTACCGATGCTGTTGCTGTTGGTGCGATGCAGTGTGTAGCTTTATTTCCGGGCGTTTCCCGTTCCGGTTCAACAACGGCGGCCGGACTGTTCTGCGGACTCACGAAGGAAACAGCGGTAGCGTACTCATTTATCCTTGGTATTCCCGCTATACTTGGCGGAAGTATTCTTGAGCTCGGTCAGGCGGCAAGTGAAAGCGTTCAGCTTGATCTTGTGGGACTTGGCATAGGCTTTGCTGTAGCGGCGGTTGTCGGACTGTTATCCATTTTCCTTGTAAAGTGGCTGATAAAAAGAGACAGATTCAGGATATTCGGTGTTTATACGGCGTTGCTCGGACTGTTCTGCATCGGTATAGGCGTATATGAGCTTGTTACAGGTTCTCACTTCGTTATTATTTTTTAATAGATAAATGATCGATAAGACTAAAGGGTAAGTATATAAACGAAAGGATTGATAAATATGGCAGGTAAAAATAGTGAGAAAAGCACAGCTATAACTACTGCTAAACAGGGCAGAAGCTCACGAAAAACAAAAGAAGAAACTGCTCTTGTAGAGCGTCGCCGCAAAGAGATGGAGCAGGAAGAGATCAAGCACAGAAGAATGAGCGCCGTGGTACTTTTTGCGGTCGGCGTTCTTCTTATACTCTTTGCTGTAATAGGTTTAATCAGCTCAATGCAGCCCGGAGATGATAATCTCCTTGATATGATTTATATGTTCTTGTGTGGTATATTCGGTTTTACGGTATTTTTCACAGGACCTATCATCATTTACGTAGCTATACTTATTGCAACCGATAAGAGCAGAACAAGTATTACGACAAAGGTATTACAGCTGTCAGCGGGAATTGTTCTGCTGAGCACTGCTATACAGATAATTTTTGTCGGCACTGTGGGTGAAAATACAACAAATGTTTTTGAAGCTATAGGTTCCCTTTATATGGATGGCATTGCTTTGAAGGGTGGCGGTGTAGTAGGCGGACTTCCTGCGGCACTTCTGCTTCTTTTTGGCAGGGTGGGAGCGATAGTTGTTATTTCGCTTATAATATTTGTATTCGTTATGTTTATAAGCAGAAAAACTCTTATGGAGTTTTTAGGTTTTGTAGGCAAGCCTGTTAAAAAGGCGGCGGTTGTAGCTAAAGAAAAGCACACACAGCGCAAGGAAGAGATGGAGATACTCCGTCTTGAAAGTGAAAGAAAAAGCCAGATCGAAGCCGAGAAGCGTAAACAGAAATTAGCAGAGCTTGAAATGGCTACAGCGGACAATCTTCACGATCCCATATCAAGAAGACACAGCGATATATTGGACAGACAGCGCACGGAAAACGAAGACTTTGCAAATACGCTGAATGAATACAGCGGTGGCAATGATAATTCGGTAAGAGTCGGAAATGACGTTCTGCCTGATATTTCTATGGGAGCGGAAGTTTCTTCACCTCGCATGGCAGACAGATTGCCTGATATTCCCGTAAGTACAGAATATGAAGAATCTGAGCCTTACGTTCTGCCTGAAATTATCGAGGCAGAGGTTCAGCCTGTACCTACAATGAGCTTTACAACAGAGCGGAAGGCACCGGTCGAGGAAGCTATCAGACAGTATACACAGGAAAAGAATGAAACTGCTGAGACACAGTCACAGACGGTATCAACTGAAATAGAAAAGCAGATTGCCGAGGAGAAAGCTGCACCGATGGAACAGTATATACTGCCTCCTTCAGCTATCCTTGACGATATTGTGCAGTCGAAGAGCGCGGCGGACGTAAGAAAAGAGCTTGAAGAAAATGCGGTCAAAATCGTTGAAGTGCTTAAAAGCTTTGGTGTGCAGACGAAGTGCGTCGGTGCTTGCAGAGGTCCTTCTGTCACCAGATACGAATTACAGCCTGCGGCAGGTGTAAAAATATCCAAGATTACGGGACTTTCTGATGATATCGCACTTAATCTTGCGGCAGAGGGCGGTATAAGAATAGAAGCCCCCATTCCCGGAAAGCCTGCTGTCGGTATAGAGGTTCCTAATAAAAAGACGGATCCCGTTCCTTTCAGAACGCTTATCGAAAGCAACGAGGTAAAGAATCACAAGAGTAAGCTTGCGGCGGCTCTTGGTAAGGATATAGCGGGCGATAACATAATAATAGATATTGCAGAAATGCCTCATTTACTTGTTGCAGGAACAACGGGTTCAGGTAAATCGGTTTGTGTGAACACGATAATTATGTCTATACTTTTCCGTAGCTCTCCCGAAGAGGTCCGTTTTATAATGATAGACCCGAAATCCGTTGAATTTATGTGCTACAATGGTATTCCGCATCTGCTTATTCCCGTTGTGACAGATCCTAAAAAGGCGGCTGGTGCGCTTGCCTGGGCTGTTACCGAAATGCTCAGAAGATATAATATATTCAGTGAATACAACGTAAGAAATCTTCAGGGATATAATTCTCTTGCGCAAAAGGATCCCGAATTAAAGAAGCTGCCTCAGATAGTTATTTTTATAGATGAGCTTTCAGACCTTATGATGGCGTCCAAGAATGAGGTCGAAGACAGCATCTGCCGACTTGCACAGATGGCGAGAGCGGCAGGAATGCATCTTGTAATTGCTACACAGAGACCTACCGTGGACGTTGTTACGGGACTTATCAAGGCGAATATCCCCAGCAGAATTGCACTTATGGTAGGTACGGGTGTGGACAGCCGTGTAATCATAGATGAGCAGGGCGCAGAAAAGCTTATCGGTAAGGGCGATATGCTCTTAAAGACCACCAGTATGCCTAAGCCCAAGCGTGTTCAGGGTTGCTGGATAAGTGATAAAGAGATAGAAAGAGTTGTAAACTTTATAAAGGATTCCTTTATACTTGAATACGACGATGACGTTATGAACGAAGTCGAGAGACAAGCGGAGCTTGTCCGTACAAACGATAAGAAATCAGATACGTCTGCTGAAAGCGGAGATATAGACGTCAGCGACGATAAGCTCGAAGAGGCTATACGTGTAGTTGTAGAAGCAGGACAGGCGAGTACAAGTTCTCTCCAGAGAAGATTGAAGCTCGGCTATGGCAGAGCCGCCCGACTTATAGACATTATGGAAGAGATGGGCATAGTTGGTCCGTCGGAGGGTAGCAAGCCCCGTCAGGTGCTTATGACAAGAGAACAATACTATGAAAGACAGATGAACAACAACAATTAAAAAGCGTTCATTCGATTTCGATAATATGAACAAAGAGGTGTAAAAATGCCGTTTTTACCAATATCAAGGGAAGATATGACAGAGCGTGGAATCGACCAGCTTGACTTTATATGTATAACAGGTGACGCTTACGTTGATCATCCTTCCTTTGGCATTGCTATCATTTCAAGAATGCTGGAAAGCTGTGGCTGTAGTGTAGGTATAATAGCACAACCACAGACAGACAGCGACTATAAAAAGCTTGGTGAACCCAGATACTGTTTTCTTGTGACGGGCGGAAACATCGACAGCATGGTGTCGAATTATACCGTATTCAAGAAAAAGCGTTGGGATGACGCATACTGCGAGGGAGGTAAAGGTGGTAAACGCCCCGACAGAGCGGTAACCGTTTATTGCAACAAATTAAAACAGCTTTTCCCTGATAAGGAGATTGCTATAGGCGGTCTTGAAGCAAGTCTCAGACGTTTCGCTCATTATGATTATTGGGCGGACAAGGTTATGCCGTCGATACTCGTTGACAGTAAGGCGGAGCTTCTTATGTACGGCATGGGCGAGCTTACTATCGTTCAGCTTTACAATGAGATAAAATCAGGTAAAAAGTTATCTGAAATACACGATATAAGAGGTACTTGCTATCTGACAGAACCTAAAAACACTCCTCTTGGTGCAGTACAATGCGATAGCTACGAAATAGTCAGCGAAAATAAAAAGGCGTATGCCAAGGCGTGCAGATTACAGTATGACGAGCAGGATGAAATTTACGGAAAGACCGTAATTCAGCGCCACGGAAATATGATGCTTGTACAGAATCCTCCTCAGCGTAGCCTTACTCAGTCGGAGTTTGATAAAGCTTACGAACTTCCTTATATGAGAGCTTATCATCCCTGCTATGAAAAGGGCGGTGGAGTTCCGGGAATTCAGGAGGTTGAGTTTTCTATAACTCACAGCCGTGGATGTTTCGGATATTGTAATTTCTGCTCTATAGCTTTGCATCAGGGTAGAAGAATACAGGTAAGAAGCGAAGAGTCTGTAATAAATGAGGCTATAGATTTATCAAATAAGCCAAATTTCAAGGGTTACATACACGACGTAGGAGGCCCGACGGCTAATTTCCGTGCGCCATCCTGCGATAAACAGCTTAAAAACGGACTGTGCAAGGGTAAAAAGTGTCTTGCACCTACTCCGTGTCCTGCTCTGAAAGCCGATCACGAGGAGTATCTGAACCTTCTCAGAAGGATACGTTCCCTTAAAAAGGTAAAAAAGGTATTTATCCGCTCAGGTATCAGATATGATTATATGCTGAAGGATAAGGACGATACCTTCTTTAAGGAGCTTGTGGAGCATCACGTAAGCGGACAGTTAAAGGTCGCTCCCGAACACGCCAGCAACAAGGTGCTGGATCTTATGGGTAAGCCTCATATTGAAGTATATGAGGAATTTGAAAAGAAATTCTACAAATATACAAAAGAATGCGGCAAGGAACAGTATCTGGTGCCTTATCTGATGTCGTCACATCCGGGATGTACTGTAAGAGAGGCGGTGGATTTAGCAGTATTCCTTAAAAAGCATAATATAAGACCCGAACAGGTTCAGGATTTTTATCCGACACCCGGAACTATTTCCACGGCAATGTATTATACGGGACTTAATCCTTATACAATGGAAGAGGTCTACGTTCCGAAGACACCTGAAGAAAAGGAAATGCAAAGAGCATTACTTCAGTATTTCAAGAAGGAAAATAAGCAGATAGTTGCAAAGGCTCTTATTAAAGCGGGCAAGAAAGAGCTTATCGGCTATGGTAAGGAATGTCTGATAACTCCCGATGGGCTGAAGCTTGATGATAATAAAGGAAAGGGGACTGTAAAAAATGGCAGAGGAAACAGCAAAAAGGCAAACCTCGGAAAATCAGCCAAAAAAGAAAGCGGCAGAAGAAACGCCAAAGAAGTCTCCAAAAATACAGGCAGAAAAAAGCGCTGATTCTTCTAAAAAGAAGACGTCAACAGCAAAAAAATCCTCTGATACGTCAGATAAGAAAATAGAAAAGCCTCTTAAAAAGACGTCCGATTCCGCAAAAACCGAGTCAAAGAAGGAAAAAGCTTCGGCAAAGACAACGGCAAGTAAAAAAGCTGATGATAAGAAAGCTACAGAGAAGCCGGAAGGCAAGATTTTGAAAACCTCTGATAAAAGGAAAACAGCAGAAAAGGATAACAAATCCGCAAAGGCTGATACTGATAAGAAAAAGATTATCAGAAAAACCAAAAAAGCGTCAGAGGACGAAATGGAAGAAGCCACAAAGTACACTCCTTATAAAAAGAAGGCAAAGGTAAGCTTTAAGGTTTTCCTGTTCTCGTTTTTAATAATTGCTGTTTTTCTGACACTTAATCAGCTTATCTTCCATATCCCCGGTGTTCCTACCTGGGACAGCGTCTTTTCGGGCGAATCGCCCACTTTCTCGATACCTTCGGGAGAAATGCAGGTGCATTTTATAGACGTGGGGCAGGGTGACAGCGCACTTATAGTGACGGAGGGTAAAGTCGTACTTATTGACAGCGGTGAAAAAGAATACAGCCATACAGTAATAGAGTACGTAGAGAAGCTTGGTATTTCAAAGCTTGACGTAATAATCGGCTCTCATCCGCATTCTGACCATATAGGCTCTATGTTCCAGATAGTTGATAAATTTGAAGTGGGTGAGCTTATTCTTCCTAAAATGACCAAGGATATGATTCCCGATACTTCCTGCTATGCCGACCTTATCAGAAGTGCAGATAAGAAGAACGTCAAGGTCAGCTTTGTCAGAGGCGGCGAAAAGATAAAGCTCTCGGATGGCTGTAGTATGGATATTCTCGCTCCTGTCAGCGACTATGACGATCTTAACAATTATTCGATAGTATGTAAGCTTGTACATGGTGAAAACAGCTTTTTATTCACGGGAGATATCGAAACCTCAGCTGAATACGACGTAGTAGAAAGCGGTGCAGATATCAGTGCAGACGTGCTGAAGGTTCCGCATCACGGAAGTGCTACGTCAAGCTCTTACAAGTTTTTAAAGACTGTCAGACCGACTTATGCGGTTATTTCAGTAGGTTCGCCCAACGATTACGGACATCCGAATAAGACGATATTTGAACGTTATGAGGAATTCGATTGCAAGCGCTACCGTACTGATATGAACGGTGATATAGTATTCAAGAGCGATGGCGTTGAGCTGAAAATTGAAACCGAAAATAAAAACGGATACGTATAAATTAAAATCCCTTCACGTTGATTTGTGAAGGGATTTGTTGATATTTTAATTATCTTCTATAATTTCTCTGATTTCCGCCTCAGAAACCGAAAGATAGCCCTGGATAAAGCTGTTCAGTACGCCTCTGTATGCTCCGGTTGGATTATCAAAGAATTTTCTTTCCATCTGCTGTGCCGCTTCAAGGGTAGGAGCATAGATTTTAAGCTCCATCAGGTCTGCACCGCCGACCTCGTTTATAAATCTTATATACAGGTGATATCCGCCCTGCTCAAGCGTTATAATTTCGCATTTTATCGCTTTTTCGAGGTGGTTATGTGCGGTTATCTTTTTTGCAAGATATACAGCGTCTTCACGGATAGAAAGGGGAATGGAGTAGGCAAGCTCGATAGCAAGATAGTTGCTCTGGTTTGTCGGATGACAAAGCTCGCAGTCAGCTGTTTTTTCGACTGTTATAAGCTTCTTTTCTTCCATACTCATTATGCAGGAGTGAAAATCAAAATACTTGACGAATTCCTGATCTACAGTACAGCGCATAAGCTCCTCTTTGCTCATACAGCCTACTTTTCTAAGCAGGTGAGCGATAAGTATCTGTATTTCCTTATCTTCGTAAAGAGTAAGTTTAGGAGCACGAAAATTCATAAGCTGCTGTTCCTTTCTATATCGTTTGCTCTGTAAAAGCTTTTTGCTACTATGATATAATACTATATTTTCAGGAAAATGTCAAGACGTATCGCAGGCGTATCAGTCGTACCAATGCTTTATAAATCCGCTTTTAAACATAATCTCGTCCTGTCTGTAATATTATTTTTACAGAAAGGACTGATTCAATGAAAGAGAAAACGTTTGTAAAAAATACTGTGGTTTTATTTGTATCGATGCTTATAAGTAAAATTGTGGGAGCTTTGTTCAAAATTCCGCTTACTAATATAATCGGTGGAACGGGTATGGGTTATTATTCAACGGCTTACAGTATATATACTCCCGTATTTGCCCTTACAGCTTCAGGTATACCTACTGTTATAATACGACAGATTGCGGAAAATATAGCAAGGAAAAATTATAAAAACGGAGAAAAGATAATAAAGGTTGCTCTGATTCTATTCGGCGTTATGGGTATTGTGGGTACCTTGTTCATAATTCTGACAGCAGGTGTATTCTCAGATTACGTAGCAGATTCCCACGAGGGGGTATATGCTGTTATAGCGATAGCTCCCAGTGTGTTTTTTTGCTGTCTGTCAGCTGTTCTGAAGGGCTACTATGAGGGTTATAACAATATGGTACCCTCCGCCGTATCTCAGATTCTTGAATCAATTACACGTGCAGTAGTTGGATTGAGCGGTGCGTTACTGGTCACAGAGACGGGGAAAAGAAGCTTTTATGAAAACGGAACTGTGTTTGGAATGCATTGCGATACTATTGCTGAGGCTACAGAAAGGATACTGCCGTTTTCTGCGGCGATAGCCATATTTGCAGTTACGATAAGCGAGCTTGTTTGCCTTGTGTGTATGCTTGTAAGACGTCGGTTTATGAAAAAGGTTTACCCAGGGGATAGCTGCAGGGGAATAGCCGAGGATAACCGCACTATTGCCCGCAGACTTATAAAGGAGCTTGTTCCTATAGCTTTGGCGGCTATTGCTGTGAATCTTTCTTCCTTTATAGATATGATAACCATTCCAAGATGCATTTCTTATGCCATTTCTGAGGACAGTGGCTTTTTTACTACTTGTTTTTCGCATATCATAGGTTCGGGCATGGGGAGTACAAGACTTTCCAATTTTATATACGGAAGCTATACGGGTGTAGCGATAACCGTATTTATGCTTGTGCCGTCTTTTACGGGAATGATAGGAAGAAGCGCACTCCCGGAAATTGCGGCGGCATGGTCAGCAGGAAAGCGCGAAGAGTTCAGCAGAAAGCTTAAATTAGTTTTAAAATCCAATTTTCTTATAGGCTTTCCGCTTTATTTCGGAATGGCGGCATTTGCACCGACGATTCTTGAGATACTATACGCCGGACGACCCGATGAGGTTTCCGTATGTGTGCTTCCTTTGTTCATCCTCTCGGCAGGAGGCGTGTTTCTTACTTTATCCTCAACCTTCTATTCTGTTTTTCAGGTGATAGGAAGAACAGATATACCGATAAAGCTGACCCTTGTCGCTTCTGCGGTAAAGCTTGTGCTTAACGTTTTTCTTATATCCGTCCCACAGATAAATATAAATGGTGCGGCAATTTCTACCTTTACCGCTTATGCAGTATCCGCACTTGGCGGCTATCTTGCCATAGAGGTTGTCACGGGAATTGATTTCAGAATTTTTTCCTGCCTGAGGCTACCGCTCGTAGCTGCTGTTACCTGTGCCGTATCAGCAAAGCTATGTGAGGGATTTATTGCAGGAAAAATGCCGGTTGTTGTCTCGTTCGCCCTTTGTACAGTGGTTGGTATGTTCATATATTTTATATTTATGACAATTAATAATCGGAATAAACTTAAAATTCTGTTAAATCGACGAAAAAACAAAAAAATGCAAAAATAACTTGCATATTTCCTGATTTTAGGGTATTATTATATATAGTTTAAAAAGCATACAGGAAGTGTATTTCATTGGATTTCAAGACAAAAGATAAATATAATATAGACGATCTGCTTGAGGTTACCCGTATTCTCAGAAGTGAAAACGGTTGCGTATGGGACAGAGAGCAGAATCACCAGACTATCAGAATGAACGTTCTGGAAGAAGCCTACGAGGTTATGGAGGCTATCGACAGCGATGATGCCGCTATGCTCAAGGAAGAGCTTGGTGATATTCTTTTTCAGGCTGTATTTCATTGCCAGATAGAGGATGAAAGAGGCAGATTCTGTTTCGATGATATATGCGACGACGTTGCAAAGAAGATGATATATCGTCATCCTCACGTTTTTGGTGACGTTTCAGTTGAAAATTCTGATGAGGTATTAAAAAACTGGGATAAGCTGAAAAAGGAGTCAAAGGGACAAGAAATGCTCTCGGATACCTTTGAAAGCGTTCCTAAAATACTTCCGGCTCTTATGAGAGGTCAGAAAATAGGCAAAAGAGCATCCAATGCAGGGGTTGATTTTTCTGAAACAAAGCAGATAATAGATCTGATGAGAAAAAAGCTGGATAATCTCGAATTGGCTATATCTACCAAAAGCGATGAAGAGACAGATGATTATTTTGGCGAACTTTTACTCACTTGTTGCAATTTATCCAGATTTATAAAAAAAGATAGCGAAAAAGCCTTGACAATTGCGACAAATAAGTTTATAATTCGATTTAGGGGTTTGGAACAGCACCTTAAAGATAACGGAAAAACTCTCGACGATCTGACCGAAGAGGAGAAGCTCAGATTCCTTTGCGGTGAAGATATTTATTAATGTTAATTATGCTTTAACAAGCATTATATAAATTAAAATTAAAATTTTTGGAGGATTACAAAAATGACAAAGGCACAGTTAGTAACAATGATCAAGGACAAGGCAGGCCTCGCTTCTAAGAAGGACGCTGAAGCAGCTCTCAACGCTGTAATCGACAGCATCACAGAAACACTCGCTAAGGGCGAAAAGATTCAGCTCGTTGGCTTTGGTACATTCGAAGTACGTGAGCGTGCAGCTCGTAAGGGTATCAACCCCCAGACAAAGAAGGAAATCAAGATCGCAGCTACAAAGGTTCCCGCTTTCAAGGCTGGTTCTGCTTTAAAGGATGCAGTTGCTAAGTAATTTATCTTGAAATTTTTTTGGAGGTAGATCTGATCTACCTCCATTTGTTTTTAGGAGGCTATATGCGATTAGACAAATATCTTAAAGTATCACGTCTTATAAAGCGCAGAACAGTTGCAAACGAGGCTTGTGATGCGGAAAAGGTTACTGTAAACGGTAAGGTTGCCAGAGCGTCATACGACGTAAAGACAGGTGATATTATAGAAATAAACATGGGCAAAAGTCCGCTTAAGGTAAGAGTGCTGAAGGTCGTCGAGGTTGTCGGCAAGGAAGGTGCTTCAGATTTATACGAAGTAGTCTGATTCAGTTATATTTTGTCCCATCCGTGAATAAAGATGTTATGTACAAACACTTTTGACGGAAGGGAACTTAAATGGAACAGAATAAACTGACGCTTATCGGAAGAAGAAAACTGACTATAGAAAATGTAAATGAAATAATAAGCTACAATGACGAGCTTATCGAACTGTTTACACCGCTGGGAAATTTAAGGATAAAAGGCGAGAGCCTTCTGATAGACGAGGCTTTTTCGGTAAACGGTACTGTCGAAATAAAGGGATACGTACGTTCTGTTATTTACAGCGAGAATAAAGAAAAGCTTGCAGATAACATTATATCCCGTTTATTCAGATAGGAGTTGCCGTGAACGTAGCTACACCTATTACAGAGCAGATTCTGTATTTTTTTCTGTGCGGTATTTTTATAGGCTTGTCATATGAAATACTGCGCATATTAAGAAGTGTTATAAAGCATAACAATCTCCTTATTGGTACGGAGGACGTGCTTTTCTTCGCTTTATGCGGTTTTCTGCTTTTTGGTCTTTCGATGAATATAGGAAACGGACAGTTCAGACTGATGTATCTGATAAGCGCCGCAGTCGGTGCATTTGTGTACTATTTTACTATAGGCAAGCTGTTTAACCTTGTATACAGCACTGTGTTAAAATGGCTTATGAAAGTATTACGGTTTATTTTGTCGCCATTTGCAAAATTGATTGGCATAATTGTACTAAAAATCAAACGATTATTTGTGCGAATATACAAAAAATGCATATTGTTATATAAAAATACATTCAGGCACTTGAAAAATAGTACAAAAAAGGTGTATAATAATACATATGTTAAAAGGGAAGGGAGCGCAGAAAATGACGTCGGCGTTAAAATTAAAGCAAAAGTCAAAAAATAACAAGATGACATATATTCTCGTTCCTGTACTTATAGCACTCTTTATGATTGTTTCTTTCGGAATTATTACAACCCAGATTGAGATTCATCAGAAGAATGCGGAGCTTGAGAGAATCAACAGCGAAATAACCCGTATAGAAAATGAAAATAAGCTTCTCAGCCGTTATTCAAAGGCAGAATTCAGAGTAGAGTATATCGAATCTATTGCTCGTGATGAGCTTGGATATGCACTTCCTGAAGAGCGAGTTTATTATATTATACCCAAGGATTAAAATTATCCCCGTGAATTTATTCACGGGGATTTTTATTGGAAATCAAAAAAATGTGTAATTATATATATTTATAGGATAATATCCGCAAGCTGAAAACCGAGTATTCCGAGAATACAGATAATTCCGCCTGCAATATTAAGTGCTTTTGTGCTTTCCTTTCTTATTATACCAATAAAGAAAAGAGTTACCATTATCATAGGCTGGATAAAAGAATAATTTGTCATACTGATTGCAATAACCATATTTTCAAGTACCAGACCTATTGCATTGGGGATTTTGGTGAGAGCTACAAACATAGAGCCCTTGAATTTTGTTTTAAAGAGCTTTACCGGCTTTGCAAACGGGATAAGTACAAGAGCAAGCAGTATAAGTCCGAATAATAAAGCAAGATACGAAGATACGTATTGCTTTGAGGCTGTTATTATCATTCCGTACCCGTATTTTGCAAGGAGATAAAAAAACAGCGGAATTATTATTCTTTTGTAGTTTATATGTCCGTTTTCGGATTTTGCAATCATAAAAAGTCCGACAGCGGTTATGATGATTGTAATTGTTTTGACAATACTAAATGTACTTGTGCCTATAAATATATCTGTCGCATATGAGAAGAAGAGTGTAAGTCCGAGCCAGGCTTTCAGCTCAAATGCGGACATTTCTCTTAATATTACGGTGGCAAGCTTGAATTCAAGAAGCTTTGACAAAGCGATCAGTACGATAGCAAGTAAAGACTGCCATCCCATAACAAAATGAGTATCCGAAAATGGGAGCATAAACACAAGCAATATGGACGTCGGTGCCGCCATAAGGAAGGTGAATTCATTTCCCTCCATTTTAAGCTTTGCAACGGAGTATTTATCACTTAAACTGCATATCGTGTAGCATGCTACCACAAGGAGCATCAGGATCATAGCTTATATCACTCCTCAGATAATGGAATATTCCAGGTTTTCATAATGCAGTCTCGTTCCTGTATCCGTTCCGAAGGGTAGCAGGGCGAGCGCAATAAAAAGCTCGTCTGAGGTTTCTTCGTCCTTTATATAGGCATATTCTCCGTCAATTTTTGTTACAATATAGTTTTTGGGTTCCATTTGTTTTTTATTCCTTTCTTAGTCTCTATCTATTTTAGCACATTTTGATGGAAAAGACAATAAAATGCTTGAATAACTGAAAAAATTGTGATATACTTTAAAGCTGAAAAAAGAAAAGGAAAAAAAAAAGAATGAGAGATTTAACTAAAGGCAATATAATAAAGGTGATGTTTTTCTTTTCACTTCCTATATTGCTCGGAAACGTGTTTCAGCAGGCGTATAACCTTGCTGATATTATTATTGTCGGAAAAAAGCTTGGCGATATGTCGGTGTCTGCGGTTGGTTCTACAGCGTCTGTAGTTTCATTACTCTTTAATATAATAAACGGACTGTGTACAGGCTTTGCTATACCTATTTCCCGTCATTACGGAAGTGGCGAACAGGATAAAATGAGACAGAATATAGCGGGAATGATAACCTTTTCCGGCATTACCACAATTACAGTTATTGCACTGTGTATGATATTTATGAATCCGCTTCTTACGGCTATTAATACGCCAAAGGAGATATTTGACGAGGCGGCAAGATACCTTTCGATAGTGGTGATTGGTCTTGTTGTAACGACGATATACAATCTTGAAGCTAATATGCTGAGAGCTGTCGGTAACAGCGTAGTACCTCTTATTATACTGATTATCTCAGCTATACTTAACATCGGCCTCGATCTGCTTTTTCTCTACGTGTTTGATAAGGGCGTAGAGGGGGCGGCGCTTGCTACTGTAATCGCACAGTTTATTTCAGCCGCCGTATGCTTTGTATATCTTATTAAGAAATGCCCGTTTTTAAAGCCGAAGCTGTCTGATTTCAGATTCAACAGCTATGTCATTAAGCCGCTACTGGGTGCAGGTCTTGGTATGGCACTTATGTATTCTATAGTTGATATCGGCTCTATAGTTCTGCAGAATGGTGTAAACGGACTCGGCCACGAAATAATTACTGCACATACCGCCGCAAGAAAGCTGTTCGGCTTTTCAATAATGCCTTTTTCTGCTGTCAGCGCAACGCTTGTAACCTTTGTCAGCCAGAATTACGGAGCGGGCAGGTTTGACAGAATAAAGAAGGGTATAAAGTACGGATTATTTATCGAATGGATATGGACTACTCTTGCCATAGTAGTTGTTTACCTTTTTGCAAATAATCTTGCTCTTCTGATAGTATCAGGTGAAAACAGTTATATAACCGATACTGTTGCACAGTATCTTAAAATAAACGTACCGTTTTATTACGCTCTTGCCGTTCTGCTGTCTCTAAGATGCAGTCTTCAGGGGCTTGGAAACAGTATTTTCCCGATTGTTGCAAGTGTTATCGAAATGCTGTGGAAAATAGTTACGGTTGTGTTTATAATACCGCAGTACGGATATTTCGGCGTGTGTATATCAGAACCTATAATATGGGTTGCAAGCGGTGTTCTTGTAACAATAATTGCAATAAAAATGCTGAAAAAGGTGTGTTAAATACTTGCATTTTTTTTAAGATAGTAGTATAATAATGATATTAACAGGATTAAATTGACTAAAAGCACAAATTATAAAGGATGGATTTATTTATGAACATCTGGCACGATATAGACAGCGAAAGAATAACTGCCAATGATTTTTTATCGGTTATAGAGATTTCAAAGGGAAGCAAGGCAAAGTACGAGCTTGATAAGAGAAGCGGCGTTCTTATCCTTGACAGAATACTTTACACCTCTACCCATTATCCAGCAAACTACGGCTTTATTCCTAAGACGCTTGCAGATGACGGAGATCCACTTGACGTTCTTGTTCTATGCAATGAAACTCTTGTTCCGATGGTGCTTGTACAGTGCTATCCTATCGGTGTTATCAATATGATTGATAACGGCAAGATGGACCAGAAAATTATAGCTATTCCTTTTGAGGATCCTAACTATAATTCTTACAGAAGCATAGAAGGTCTTCCCAGCCATATATTCGACGAAATGCTTCATTTCTTTAAGGTATATAAACAGCTTGAAGGTAAGGAAACTGCTGTAAACGAGGTTATGGGACACAAAGCGGCAGTTGAAATTATCAAGGAATGTATAAATAACTATAGAGAAGTTTACGGAGACAAGGAAAATGCTGATTCTGGCAAGTAAATCACCAAGAAGAATCGAGCTTTTAAAGCTTGCCGGCTTTACCTACGAGGTTATTCCTGCTGTTTCTGAGGAAAAGACTAATCCCGATTTAACACCCTGCGAAACCGTTATGAGACTTGCCTGTCAGAAGGCTACCGAGATCTCTCTAAAGCATCCCGATGATACTGTAATCGGAGCTGATACCATTGTCGTATACGACGGAGAAATTATGGGTAAGCCTATTGACGTGGATGACGCATTCAGAATGCTGAAAAAGCTGTCTGGGAACGTTCATAGTGTTTATACGGGCGTTTGTATCAGAAATGGTAACAGAGAGCATACCTTTTACGAAGAAACGAAGGTTGAATTCTATTCCTTATCCGATGAAGAGATAACGGGTTATATAAAAACCGGTGAGCCGATGGATAAGGCTGGAGCTTACGGTATCCAGGAAAAGGGTTCGCTTCTTGTAAAAAGAATAGACGGCGATTATTTTAACGTGGTCGGTTTGCCTTTATCACGTTTTGTACGTGAATACAAGGCTTTTAATACAGAAAAAAATAATGAGAAAAAGGAGTTAAAACTTATGAAGTATCTCAACAATCCCTTCACACGTGATATCACCGAATACGATGGGGAAGTATTCGAAGAAGTAAGAGCGGTTGACGGAAAGATATACCTTTCCAACGGCGCAATAATCAAGCAGACAAACGAAGGCAAGTATTTCGATATTTCCACCAGCGAAAAGTATGGCACAGTATTCGAAGCTGCAGGTCCTGATGAAATCGGTGCAATTATCGGTTATGCCGTAGTTACCGGTCCTTCAACAAACGATCCTTTTGCATTCTGATCTGAACAACAAAAGATGTAGGAGAGCTGAAAAAGCTCTCCTGTTTTTTATATACAGAAAAATCCGAATAATATATTTGAAATAAGGCAAAGAGCGATACCTATGGCGGTAGGTAGCAGAATGGAAACAACTGTCCATCTGATGCTTTTGGTTTCTTTGTATATAGTTATACAGGTTGTGGAGCAGGGAAAATGGAAGAGCGTAAATATAAGCATATTTATTGCAGTAAGCAGGCTCCATCCGTTTTCTGCAAGCAGATTTTTTAGTGCGGATAAATCTGAAATATCCGTAAGATTTCCGCTTGCCGTATACGACATAATGATAATAGGAACAACTATTTCGTTTGCAGGGATTCCGAGTATAAAGGCGAATATTATAACTCCGTCAAGACCGAGCATCTTACCGAAGGGATCGAAGAAGTCTGTGCATATAGAAAGGATACTGCATTCCCCTATGCTTATATTGGCAAGTAGCCATATCAGAAGCCCTGCAGGAGCTGATACCGCAACGGCTCTGCCGAGTATAACAAGAGTTCTGTCGATAAAAGAGCGCACAAGCGTTTTACCTATATTTACTTTTCTGTAAGGTGGAAGCTCAAGGGTGAATGACGAGCGTTCGCCTTTGAGTATCGTTTTTGACAGAAACGACGAAGCGAGCAGGGTAACGGCAACTGACAACGCAAGAATAATCGAAAGAAACAGCGCAGACAGCAGGTTGTTAAAAGGAAAAGATGCTGAACATATTATAAACATTGACAGAATGCTTATAAGAGTCGGGAATTTTCCGTTGCAGGGGACGAGCGAGGCGGTAATTATAGCTATAAGTCGCTCTCTCCGGCTGTCGATTATCCTTGTGCCGGTTACACCGCAGGCGTTACAGCCAAGACTCATACAAAGACTGAGTGCTTGTTTTCCACAAGCTCCGCATTTTTTGAAGTATCTGTCAAGATTGAATGCGATTCTCGGCAGAAGTCCGAAATCCTCGAGCAAGGTAAACAGAGGAAAGAATATCGCCATAGGCGGGAGCATTACCGAAACTACCCAGGAAAGCGTTCTGAAAACTCCCTCGCATATCAGGCTATTAAGACTCGGATGAAGTCCCACAAAGTCAAGAAATGAACTTATCTTTTCTTCACAGAAACCGAAAAAATCTGATAGCAAGGCGGAAGGGTAGTTTGCACCGCTGATTGTAAGCCATAACACCAGCATAAACAGGCACAGCATTATCGGGACGGCTGTGAATCGACCGGTGATTATTTTATCCAGCCTTCTGTCTCTGTCATAGGACTTTGTCTTCTGCAAACTTGCAACCTCAGTATATATTGCTTCTGCGGTTAATATAAGGCAAGACGCTATATTGTCGGATATTTTACTATAATTCTTTTTTATTTTGCCAATCGATATTCTGATTTTTTCTGTATTTTTGTTATTGCTTTTGCAGAATTTTAATATATTTTCAGCCGTCAGTCCGTTTTCCTCTGCTAATCGTAATGCCGCAAAGCGCGGCGGAATGTCATCTCTTAAATAAGGAGAAATAATTTCTTCAGCAGACTGTATAATTGATTCTAATTCTTTTGTGTACTGTGGTTTATAGCTTTTATTATCGGGAGAAAAGCTGTCTATAGCGTTATAGAGCGGGATAAGACTGCTTTTTTTCTTTGCACATATTTCAACCACCGGTATTTTCAGAACCTCTGATAATTTATCTGAATCAATGCAGATACCCTTTATTTTGGCTTCGTCAATCAGGTTCAGGCACAGAATAACGTCGGAGGTTATTTCGAGTATCTGTAGTGTAAGATTGAGGTTTCTTTCAAGACTCGTGGCATCGCAAACTACTATGGTGATATCAGGCTTTGAAAAGCATATAAAATCTCTTGCTACAGTTTCCTCTTCAGAATGGGATAACAGCGAATACGTACCGGGAAGATCGTATATTCTATATTTTTTATTTCTGAATTTCATAACCCCTTCAGCATTTTCTACGGTTTTGCCCGCCCAGTTTCCCGTGTGCTGTTTAAGTCCGGTTAAGGCGTTGAAAACTGTACTTTTTCCGACGTTGGGGTTTCCTGCAAGAGCTATTCTTATTTCCTTCTTTTCATCTGTCATAATATATACCACCTGACGTATAAAACTTGCTTCATTATATGCTACGGATGGTTTAAGTGTTAATGAACCGAAGGTGCACAAAACCTGCAGAAATGATGCTTCACGTTTGTTTGACTTTATTTTATAAAAATGTTATAATCAAACGTATAGAAAAATAATAATAGGGTAATTCAGGAGGATTTACATAGATGTACAGAATTTTAATGGTGTGCCACGGCAATATCTGCAGATCGCCGATGGCTGAGTTCGTTTTACGGGATATGGTGGCAAAACAGGGCAGAAGTGACGAATTCTTTATCCGTTCCTGTGCTACAAGTACCGAAGAAATCGGAAATCCCGTTCATTACGGAACGAGGAGGAAGCTTTTACAGGTAGGTATATCCTGCGAAGGCAAAACAGCTGTACAGATGACAAAAGCAGATTATGAGAAATACGATTATATAATTGCTATGGATGAAAATAATATCCGCAATATTCTGAGAATTATAAAGTCCGATCCGCAGAATAAGGTTTCTCTGCTTTTAGATTTTGCAGGAGAGCATAGAAACATAGCAGACCCTTGGTATACCGGCGATTTTGATACTACCTATATAGATGTGGTAAAGGGCTGTACGGCTCTTCTGGAAAAGCTGTAATTATAAATCAGAGGTGAACTATGAACAATAAATATTATACAGTGTGTGGTATAGTTGAAATTGAAGGTAAAATACTGCTGGTACGACACACGTACGGTTCTGCTAAGGATAGAGTATTATTACCAGGTGGATTTGTTCAGGAAAATGAGCTTCCGACCGACGCTGCAGAGCGAGAGATACTGGAAGAAACGGGAGTTTGCTCAAAGGTAAAATCGGTCTTTGCTACCCAGTTTAAACCAAATCAATGGTGCATTGTTTTTGTTATGGAGTATGTTTCAGGCATACCAAAATCCGATGGGTATGAGAACAACGAAGTGCTTCTGCTACCGATAGAAGAGGCGGTAAACAGAAGTGATATAACCAATATGAGCAGGGAAGTGTTATCCGCTTACATGACGCATCGTTCTGAGCTTACACGAAGCAGCTACGTACCAGCTTCTTCGAATGAAAAAGAATATGTGATATTCGGAATATAAAAAAATAAGGCACAACGCTATAAAGCGCTGTGCCTTTTTAGTACGTATGTTACTTTTCTGCCAGAATAACTGTGTCACCTTCGTTGATACCGCTTAATATTTCAGTATATCCACCGGCGCTTGCACCCGTTTCTACGGGAATATCAAACTTCTGGTCTCCCTGAAGAATTGTACAGAAGGGATCGTTACCATTCTTTTTGATTGCTGAATCGGGTACCGAAAGCACGTTTACTCTCTTTGTAGTAATAGCGTAGATTGTAGCCCAGCCTGCATCTGCGGCAGAGATCCCATCGTTTTCGTTTATCAGTCTGTCAGCGTCTTCGTCGTTAAGCGTTACAGCACAGTATTTAGCCGCATTCTTAGAAGCCGTTGAAGGAACTGTATCGGGGGCTGCGGTTACTACGCCCTTGTAATCAACGCTGTTTATTTTGAGATTAACGTCCATACCAAAGCGAAGATTTTTACCGGCACCCTCTGAATTATATACGTAGATAGTTTCAGGAACTACAACAACGCACATAACTTCACCTGCACGTATTTCGTTACCTTCCTTTGCATAAGCACACTTTGAAATTACACCATCGTAAGGCGCTGTAACAACAGCGGCATTTCTCTGTTCGAGAAGCTTATCAAGCTCTATCTGATAATAACCTCTCTGTACGTAGTCGCCTGTGGCGGCTATTTTGATTTCAAGCTCTTTTATCTGGAAATCAAGATCGGTTGTATCAAGGGAAATCAGGGGATCTCCTGCTTTTACCTTCATAAACTTGCTTATATTGCAAGCCTTCACCTTGCCGTTGAAGGGAGCGGTAAAAGTGGTTGATGTTGCAAAGTCAAGAGCGGCAGGAATTTTTTCCTCTGTTTCAATCGTCTTGATTTCTGCCTGCGCGGTTTTATAGGAAACCTTGGTTGTTGTACCTATGGGAACGTAAATTTCATTTTCTACAGCATTGTCGTTGCATCCTGTAACAGCAACTAATAAGGAAAGTGTTGCTAAAAGTCCTGCGATACTGCGTTTTGCGTTCATAAATTATCCTTTCTCTGTAGGTGAATAGGTGGACGTCGTTCTTATGTACGTGTGATTATTTCGAGACACATTCTTCCGTTGTGATACGGACATTTCCAGGGGTCTACAACGGGCTTGAAATCAGCGGGAATATCTTCATCTGTAAGCTGTGAGTGCCATTCTCCGCCTTCTCTTGTGTCGACTATCTTAGCCTTTATATAGTTCCATAATGAGTGTGCAATATCAAGATATTCTTCGTTGCCATATCTCTGATATGCATTATAGAAGCCTACAACACCTTCTGCCTGCACCCACCAGATATGCCAGGTGTTTATAACACCCTTTTCAACCTCATTATTCAGTCTGCCGTTGTTCATAGCACGCTGGGCGATGTTTTTAACAACTACTTTGTTCATATCGGCAGCTTTTTGTGAAAGTTCTTCATTGCCGAGAACGTCACAAGCTCTGTCAACAAGCCAGGTAGCCTCGATATCGTGACCGTAGGAATAGATGTCGCCGATTTCATTCAGATACTTATCAAAGAATACGAGAAGCTTGCCGTTTTCCTTATCGTAGATTTTATCAATCATGATTCGGAGCTGGAATTCAAGACAGCTTGCTACGTCCTGATTCTTAGATACACGATAAAGCTCTGTATATGCTTCGATGAGGTGCAGGGTAGTGTTCATAGTCTTGTCTGCCATAAGACCGTTTTCAGAAAGAGCGTCGTTTTCAATAAGCTCCCAGGTCTTTGACAGTGCTTCAAGATATGCAACCTCGTCACGGCACTTATCTTCAACCGTTCTGAACACGTCAAGCGCAAGCTTTAACGCATTCTCATCCTTTGATGCATCATAATAGCTGGACATAGCGTAGATAAAGAATGCCTGACAGTAGGTATGCTTCATTGAGTCGTTTACTGTGCCATCTGCATTCATCATCCAGTAAACACCACCGTTTTCCTTATCAACACAGTAGGTTGATAAGAAATCGTAAGCGTGCTTTGCTTTTTCAAGACAAGCTTCGTCTTTTAAAACGAGATAGCAATTTGAGTAGAACCATAAAATTCTTGAATGAAGGATAACTCCCTTAGGAGCATCCTTATCAAGCTGTAAATCGTTTGACAGATATCCGTAAAAGCCACCTTTTTCTGTATCGGCAAGCTTATTCCAGAAGGGGATTATGTGTTCTGTCAGTTCCTTCTTGATTTCTGTTTTATACATCTGTTTTCTCCTTGTAGAGTAAATTATTCATCCGCTCCGCAACATCTCTTATATTTCTTTCCACTTCCGCAGGGGCAGGGATCGTTTCTGCCCACCTTCTGTGAGGCATCTTTCTTGACGGGGGTGCGGGCACCTGCATTTTCGGGAGCAGGCTTCATAACCTGTTCACGCTGGGGAGGAGCCTCTGTTCTGATCTGTACGGTGAGAACGAGTCTTACCGTATCCTCTCTGATTGATGCAATCATTTCATCGAACATCGCAAAGCCTTCGATTCTGTATTCAACTACGGGATCGCGCTGTGCATAGCCACGAAGTCCGATGCCACGCTTTAATTCTTCCATAGCGTCGATATGATCCATCCACTTCGTATCTACTACCTTAAGCAGACAGATACGCTCAACTTCACGCATTGTTTCGCTACCGAGCTCTTCTTCACGGAGCTTGTACTTGGATTCAGCTCTCTGAATGAGCATCTTTACAATATCCTTACGATCGATATTGTTGAGATCGTCAATTGTGTAATCAAAATCAGTTTCTGTTGTAAGCACGTTCATATAGTGCTCACGAAGACCTGCAAAGTTCCAGTTTTCAGGATATTCGTGACCGCAATAGGTCATTACGCTTTCTTCGATTGTATCCTTTATCATACTCTTGATATAATCGCTTATATCTTCACCGTTAAGAACCTTTGCACGCTGTGTATAGATTGTCATACGCTGCTGTGACATAACGTCGTCAAAGTCAAGGACGTTCTTACGGATAGAGAAGTTTCTGCCTTCAACCTTGCGCTGTGAAGATTCGATAGTATTTGTGAGGAACTTATTTTCGATAGGCATATCCTCTTCGATGCCGAGAGTCTGCATAATGCCCTGAACTCTTTCGCCACCGAACATACGCATAAGATCGTCTTCAAGAGAGATGAAGAAACGGCTTTCACCGGGGTCACCCTGACGACCTGCACGACCTCTTAACTGGTTGTCGATACGGCGGGATTCATGGCGTTCTGTACCGAGGATAAACAGACCGCCTGCCTGTCTTACTTCTTCAGCCTCGCCTTCAATCTGATTCTTGAATTCTTCGTTGTATTTAATATAGGTTTCTCTTGCATTGATGATATCCTGATTATCTGTCTCTGCAAAGCCGGTTGCTTCGTTGATAAGGAATTCGTCCATTCCTTCCTTTCTCATCCTTGCCTTTGCGAGATATTCAGCGTTACCACCGAGCATAATATCGGTACCACGTCCCGCCATGTTTGTAGCGATGGTTACGGCACCCTTTTTACCTGCCTGAGCAACGATTTCTGCTTCTCTTTCGTGATTCTTAGCGTTCAGTACCTCGTGCTTTATACCTTTTCTCTTAAGCATAGAGGAGAGAAGTTCTGACTTTTCGATTGTGATTGTACCTACGAGAACCGGCTGTCCTTTTGCGTGGCATTCTTCAATCTGTCTTATTACTGCGGCAAACTTGCCGTTTTCATTCTTATAAACCTGATCCTGATGATCGATTCTTGCTACGGGTTTGTTTGTAGGTATCTCGATAACGTCAAGCGCGTAGATCTGTCTGAATTCGCCTTCTTCTGTCATAGCAGTACCGGTCATACCTGAAAGCTTATCGTAAAGTCTGAAGAAGTTCTGGAAGGTGATTGTAGCGAGAGTCTTACTTTCGTTCTTTACCTGTACCCCTTCCTTAGCTTCGATAGCCTGATGTAAGCCTTCGTTGAAGCGACGTCCGAACATAAGACGACCTGTGAATTCGTCTACGATTACAATTTCGCCGTCCTTGACTACGTAGTCAACGTCACGCTTCATTATGCCCTGAGCCTTGATTGCCTGGTTTACGTGGTGCAGGAGAGTCATATTCTCCATATCCATAAGGTTTTCAACACCGAAATAAGCTTCTGCCTTTCTTACGCCTCTTTGGGTGAGGGTAGCGCTTTTTGCTTTTTCGTCTATGATATAGTCGCCGTCGATAACGTCCTGATCTTCCTTGCTGTCAAGCTCGACAACCTTATAGGGACGAAGATTTCTTGCTAACTTGTCTGCCTTCTGGTAAAGGTCTGTAGATTTATCGCCTGCGCCTGAAATGATAAGAGGAGTTCTTGCTTCATCTATTAAGATAGAGTCAACTTCGTCGACAATTGCAAAGTTGAATTCACGCTGAACCTTGTCCTTCTTGTGTATGCACATGTTGTCACGCAGATAGTCGAAGCCCAGCTCGTTGTTTGTGCCGTAGGTAACGTCGCAGTTATATGCTTTTCTTCTCTGATCGTTTGTCATATCGTGCAGGATCATACCTACAGTAAGACCGAGGAAGCGGTGTACACGTCCGATCATTTCACCGTCACGCTTTGCAAGGTAGTCGTTTACCGTTACTACGTGAACACCCTTGCCGCTGAGAGCAACAAGGTAGGTGGGAAGAGCAGCCACGAAGGTTTTACCTTCACCTGTTCTCATTTCTGCGATACGTCCCTGGAATAATACGATACCACCGAGTACCTGCACGGGATAAGGCTTTTTACCGAGAACTCTCCACATCGCTTCTCTGCAGGTAGCGAAAGCTTCGGGGAGAATATCCTCAAGAGTTTCGCCGTTTGCAAGTCTGCCCTTTAAGACGTTTGTCTGTTCCTTGAGCTCCGTATCAGACATAGCTGAATACTTTGATTCAAGATTCAGAACAGCATCCTTTAAGGGTGTGATGCGCTTGATTTCTTTTTCTGAATAGTTTCCGAATAATTTTGTGAGTAAGCTCATTGTATGTTGTCTTGTCCTTTCTATATTTGAATAACCGCCTTTTGGGCATAATTATAATATTTTAGTTTACATACTCTATTATTATACACCAGACAGTAGAATTTGTCAATAAAAACGATCTGCTATTTATATATAATTTTTGAAGTTTTTCTTTTAAAGTCTATTGAAATATTTTCAAAAAAGGTGTATAATAATGTTGCCAAACTAACTTAATAATTGTGACTTGTGGTATCATTTTATCTTCGAGGGATAATTATACCCTTTTTTACCCACACTTATCTTATGAATTTGATAAAATGCCAATTCCTTCTGGTAAGTGTGGTTATACCCATTTCACATAGAGTTAGTTTGGCGACTACTGGAGTTTGCGTTTTTGTGCGGTTGCTTCGGTAGCCGCACTTTTTATTTGGAAAACAATCGTTTTGTCTTATATGAGTGCAATTAAATTCTGGAGGTATAGGACAAAATGATTAAGAAGTTTAATGTGGAACTCGAAGGGCAAATTGAATTTTATGAACAGTATTTAAAGATTATAAACCCGCTTTTAACTTATGATGATATTTTTCGTAACAATACAGACGGTATATTAAACGGTAATTTGCTTGAATTTAAGTTAAATATAACTGACCTTAATGCTTGTTTATTCCAGACTATAAAATATTTATCTTCGATGAGAATCAAGGGGGAGCCGATACCTGCGAATATTTTATTGATTTCTTTAAATACCGCAACCGCTTATGTGTATAATTCTGCTGATTATTTAAAATATATTGAAACGGTTTATGTTGGTGGGGCTTCCAAAAAGAATGTAGGTTTTCTTGCTTACGATTACGTTTCAAAATTACAGTATGCTGAAAATCAAGCCGATGAATTTTCCTTAATCCAGTTGCTTAGGGAAAACCATTACACAAAAATTCACATTGACGAAAACTGTATTGTTGGATGGGCGGAAAAATATTATAGAGAAAATCCACAGGCAAGAAAATCAGATTTTATTGGAGATAGTACTGGGAAAGTTAAAATCATAGGTGAAATTAGAGAACCTAATAAGTTTAGAGATTATATATATGCTTATGAGGGAAAAGACAATGTCCGTTTTCAATACCTTATGGATAAATTGAATGATACTATTCAAAAAAAGAATTTAGGAGCTTTCTATACTCCTGAACCTTATGTAGATAAATCTATTGAGCTGGTACGCAAGGCGATTGCAAGAGTACCACAAGGAAATGATTATATAATCTTAGACCGTTGCGCAGGAACAGGAAACCTTGAAATAAGATTGAGCGACGAGGAATTATCTCATTGTATCGTATCAACCATTGAATATTATGAATATAAGGTTTTATTAGAACTTATAGGCAGTAAAGTTCGATATATAATTCCTCCCACAGAAAAAGAAGACACTTTTAATATGGGACTTGTACGCGGCGCAGATGCGCTGTCAGAAGAATATATAAATAATCCCGTAATTAAGCAGTATATTGATAATCCTAAATGTACTATAATTCTGTTTGAAAATCCTCCTTATGCAGAATCAAACGGAACAACCTCAGTAAAAGGAGCTTGGAAAAAGAGTTTTGTTGTTTCTGAAATGAAGAAGGAAAACAAAGGAAAAGTTTCAAACGATTTAGGTAATGCTTTTATTTGGTCAGCGTTTAAATATTATTTAAGACAACCTACTGACAGCTATATTGTTTACTCGCCAATAAAATATTGGAAGGCACAACATTTAATATCTAAGGTTTTTATAGATGGATTTGCATTTAATAGAAGATTCTTTCACACAAATATTGATGCCTGTATTTCTTGTATTCTTTGGGGTAACGAAGAGTCACATATGGAAACATTTGATTTGAAGGGATATAATATTAATAAACAGAACGAAATAGAATATGTTGGAGTTTTATCTATTAAAAAAATCAATTTTGTTATAAGCGAAAAGTATTTTGATAATAGATGTTTTGATGATGAAATGGATGGCATTTCTTGCAATCTGAATGGCACAGAATATCTTGCGAAAAAGAATTGTGTACAAAAGCGATTTAATGAAAACATTATTGGCTTTTTAATTTGTAACGGAACAGGTTTCGACAATCCAGACTTAAATTCTGGAATTACAATTTGTGGAAGGTACGATGGGCATGGGTTCTTCCTTCGAACAGATAACTATCTTGAAAAGCTACCAATGTTTTGTGCAAGTAGATATATTACATATAATAGAGAATGGACTGAGCGTGCAAGAATAATGAAATCGGGTGACGGTGCTGATAAATTCTTCAGAGATGTAAAAAACGGAATATTAACTCAATTCCTGCTTAAATGCCTTGTTTTTACTTGTTTTGAAATGCAAAATCATATGAGAACCTTTATAGGTTCCGACAATCGTTTTTATAGAAACAATTTGTGCCTTGACTCTACCAATGGTGAGACGCTTGCAAGTAAAGATTTGAAAAAACTTAAAGCAGGAAAAAAGGAAAACGAACTTTTGGAAATGTGGGAATCCGTATTAAGATGGGCAAAGAAGACGGATAAATATAACTCCAACTATACATATGGAGTTTATCAAATATTTGCCGAGCTTAACACATTTACGCCTGATGAAGAAACGGGGGAAAACAAACCGGATTACCCTGAGCTTAATGGTGCTTTAAAGTCATTGAAACAAAAGGTAAAGGAATATTATAATTCTGAAATTGTCCCCACATTGTTTGAGTACGAGTTTTTAAAATAAAAACAGGTGCAAAGCTATTTGCGGAAATATATCCACAATCCTAAAATTTGCAACCGCCTTGAATGATATTCTTAATTTTATTTTTGAGAGTAAGTGTCAACTATTATTGACAACTGAATAAAATATTTATAAATTTCTTGTTATCTATTGACTGTTTAGCCTTATTGTGATAAAATAGTATTATAAAGACGTAGTATAGCTTTTCTTAAAGAAAGGAAATTTAATTATGCTTATAAATATGATGGAACATTACGTTGATGAAAGATTATCCGAGCTTTTAGCAAAAAGCGATTGTTGCAGATGTGAGGTTTGTGTTGAGGATATGAAGGCATATGCGCTCAACAGACTTCCTTCAAGATACGTCAGCACAGTAAACGGCGAGATTTTCACCAGAATCACTCAGGAGATGGAAAGCCAGCCTACAGTAGATCTTGACGTTGCCGTTATGCAGGCAATCACAAACGTTGGCGCAAACCCCAGACACAAGAAGTAATGAATTTTCGTTGTGAGGTACGAGATTTACTTTTACCGAACAATTCTGAATCAACAAAAGTAGTGACGACTGACTTTAAAGATGACGGAAATCTGAAAAGAAAGACAGAGCTTTATAAAAGGAACAAAAATAGATTGTAAAATCTGTTTATTTGTTGCGCATTATTACAGCCATGTCTTTACATGGCTGTTTTTTTACGGATTTCCGGGAGAGGAAAGTGAATGAATACACAGGAAAGCAGAGTAGCACTTATAGGTATAGTAGTTTCCGAGCCTGACAGCGTTGTCAGGATGAACGAGCTTTTGCACAACAATGCAGGTTACATAATCGGAAGAATGGGAATTCCTTATGAAAAGGCGGGGGTATCGATAATAAGTATAGCTATAGATGCACCGCAGGACGTGATAAGCACTCTGTCAGGCAGACTTGGTGCGCTGAAGGGAGTTACCACTAAAACTATATATCAGAAGCTTCCAACGGAGAATGGAGAATAACATGGAAAAGCTTAAGATTCTTGTTGACAGGCTTTATGACACGCATCATCTTGAAAAGGATGAGTATATAACTCTTATAGAAAACCGTGACAGCATTAGGGATTACGTTTTTTCTCTGTCTTCAGCAGTCAGGGAAAAGTACTACGGTAAGGACGTTTATATCAGAGGCCTTATCGAATTTACAAGCTATTGTAAGAATAACTGTTATTACTGCGGTATACGAGCAGGAAACAAGGATGCAAAGCGTTATCGCCTCAGCAAGGAGCAGATACTGGAATGCTGTGAGACGGGTTACGACCTCGGATTCAGGACCTTTGTAATGCAGGGCGGTGAAGATCCTTATTATACAGATGATATTATATGCGATATCGTAGGAGAAATAAAAACCCGTTATCCCGATTGCGCTGTTACACTTTCAATAGGAGAAAAAAGTGAGGAAAGCTACAGAAGGTATTATGAAGCGGGAGCTGACAGGTATCTGCTTCGTCACGAAACTGCAGACTGTGAGCATTACAGTAAGCTTCATCCTGCTCCGCTTACAGCGGAAAACAGACAGAAGTGTCTTTTTAATCTTAAAAAAATCGGTTTTCAGACGGGCGCCGGTTTTATGGTAGGCTCACCATATCAGACAAATGAAAACCTTGCAGATGATCTGCTGTTTCTTGAAAAATTACAGCCTGAGATGGTAGGAATCGGGCCGTTTATACCTCATCACGCAACGCCCTTCAGGAATATGCCGCAGGGAACTGCCGAGCTTTCGATATTTATGCTTGCTCTTGTGAGACTTATTCTGCCTGCTGCATTGCTACCTGCTACAACAGCTCTCGGTACTATTCTCCCCGATGGCAGAGAGCTTGCGCTGAAGGCTGGTGCCAACGTAGTAATGCCGAATCTGTCGCCAACGGACGTAAGAAGCAAATATCTACTTTATGATAATAAAATAAGCACCGGTGAGGAATCGGCGCAGAGTGTAAAAAGTCTTGAAAGCAGAGTTATATCTGCCGGATATAAAGTAGTCAAAACCAGAGGCGATCACGCCTCTTTTACAGAAAGGAAATAAATTATGTACAACCCCAAATCACTTAAAGCAGAAGAGTTTATCAGCCACGAGGAAATTATGGAAACCCTTCAGTATGCAGAAGAAAACAAGAATAACGTAGAGCTTATCGATAGCATTCTTGAAAAGGCAAGAGAGAGAAAGGGACTTTCCCACAGAGATGCGGCTGTTCTTCTCGATTGTGAAATTCCTGAAAAGAATGAGGAGATATACGCTCTTGCACAGCAGATAAAGAAGGATTTCTACGGTAACAGAATCGTTATGTTTGCGCCGCTTTACCTTTCCAACTACTGTGTAAACGGATGCCTTTACTGCCCTTATCACGCAAAGAACAAGACTATCTGCCGTAAAAAGCTCACCCAGGAGGAGATAAAGGCAGAGGTTATCGCACTTCAGGATATGGGACACAAGAGACTGGCTCTCGAAGCGGGTGAGGATCCCGTGAATAATCCTATTGAGTACATACTCGAAAGCATTAAGACTATCTATTCTATAAAGCATAAGAACGGTGCTATCCGTAGAGTAAACGTAAATATTGCCGCTACAACGGTTGAAAACTACAGAAAGCTCAAGGATGCAGGAATAGGTACATATATCCTTTTCCAGGAAACCTATCACAAGGAAAGCTATGAGCGTTTACATCCCACAGGTCCCAAGCACAACTATGCATACCATACAGAGGCTATGGACAGAGCTATGGAGGGCGGTATCGACGACGTAGGTATCGGTGCTTTATTCGGACTTGAGCTTTACAGATATGAGTTTGCAGGCCTTTTAATGCACGCTGAACACCTTGAAGCAGTACATGGCGTAGGTCCTCATACTATTTCTGTTCCCAGAGTAAGAAGAGCAGACGATATCGATCCTGATGAATTTGATAACGGTATCAGCGATGATCAGTTTGCAAAGATTGTTGCTTGTCTCAGAATTGCCGTACCTTACACAGGTATGATCGTATCAACAAGAGAAAGCCAGAAGAGCAGAGAAAAGGTGTTACAGCTTGGCGTTTCACAGATAAGCGGTGGATCCAAGACAAGCGTAGGCGGTTATGCAGAGCCTGAAGAGGAAGAGGATAACTCCGCACAGTTTGACGTATCCGATACCCGTACACTTGATGAGATAGTAAACTGGCTTATGAGACTTGGCTATATTCCTTCATTCTGCACAGCTTGCTACAGAGAGGGAAGAACCGGTGACAGATTTATGAGTCTTTGCAAATCAGGTCAGATTCAGAACTGCTGTCATCCCAATGCTCTTATGACGTTAAAGGAATATCTCGAAGACTACGCAAGCGACGATACAAAGAAGATCGGCGAAGAGCTTATTGCAAAGGAGCTTTACAACATCCCCAAGGATAAGGTAAGACAGATTGCAATGGAATACATCGACAACATCAAGAACGGACAGAGAGATTTCAGATTCTAAAGGATGGTAAATTATGAGTCTTAATTCTACTCCCAGCGGTGAAAGAATCCACATAGGAATTTTCGGCAGAAGGAATGCCGGTAAATCAAGCCTTATAAATGCTATCACAGGTCAGGAACTGGCGGTGGTATCCGATACTGCGGGTACTACCACAGATCCCGTTTCCAAGGCAATGGAGCTTTTACCATTAGGTCCCGTTATGATAACCGATACAGCAGGTATCGACGACGTGGGTGAACTTGGAGCACTCCGTATAAAGAAAAGTCTTGAGGTGCTTTATAAAACTGATATCGCCTTACTTGTAACGGATAGTCTTATCGGTGAGAACGACTATGATAAGGAAATAGCCGAGAAGTTGAAAAAACATAATATTCCTTATATCAGAGTGTTCACTAAGTCTGATCTGGCTGAACGTAACGACGATAAACAAACCGGTGTAATATACGTTGACAGCGTAACGGGAAAGAATATAAACGAGCTTAAAGAGCTTATTGCTTCCACCTTACAGCTTAAAGACGAGAATAAGAGAATCTGTGCAGATTTACTATCTCCTCTTGATACTGTTGTGCTTGTAGTGCCGATAGACGCTTCTGCTCCTAAAGGCAGGCTTATATTACCCCAACAGCAGACTATCAGAGATATTCTTGAAGCAGGTGCAATTAGTGTTGTATGCAGGGATACCGAGGTTAAAGCAACGTTGGAAAAGCTTTCTGTAAAGCCGAAACTTGTCATAACCGACAGCCAGGCATTCGGCAGAGTATCAAAGGATGTGTCTGATGATATTATGCTGACTTCCTTTTCAATTCTTTTTGCAAGATATAAGGGAAATCTCAAAAAGAACGTTGAAGGTGTAAAAACGCTGGATACCTTGTCAGATGGCGATACTATACTTATTTCCGAAGGCTGTACTCATCACAGACAATGTGAAGATATCGGTACTGTAAAAATTCCTGCCTGGGTAAAGAAATATACGGGTAAGGACGTAAATTTTGAATTTACGTCTGGCGGCACGTTCCCTGAAGATTTATCGAAATATAAAATGATTATTCATTGCGGCGCTTGTACACTCAGCGAAAGGGAAATGAAATACAGAATTTCCAGCGCTGATGAGCAGAATATCCCGATAACAAACTATGGAATAGCTATAGCATATATAAACGGAATTCTGAAGCGAAGCGTAAAGCCCTTTGACGAAATATATTCTCTTCTTTAAGGTGATATTATGGCAAAAGAAAAAGATAATAAAACCAATGCAATGCGGATTCTTGATAAAAACAAGATTCCTTACAAAGTAAATACCTATGACTGTGATGAATTCATCGACGGCGTTCATATAGCCGATATGCTCGGACAGTCCTATGACAGTAGCTTTAAAACCCTTGTAACGGAAGGAAAGTCAAAAAACTATTACGTTTTTGCGATACCGATTCATTTAGAGCTTGATATGAAAAAGGCGGCAAAATCTGTAGGTGAAAAGTCGGTAGAAATGCTTCCCGTGAAGGATATAAATGCAGTTACCGGCTACATCAGAGGCGGTTGTACGCCAATAGGTATGAAAAAACTCTATAAGACTGTTTATCATAGCACGATAAATAATTTTGAAGAAATAATAGTCAGCGGCGGAAAGCTTGGTACACAGATTGTTATTAAGCCTTCGGATTTAATAAAGGTGACTAATGCTATTGTTTCGGATATAGTAAAAGAATAATATAAATTTCGGATAGCTTCGGCTATCCGATTTTTTTTACCATTCGGTATGATTTTTTGACCACTCGGTTATTTTCCGTTGACTTTGCATAATTGCTGTTGTAAAATAACAAAAAAACAGCGGAAGGAAAACTCTTATGAAAAAAATTATCGCAATACTTATATTTTCAGCAATGCTTACAGGTTGTACCGTAGGGAGCAACGAGAATAATTCTTTGGAAATATCATCATCAACATTCGAAGAAGAATCATCGCCTTATGATACATCAAGTAGTATAGTTGAATCCGTTTCATCATCTGAAAGTGAACTTGAGGAAATCAAATATCACGAAAAAATCCGTGACGTGAAAAAGGTAACAGATAGTGTACAGGAGGATTTTGAAAAGTGCAAGACTGCTGATTTCAAGAACTTGAATTTAAGCAATACGTTTGTTTCTTGTGAGAGCCGTGAAGACATAAGCTTTATAACGATAAGTCTCAGCAATTCTGCCTTTACTGCTACTGACAAAGAAAATTATGCAACTTTTAAAAAGTATTGCGAGAAGATATTCGGAGAATTTGACGTTGAGCATATGCTGATATGGTCAGGTGCCGACGAATTTTCAGATGAGAAAATATTTTTCCCTTTGAATGCGTCGGAATATAAAGAGCATTTAGAAAGGGACAATCACGATATTTATATAACCGAATACAGCGATAAGGAAAATAACGCATATTTGTGGTGGTATCCGGCTACAGCTGTGCCACACTGGATTGTAAAGGGGGATATATACGATACGGGTGCAACGGTGAGCAGTGATGCACATTGCTTATCTCCCTCATCAATTGAAAGTGAGCTGGTTGAAAGCTATGTTAATGACGGTAGCTGCAATGATGTAAGTTACTCCTTGCCTTTTGGTGATGTTACTATAGGTGAAGCAGTGGATTACTTTGAAAATCATTATTTAAGTGACTTGTATGAAGGAAAACTGAATAATCTTTCTTTAAAGGTAAACGAAGTTAAGGTTCATAAAATAAGCGGCGAACATTTTTATTACTTGTTTGATTATTCTGTGTGCTATAACGGTATTCCTTATGATGGAAACGGTGAGATTGTTACATACGCAGATATAAGTTCAAAATACACACTTTCAGGCGAAGCCGTTATGCTCGGCGCTGACAATGTGGATATAGTTACTAATATGATATTACTTCCTGTAACTAAAACAAATCAGGTTGAAGGAATTATATCACTTTATGATGCTGTACAGATTGCGTCAGAGAAGCTTTCTGATAAAGTTGTGTTTGATGTAAATAAAGCAGAGCTTATATATGCAGGCGATCGAAATACAGAATTGTTAACTGCATCTCTTTCTCCAAAATGGAAATTCACCCTTTTAAATCCCAATGACGGCAAGTTCTATGCAACCTACGTTGATGCTGTAAGTGGAGAATTTGAATATTTTTCTTATACAAAATAGTAAAGTGATCGCTTCAAAAAAATTTTACAAAAATATGTAACGTTTTTTAGAAACCATCGTCTTATTAGATGAAGAGAGGAATTTCTGCTCTTTGATTGAAATTGAGAGGACTGTTTTTATGAAAAAA
>JAFTVY010000030.1 GCA_017465545.1 Ruminiclostridium sp.
TATTGGCGCATATCGTATCCCAGCCAAGCGCACCGCCGCAATAGAATTCGGTAGCACCCCTTTTCACAAGAGAGCAGATGGTGTTATCCAGCATAATTTTCAGACTATGATAATCCACACCCTTAATAGAACGATGTCCCGTAAAGCATACGCTTTTCATTTTTTACCTCCTTTAAGAAAAAAACAGACGTATCCGGTTTTGGATACGGCTTAACGTTTCTTATTCGTTTAAAGTGATCAGGAATTTTCTTCGATGAACTTAACGATGTCACCAACAGTCTTGATCTTTTCAACTTCTTCGTCGGGGATCTCGATGTCGAATTCTTCTTCGAAGCTCATTACGAGGTCAACGATGTCTAAAGAGTCAGCGCCTAAATCGTCCTGAATGTTGGATGTTTCTGTTACGTCGTTTTCATCTACGTCGAGCTGATCAACGATGATTGCCTTTACTTTTTCAAATACCATTGTACTTTCCTCCGTTTTTTAAAAAAGAATTATTTTCTTCTCATAGAAATATTATACGGCATATTGCCGAAATAATCAAGTGTGTTTTGCGCCAAATCTTAAATAAAAATGCACTAAAAAGAATGGCGTTTTTCATCATTTTACACAAATCAGAAATTATTCAATAGCTCAACCTAAGAAACGGTAAATTTCTTATTCTTCTGTGAACATTCCTATCTTTCTGAACTTCTTGTATCTCATATCAAGAAGTGTGTCTATATCGATTTTTGTAAGTCTGCCGATAGCGTCAATAAGATAATCGGATATGTTTTCCGCTGTGGCGTGCATATCGTTATGGGCGCCGCCTACCGGCTCTGCTATTATCTTATCGCATACGCCGAAGGTCTGAAGGTCCTCGGCAGTTATCTTCATCAGCTCCGCCGCTTCCTTTTCCCTTGCAGGGTCCTTCCACAGGATAGAAGCAAAGCCTCTTGGTGAAATTACCGAATAGAGTGCGTTTTCAAGCATTGCCAGCTCGTCGCATACCGCCAGTGCCAGCGCACCGCCTGAACCACCCTCGCCCAGTACCACCGAAATAACGGGAGTCCTGAGAGTCATAAATTCAGCTATGTTCTTTGCTATAGCCTCGCCCTGACCTCTTTTTTCCGCCTCAACTCCGCAGAATGCACCGGGAGTGTCCACAAGGCAGATAACGGGACGATGGAATTTTTCCGCCTGCTTTGCAAGGCGTAAAGCCTTTCTGTAGCCCTCGGGATGGGGCATTGAGAAATTACTTCTCTTGTTCTCTTCTAAATTTCTTCCCTTGACCTGAGCAATGACAGTTACGGGTGTGCCGTCTATTGTCGCAATACCGCTTAATATAGCGGCGTCATCACCGTAGAGTCTGTCGCCGTGCAGCTCGGTAAAGTGATTGAAGATAGCAGGAATATAATCATTTACAGTGGGCCTTGTCTTTTCTCTTATGATTTCAAGGCGCTGTGTTGCCGAAAGCGTCATATTCTCTTCCTTTCCTTATCAGCCGTGCTGCCAGCTGTCGCTCTGTTTTTTATAGTTGTGAAGTCTTAAAATATTGGAAAGCGCCTTTCTCATACCCTTGCGCTCAACGATAGCGTCCACAAAGCCGCTCTGCAGTAAGAATTCTGCCGACTGGAAATCGTCGGGGAGCTTCTGCTTTATGGTATCCTGGATAACTCTTCTGCCTGCAAAACCGATAAGTACCTTAGGCTCTGCTAAAATAATATCTCCAAGACTTGCAAAGGAGGCTGTAACGCCGCCCGTTGTGGGATCGGTCATAACCGTTATATAAAGTCCGCCTGCGTCGCTGTGACGCTTTACCGCACCTGAGGTCTTTGCCATCTGCATAAGGGAGATTATACCCTCCTGCATTCTTGCACCGCCTGACGCTGTAAACAGTATTACGGGGAGCTTATGCTCCGTAGCGTATTCAAAGGCACGGGTAATCTTTTCACCCACTACGCTACCCATACTTGCCATCATAAAGTTAGAATCCATAATGCCGATAACCGTCTTATAGCCTCTTATAGTGCATACGCCGGTTGCAATGGCATCGTTTATATCATTTGCCTCCTGAAGGCTTTTTATCTTCTTTTCGTATTCAGGAAAGCCGATGGGATTCATAGAATTCATCTTTTCGTCAAAGGGCTCGAAGCTGTCCTTGTCCGCTGTAATTTCAAGTCTTTCCTTCCAGGAGAGTCTTGCATGATAGTTACAGGAGGGACAGGTCTTTCTGCGCTTTTCAAACTCGTCCATAAAGATAACGCTCTGGCATCTGGGACACTTGAAAAGCAGGTCCTTCGGAATTTCAGGTGCTTTTACCTTTTCTGTTTCACTTTTTTCTGCATTGAAACGGTCTTTAACCGTTTTGAATAAATCCTCTAACAACGAAAAGCACCTCCTTTAAGTCAGATCCTTACGACTTAAAAAGCCGATATCTACGTTTCCGCTTTCCACGTCCTCGTCACGAAGAAGGTTAAGCTGGAAATCTATATTTGTGTTTATTCCCTCGATAAGAAACTCGGATAAGGCAACCTTCATCTTCTGAATAGCTTCCTTTCTGTCTCTTCCCTTTACCAGTACCTTTGCTATCATACTGTCATAGTAAGGGGGAATCTCATAGCCCTGATATACTGCGGTATCTATTCTTACACCGAAGCCACCGGGCATATGGATCGACTTTATCTTACCGGGGCAGGGACGGAAGTTATTCTTGGGCTCTTCCGCATTGATACGGCATTCGATAACGTGACCGTTTATTTTTATATCATCCTGAACGTATTCAAGAGGCTGTCCGTTTGCAATCTTTATCTGCGCCTTTACAAGGTCTACACTCGTTACCATTTCGGTTACGGGATGCTCTACCTGGATTCTTGCATTCATCTCCATAAAGTAGAAGTTTCTGTCCTTGTCCACAAGGAATTCTACAGTACCTGCATTGGCATAGCCGCAAGCCTTTGCCGCTCTTACCGCCGCTTCGCCCATAGCCTTACGAAGCTCCTCGGTCATAATGGGGCTGGGACTTTCCTCAAGCACCTTCTGATTTCTTCTCTGGAGTGAGCAGTCACGTTCGCCAAGGTAAATAACGTTGCCCTGCTCGTCTGCAAGGAGCTGAATTTCAATATGACGGGGATCTACGATAAACTTTTCGATGTAGATATCATCGTTTGCAAAGAACTGCTTTGCCTCCTGCTTTGCGGCGGTTATAGCCGCCTCCAGCTCATCAGGAGTATCAACTCTTCTGATACCTCTGCCGCCACCGCCTGCACTCGCCTTTACCATTATGGGATAGCCAATCTTATCAGCAATCTCCTTTGCCTCTTCAATGCTTTCCACAACACCGTCGGAGCCGGGAACAACGGGTACGTTGTTTTCTATCATAGTCTTCTTGGCATTCGCCTTGTCGCCCATAGCGTCCATAGCGTCGGCAGAAGGTCCGATGAACTTTATACCGCACTTGTCACAAAGTCTTACAAACTGGCTGTTTTCGGATAAGAAGCCGAAGCCCGGATGTATAGCCTCTGCGCCTGTCACTTCACAAGCGGCAAGAAGTGCCTTGCTATTAAGATAGCTGTCCTTTGATAAGGCAGGGCCTATGCAGATAGCTTCGTCAGCAATCTGGGCGTGAAGGGCGGAACGGTCGGCAGTAGAATACACCGCTACCGTCTTTATGCCAAGCTCTCTGCAGGCTCTTATTATTCGTATAGCAATTTCGCCACGGTTTGCAATTAAAATCTTGTTAAACATTCAGGTTACCTTTCAAAGAGTATGTAATTATTTTAACGCAAAGGAAATTTCAGCGGAAACCGCCTTTTCTCCGTTTACTGTAGCAAGTGCCTTGCCAACGCCTACGGGGCCCTTTATCTTGATTATCTCAACTTCGAGCTTTAAGAGATCTCCCGGAACTACCTGTCTGCGGAATTTAGCTTCCTTGACGCCACCGAAAAAGCCTATCTTACCCTTGTTTTCAGGAAGGGAGAGCATTGCTACCGCACCTGCTTGAGCAAGCATCTCAAGCATAAGCACACCGGGTACTACGGGGTAGTCGGGGAAATGTCCCTTGAACCAGAATTCGTCCTCACTCATATACTTTGTTGCTACTACGCTTACACCGGGTACCATTTCTTCGATGGTATCGATAAGCATAAAGGGATCTCTGTGGGGGATTATCTCCATTATCTGTTCTTTATTCATTAAAGGCATAATCTTTTTCCTTTCTTAAGAGAGCATAATGAGGGGCTGACCGAATTCTACCGCTTCGCCATCCTTTACAGCAATAGCTGTAACAACGCCTGACTTGTCAGCGAGTACCTCGTTCATAACCTTCATACTTTCAACGATGCATACTACGTCGCCCTCGTTTACGCTGTCGCCTACCTTTACAAAGGGAGCTTTGTCAGGAGCGGGAGCGGCATAGAAGGTGCCTACGATAGGACTTGTGATGCTCTTGCCTGCCACGGGAGCAGCTTCGGCTGCCGCTTCTGTAGTAGCGGGAGCTGCCTGCATACCCATAGCCATAGGAGGCATAACGGGCATAGGGGGAAGGGGACGGGGTTCGGGGTGCTTCTGTCCCAGTTCTAATTCAAATTTATCGTTTTTTACGCTTATATAACCAAGTCCGCTTTCCTTCATCACTCCGATAAGCTCTTTTACTGCGGATATAAGCTCGTTCTTTTCAAACTGCATTTCATTGTTTTCCTTTCAGTTGTGTAAATCAGTCTTCAACGGGTGCAAAGGCTACGCAGGCATTGTGACCGCCGAAGCCTAAGGAGTTGCTGAGCGCACCTGTTATCTTCATCTTTCTGGGAGCGTCGGGTACGTAGTCAAGATCGCATTCGGGATCTGCCGTCTTGTAGCCGAGCGTCTGATGTACAGTCTGATTCTTTATCTGTAAAGCAGTTGCAACCGCTTCAACACCGCCTGCCGCACCTAAAAGGTGACCTGTCATGGACTTGGTGGAGTTTATTGCGATATTCTTTGCGTGGTCGCCGAAGCATATCTTGATTGCCGCTGTTTCTGTCTTATCATTCATAGGTGTTGAGGTGCCGTGAGCATTGATATAGTTGAAGGTATCTGCACTTCTGCCTGATTCTGCAACTGCAAATTCCATAGCCTTTGCACCGCCCTTGCCCTCGGGATCGGGGCTGGTCTCGTGATAGGCGTCGCAGGTTGCACCGTAGCCGATTACTTCAGCATAGATTTTAGCGCCTCTTGCCTTTGCGTGTTCGTATTCCTCTAAAATAACGATACCGCATCCGTCACCGAGTACAAAGCCGCTTCTTTCAGCGTCGAAGGGAATGCTTGCCTTGTCGGGGTCTGTGGATCTTGTAACAGCGTGCATATTGTTGAAGCCTGCATATGCAAAGCCGATAGAAGCCTTTTCCGTACCGCCCGCAATAGCACAGTCCATATAGCCGTGCTTTATAGCGTGGAAGGCTTCGCCTATAGCGTGTGTACCGCTGGCGCAGGCTGATACCGCACAGAAGTTAGCTCCCTTGAAGCCGGTTCTTATAGCAACGGTACCTGCAGGCATATTGCCTATCATCTTGGGGATAGTGAATACCGATACTCTCTTGTTGCCCTTGTTGTGGTATGCAAGAAGCTCTTCCTGAGTCGTTTCGATACCACCGATACCGCTACCGATGATAACTCCGCATCTGAAGGGATCGAGATCGCTGAAATCAGTACCTGCGTCCTCAATTGCCTTTTTTGCCGCATATACGGCGTACTGGGTGATTATATCAGTACGGCGAAGCTCCTTCTTGTCAAAGTATTCTTCTGCGCTGAAGTCCTTTACAAGCGCCTTTACGTTCTGTTCTTCGCTCTGACCGGGAAACCATTCTTCAAGAGTGAAGCCGTGCTTACCTGCCATAAGGCTGTCCCAGAATTCTTCTACCGTGTTACCGATGGGGCTTACTACGCCAAGACCTGTTATAACTACTCTGTTCATTTCTTTTGTCCTCACTTTTCTTACATTGAAAGTCCGCCGCTGATTTCTATTATCTGACCTGTTACGTAGCTTGCGTCAGGAGATGCGAGGAAGGATACAACGCCTGCGATTTCGTTTACTTCGCCGTATCTCTTCATAGCGATCATACTTAAAATGGAGTTTTTAACTTCGTCAGACAGCTTATCCGTCATAGGTGTGCTGATAAATCCGGGTGCTACCGCATTGCAGGTGATACCACGAGAGCCAAGCTCCTTGGCGGTGGTCTTTGTCATACCGATTATAGCCGCCTTACTTGCGGAATAGTTCATCTGTCCTGCATTGCCGTAAAGACCTGCAACGGAGGAAAGGTTGATGATTCTGCCGCTTCTCTGCTTCATCATTACAGAGCCTGCAAACTTTGTCATATTGAATACGCTCTTCTGGTTTACCGCAATAACGAGATCAAAGTTTTCCTCACTCATTCTTGCAAGTAAGCCGTCACGGGTGATACCTGCATTGTTTACCAGTACGTCGATACTGCCGAAGCGTTCCTTTACTGCCTTGACCATATCGGAGCATTGCTGGTGGTCGGATACGTCTGCAATATACTTTTCACACTGTACGCCAAGCGCCCTGATGTCTTCCATAATGCTGTTATTTTCAAACATAGCCTCGGAAATATCGTTAAGGGCGATGTCGTAGCCATCCTTTGCAAGTCTTAATGCGATTGCCGCACCGATGCCTCTTGCTGAGCCTGTAATAATTGCTGCTGCCATAATTTTTTCCTTTCTTTTGCCGCTGTTTATTTTATTTTATTTTCTTCTGCGTATAAGAGCCGCCGCCGCTATACCAAAGCTCAGTACAACACCGATAACTCCGCTTGTCTTTACACCTGTAGGAGGATTAGTTCCGTCAATATCCGGCTCTTCATCCTTGTCAGGTTCTTCATCAGGTGCGGTAGTGTCGCCGGGTTCGGGATCTGTACCGGGTTCGTCGTCCTCGGGTATATCGGTGGATTCGCCGGGTGTGGGTTCCTGCTCGGGCTTACGAACGTATGCCTTTATAGAATGGTTGTCACAATCTCTGTAATCAACCAGTGCGCCAAGAATATGGACAAGTATTCCGTCGCCCTCGTCCTCTGTTGCCCAGTCGTGCCATGCATCATCGTACATAACAAAGCTTTCGCCTTCATTTACTACAGCCTTACCGTATAAGGGCATGTCTATTCCGTTTGCCACCGCAAACTCATAATACGCCTGGTTTTCTATCAGCTTTATCGGAAGAACTGCGGTGTAAACGTCGGTATGCTGATGAACAACGATAGAAACGAGCTTGCCTTTGGGAATGAAATATTCTTCACCGAGAGATACACGATGGAAGCCGGAATACTCAAAGGTATAGGAACGCTCGCAGATAAGCTCTCCTTCCTCGGGATTCTCATATCCCTTGTCAAGAAGATAAATGCTTACGTCGGTTACTGTATTAAGATTATTTGTTTCAAAGGATACCTCAAAAAGATTTACGTCCTGTTCAGGGTTGAATACGTTTGCATATTTGATAGCAGAGCCGTCGTTAAAGCCCATTGAGTTTTTAGCACTGAATGAAGGGAGGTAATCGTATGCAAGTATACCTGTAGCGATATCGGTTGATTCTACGTCAAAATCAAAGGTTTCGAGATTGGTAATAGTTCTGTCATAATATGAAAGGTAGAAATAACCCGAACCCTCATAACCCCAGTCACGGTAGTTGGGATTGTCCATGTCATAATCGGTGCAGCCCCAGCTGTTCTTTACTATCCATGCACCGTCACCCTCGGGCTGAGGTACGCTTACGGGATTTCCTTCATCATCAATGATTTCGGAAAGGAAGTTTTCCTTGGGATAGTTGTCATCCCAGCCTATGATGGTAACACCGTGATTTACGCCTACCTTTTCATATGTAAAATGCGCCCATGTATCTGTATTTATATACTTTGCATTTTTTTCCGTCTGACCGGGCAGGTAAGAATCCGCACAGAAGGATATGGATATGCCACGTCCTGCCATAAGCTCTGCCTTCAGGTCTTCAAGTGCCTGTTCGTCAAACGTGTAATTTCCGTCCTGATCGTAGGTAGCTGTACTCGGAAGAACGTTACTGTTCTGGAGTACGTAGTTGTAGAAGGAGCGAAGCTCCTCGTCTACTGACCAGTCAGCGTTCGGAGATCTGGAAGGATTTCCGTTTTCATCTATGCCGTTATAGGGTACTGTCTGTTCAAGAAGAGGTCCTATATTCGTGCCGTAGAGGGTGGTTGCAAGATACTGCGTAGCACCTGTCATCTGTTGACCGCTCATATTGTATATACCCTCGCCCGCCTGTGAATGTCCGCTGTCCTCGGGGATGGGATTCAGCGAAAACCACGCCAGGTGGCGTTCTGAAAGGTCAAGGGGATATTCCTCATAGGTGTATCCGAGCTCTGAAAGAATACTTGTTTCTACCGACGCAATAGCTGAAAAGCTCCAGCAGGTGCCCCAGGGGTCCTGATTCTTTACGGGAGTTACGTAGCCGTAATCTCTCAGGTCGTATTTTTCGGGAAGAGTCTGAGCTTCTTCCGCATATGCGTTTGTTGTTACTGTAAGTGCCGCTAAGAACGTTGCCAGAGAACCACTGATGATTCTTTTTAAGAATGCCTTTTTCATAGTGTAAATTCCTTTCCGGCGATAATTATGCGCCTTTAAATAAATGATTAATAAATGATTTATGCATCAAAGCTGTGCCATAATGTCGGAAATTTCTTTTCCTCTTTTTATGCGATGGCAAAGATACCCCTCCTGCCACAGCTTTGTTTTTGCTATTTCTTCGGTACGCCTTTTAAATATATTCATAAAGGTCTGTACCGTTTTGTTCCTTGCATTTCTGTCCTTTACCGTTTCGGTATGCTTTGCATAGAGCATAAGCTCTGCATAATGAGGCTTTAAAAGATAGTAGATAAGGGTTATACGTCCCTTTTTGTTGACTACCTCCTGCATTGCCTCGCTTACCGCAAGACCGTAGGGTGTTGCCTCATCGTCAATACACAGCACAGCAGAGAGATTTTGCACAGGTATCCTGATAAGATAATAGCCGTCACTGTTATAGTTTGCTGAGGTGACTATTACAGCCTTCCATTTTTTCTGCTTTTTCATATCAGTACCCTCCTTGTTGTCAGACCGCTCTTTGCTTTATAAGCTCTATAAGTGTGTCGTAATCATTCATATCGGGATAGGCAAAGGCAGGAATTTTTCCGTCGCAAAGCTTCATAGTAGCTTTTTTTCTGTCAATGACAAGCTCTGTTATTCTGTCTGCCTTATGCACGTATATGTTACTTACCTGTTTTTCGCCTGATATTATCTGCCTTAACGTATAGGTATCCGTCAGTATATCGTGGAATTTCTTCTGTCCGTAGAAAATAATCATATTGCCTACAGGGGTCGTTCCTCTTGTCCTTCGGGGAGCTACGGTAAAAAGAGCGTAAAGACTGCCGGCATAATATACCCAGTTTGTACATAGTCTTCTTTTCCGTGCCAGCAGTATTCCCGTCACGCTCATATATACGATAACCGCCACCGTCATTATAAGCACTATTATAAGCCACGTTTCCGTTTCGGGAGAGGTGACCTTATTAACGGCGTCACGATTTGTTTCGGAATCCTTTGCTATACTTAAAAACAAAGGAATGGTGGTAACTATCAGCAATACCACGGCAGGCACCATAAAAGCGCATACCTTGGATAAAAATTTTGTCGGACTGTCGTTTTTACCTATAAAGGTTTTTACCATCTTATCTGCCCAGGAGCTTTTCAGCTTCGGCAAACATTTCTTCAATCATTTCGCCTGCGGGCTGAATCTTCTTTACCATACCTGCAATAGCACCGCAGAGGAAGGAGCCTTCTTCAAGGTTGCCGTCCTGAACTGCCTTACGGAGTGAGCCTAAAGTAATCTGCTCGAATTCGTCGGGAGTGATAGAGCCGTTTGCTTCGCCACTGGCAAGTCTCTTTGAGAACTTTGTCTTTACGTTTCTGCAAGGGTGACCTGTATATCTGCCGGTTACTATGCTGTCTGTATCCTTGGCGTCAACTACAAGCTGCTTATAGGTGGGGTGAATCTGACATTCTTCTGCCGCTAAAAAGCGTGTACCTATCTGTACGCCCTCTGCACCGAGCATAAAGCTTGCGGCAATACCTCTGCCGTCTGCTATACCGCCTGCGGCAATAACGGGAATCTCCACCGCATCCACTACCTGAGGTACAAGGCACATTGTGGTATTTTCACCGATGTGACCGCCTGATTCGGTACCCTCTGCAATAACTGCCGCCGCACCGCTTCTTTCCATTCTCTTTGCAAGAGCAACGCTTGGTACTACGGGGATGACCTTAACGCCTGCATTGTTCCAGCCTTCCATAAACTTACCGGGGTTACCTGCGCCGGTTGTGATAACAGGTACTTTTTCATCGATTACAAGCTGGGCTAAATCCTCGGCATTGGGTGACATAAGCATGATGTTTACGCCGAAAGGCTTGTCTGTAAGCTCCTTGCAACGTCTTATCTGATCTCTTAAATAATCAATGGGAGCAGAGCCGCCTGCGATAAGTCCCACGCCGCCTGCGTTGGAAACTGCCGCCGCTAACGTGCTTTCTGCGATCCACGCCATACCGCCCTGAAATACGGGGTATTTTATTCCTAAAAGCTCGGTTATTCTTGTTGTCATGTTTTTTATTCCTTTCAAGATTAATATTCAAATATACATGCACCGTAGGTAAGACCTGCGCCGAAGCCTACGAGACATACCTTCATACCACGCTTTAATCTGCCCTGTGCCATAAGCTCGGATAAAGCTACGGGTATGCAGGCACTGGAGGTGTTGCCGTGATCCTGAAGGTTTATAAATACCTTGTCGTCGTCAACCTTCATCTTTTTGAGCGCAGACTGGATTATACGGATATTCGCCTGATGGGGAATCACAAGATCGATATCCTCTATAGTAAGTCCTGATTTGTTCAGTACCTTATCAACGGCAGAAGCCATAGCGTCAACTGCGAATTTATATACCGCCTTGCCGTCCATCTGTAAATAGCACTGCTTTTCGGGAGTATCGCAAAGCTCCTTAAAAATCTCGTTTCCGTCAAACTTCGGGAAATTGGGCTTATAATTTGCCTTGCAGAAAAGAGCCTCGAACATATCGCCCTCGGCACCTAAAATAGAATAATAAGGCTTGTTTTCGCCATATTCTACTACCACAGCACCTGCGCCGTCACCGAAAAGGATACAGCTTCCTCTGTCGTTAAAATCTATCTGGGGAGAAAGTCTTTCGCTGGAGACTACGAGTATGGTCTTATAATCTCCCGTCGCAAGATAGTTTCTTGCTATGTCAAGAGAATTTATAAAGCCTGTGCAGGCAGAATTTATATCGATACAAGGACAGCCCTCTGCACCTATCTGCTTTTGTACAAGGCACGCCATATTGGGATAGAAGAAATCAGGCGAGCAGGTGGAAACTATGATAAAATCTATATCCTTTGCCGTCTTGCCTGCATTTTCGAGCGCCGCCTTTGCCGCCTTTGCCGCCATTTCATAGTTTGCCTTGTCAGGACTCATATAGCGGCTCTTTATACCCGTTCTTGAGCTTATCCACTCGTCGGAGGTGTCAATAAACTCCGTCATCATTTCGTTTGTTACAGCAAGGGAGGGTGTATAGCTTCCTGCACCGAGGATGGTAATTCCGTTCATAATTTTTCCTTTCCGTACCGCCACAGCGGTTTTTCTTCTTTATTTATATTTAATATTGATTTTAATCCGATTTTGTTGTATAATAAATCCGTTATAGCTTGATTTTTCTATAAACGTACTAAGGCATGATATAATACTACACTATTTATTTTACCTTAATTTAAACTGCCTTGTCAACAAAAAAACAGGCGAGAAATTGAAAAATCAACAAAAAATAGGGTAAAAAAGCGAAATTTCTGAAAAAATTAAAATTTTTTTATAAAAAAGGAGCGTAAAAAATGGCAGACATTACCAAAACAATATTTTTATTTTCAGGTCAGGGCTCACAGTATAAGGAGATGGGCAAGGAATTATATGACAGCATTCCTCAGTGCAAAGCTGTAATAGAAACAGCTGAGGAGATTCTTTCGATGCCCCTTGGCAATATCATTTTTAACGGTGAGGAAAGCGAGCTTTCCCGCACGGTAGTATCCCAGCCCGCAATTCTTGCTATGTCCCTTATGGCACTTGAGGCGGTAAAGACAAAGGGTATTGACGCCTCTGCGGTTGCAGGTCATTCTCTCGGTGAATATGCGGCTATGGCGGCAAGTGGAATGTTAAGCTATGAGGAAGCCTTCAGAGCAATAAAGTACCGTAGCGAGGCTATGGAAAAAGCGGCAAATGCAAACCCCGGCGGTATGGCGGCGGTTTTAGGACTTTCCGCATCTGATATAGAAGAAGTCTGCAAGCAGATTGCCGACGGCGGAAGCTACATCACCCCCGTAAACTACAACTCCCCTGCACAGACTGTTATCGCAGGTACGGTAGAGGCTCTTGCAAAGGCAGAGGAAGCACTTTCTGCAAAGGGCGCAAAGAGAATAGTAAGACTTGCAGTTTCAGCGGCATTCCATTCCGAGCTTATGGTATCCGCATCCGAAGAATTCAGGGAAAAGGCAAAGGATATAAAGTTTAACGTTCCCGAAAAGGCGTTCTACTGCAACGTTTACGGCAACAGACTTACCGATTTTTCCGATATGCCCTCCTATCTTGCAAAGCATATCTGCTCACCCGTAAGATTTACAGACGAGCTTGCCTGCATAAAGGCTGACGGCTACGAAAACTATATCGAGCTTGGCCCCGGCAAGGTACTTACAGGACTTGTAAAGAAGACTCTTGACGGCGTAAACGCCCTTAACGTAGAAAACTTAAAGACACTTGAAAAGGCGGCTGAGCTTTAATGGAAGCTATACTCGGTTTTGATTTTGCAATTCTTGATTTTATAAGAGAGAATATCGCAAATCCCGTACTTGACGTTATTATGAAGATAATAACCCATAGCGGCGACGCAGGTATAATATGGATAGTAGCGGCTATACTCTGCCTTATCTTCAAAAAGACAAGAAAAGCAGGAACCTGCATGGCTATAGCACTTATACTCGTGTTGCTTATCTCCAACCTTACGTTAAAGCCATTGATTGCCCGTCCCAGACCCTTTATTTTAAGAGAAGAAATAGAGCTTATAATATCCGCTCCCTCGGGCTTTTCCTTCCCCTCGGGACACACAGCCTCCAGCTTTGCCGCTGCTATAGGTCTGTTCATTTACCACAAAAAGCTCGGTATTGCGGCGCTTATATGGGCAACGCTCGTGGCATTTTCAAGACTTTATATGTACGTACACTACCCTACAGATATACTTGCAGGAATAGTTATGGGTATAATCTGTGCCGTTATAGGTATGGTGCTTGTGAATAAATTCTATCAGCCGATAGCGGACAGAATAACCGATAAATTTAAAAAGAAAAGAGAGAACAACTGATATGAAGACCTACGGAATTTTAGGCTATCCTTTAGGACACAGCCTTTCTCCCCAGATACACGAAAGACTTTTCGCTTTATCAGGCGTAAAGGCGGAATATAAGATTTTTGAAATTCCCGCCGAGGAGCTTAAAGCAAATTTCAAAATGCTGAAGGGTACAAACGGCTTTAATATTACAATTCCCCACAAGATTGGCATTATCGATATGTGCGATAGTCTTGACGATACCGCAAAGCGTTATACCAGCGTAAACTGTGTTGACGTCAAGGAGGGAAGGGTAACAGGCTACAATACCGATTGTGTAGGCTTTACGCTTTCTATAAAGGCTATGGGAGCAACGTTATCCGAAAAGACACTTATGCTGGGTTGCGGCGGCGTCGGCAGAATGATAGCTATTGAAACCGTCAGAAGCGGCGGAGATATTACTATAGCCGTAAGAGAAGAGGATATTGAAGTAGCAAAGAAGATGTGTGAGGAGCTTAAAAACTTCCGTAGCGACGTAAAGGCGGACTACTGTCTTTTAAGCGAGGTAAAGGGCGACTATTCTCTCGTTGTCAACGCTACCCCCGTAGGTATGTATCCTAAAACAGAGTTTTCCCCCATATCCGAAGAAGCTCTCGGTAATATCACCACAAAGAATTTCTTTGACGTTATATATAATCCCCTTGAAACAAGGCTGATGTCAAATATGCGGGCTAAAGGCGTAAAGGTTTCGGGCGGTATGGATATGCTGGTATGGCAGGCGGTAGCCGCTCATACCATCTGGGACGGCTCAGAGTATGACGAAAAGGATATAAAGAAGCTCATCGAAGATATGAAGGAGCTGGTATAATGAAGCCTGTTTACTTATGCGGATTTATGGGATGTGGCAAAAGTCATATCGGCAGACTGCTGGCAAGGGAGCTTAAGGCAACCTTTGTCGATTTGGACAGATATATCGTTGATAACGAGGGTATGACCATACCCGAAATATTTGAAAAAAAGGGCGAGCCTTATTTCAGAGATATTGAAGCAAGGTTTATAAAGAATTTCAGCGGCAGGACTATCGTTGCCACCGGTGGCGGTGCTATGCTCCGTGAGGAGACGGCGCAGTTTGCGAGAGAAGTTGGTACGGTATTCTTTTTAGACGTCAGCTTTGACACCTGCTATAGCAGAATAAAGAACGACAAAAACCGTCCCCTTGTTGTAAATAACAGCAAGGAACAGCTCTGCGCAATCTTTGATAAGCGTTTTCCCGTTTATAAGAAGAACAGCGATTACGCCATTGACGGTGAAAGAACAGACAAGGAAATAGCAAGGGATATAATTGATATTCTTAAAGAAAAGGGAAGGATATAATTAGTATATGATACTTTATAATGCCCATATAGTGACTATGGCGGGAGAAAATATCAAAAACGGCTTTATAGAAATCCGTGACGGAAAAATATATAGCCTTGGCGGTATGGAAAATATGCCGAAGCAGACGGATGAATACACAGACCTTGACGGAAAGACCGTTTACCCCGGCTTTATCGATATACACAGTCATATAGGCGTGTGGGAGGACGGACTGGGCTTTGAGGGTGACGACGGCAACGAAGAGACCGATCCTGCAACTCCTCATTTAAGAGCTGTCGATATGATAAATCCTATGGACAGATGCTTTACAGAAGCGGCAAAGGCGGGTATTACCTCGGTAATCAGCGGTATGGGTAGTGCCAATGCCATCGGCGGTACTTTTTTAGCTATGAAGACCGCAGGCTCTAAAAATGTCGATAAGAGAATAATAAAAAATCCCATTGCCATGAAGTTTGCCCTTGGCGAAAACCCCAAATCGGTATATAAGGACAAGGACACAGCTCCCATAACAAGAATGGCAACAGCGGCAATAATAAGAGAAAATCTCTACAAGGCTAAAAGATACCTTTCGGATATGGAGGAGTACCAGCGCCTTCAGGGTACCGACGACGAAGTGGATATGCCTGATTATGACGCCAAGTGCGAGGCACTTATTCCGCTTTTGAAGAAGGAGATCCCCGCACATTTCCATTGTCACAGAGCGGATGATATATTCACCGCTATAAGAATATCGAAGGAATTTGATATAAATTACGTGCTTATCCATTGCACCGAGGGACATCTCATAGCAGAGGAATTAAAGGAAGAAAATGCGGTTGCTGTGGTAGGCCCCGTTTTATGCGACAGAAGTAAGCCCGAGCTTCGCAATCATACTATAGAAACAGCCTCGGCACTTTATAAGGCAGGAGTAAAAATTGCTATCTGCAACGATCACCCCGTAGTACCCCAGCAGTACCTCCCCTTATCGGCGGCACTTACCGTAAGAGGTGGACTGACCGAGGAAGAGGCTTTAAAGGCTATCACGATAAATGCCGCAGAGATAGGCGGTATCGCTGACAGAGTCGGCAGTATAGCAGTCGGCAAGGATGCGGATTTAGTGGTATTTGACAGCGATCCCTTATCTGCAGTAAACGAGCCTTGTATGGTTATAATTGACGGAAAAATTATCTGAAGCTGAAAGGAAAAGCTATGCGTGAAATCGACGTAAAGGTAATAACAGAAAAAATCAGTGAGCTTTGTATAAAGGCGAATATATATCTTCCTGAAGGGATGAAGGAAAAAATAAGCTCCTGCATAGGCTGTGAAAAAAGTCAGCTTTGCAGAGAGGTCTTATCTGATATTGTAAGAAATATCGACTGTGCAAAGGATATGGAAGTACCCATCTGTCAGGATACGGGTATGGCTGTAATCTTTATAGATATCGGTCAGGAGGTACATTTCGTCGGCGGCAGTCTTGAAAAGGCGATAAACGAGGGCGTAGCAAAGGGCTACGTAGAAGGAAAGCTCCGTCTTTCCGTCGTAGAAGATCCCTTGATGAGAAAGAATACCGACAACAACACCCCTGCAATAATTCATACAAGAATAGTAGACGGGGACAAGGTGCATATTATGGTTGCGCCCAAGGGCTTCGGTAGTGAAAATATGAGTGCGGTAAAAATGTTTACCCCTTCCGCTTCTGCCGATGATATTATAGATTTTGTAGTCGGTACGGTATCAAAGGCAGGCAGTAACCCCTGCCCTCCGATAACAGTCGGAGTAGGCATCGGCGGCGATTTCGAGTATGCCGCAATCCTTGCAAAAAAGGCACTTTGCAGAGATTTAAGCCGTCGCAACGAAAACCCCTTCTATGCCGATATGGAACAGAAGATGCTGGATAAGATAAACAAGCTTGGTATAGGCTCTCAGGGCTTTGGCGGTACTGTGACCGCACTTTACGTAAATATAGAGCAGTATCCTACTCACATTGCAGGACTGCCCGTGGCAGTCAATATAGGTTGTCACGTGACAAGACATGCAGAGGCGGAGGTATAACCTGAAGGTTACACCTCAGTTATATCGAAACCTTCGGTTTCGGTGATATCAAAGCCTTCGGCTTTGGTGATATTCCGACTTCGTCGGAGTGATATTTCGTGCTTCGCACGACGCTACAGAATAGAAAAAAGAAAGTATATTTTACCGGCAATGGGGGAATGAACGTGAAGAGACTATGTTGTCTCATATTATCTGCTGTGTTTATTGTCACGGCTTTTTCAGGCTGTGGTTTTTTCACGGGGGCGGATGCCGACAGCTTCCTCTTTTCGCAGGAGGATAAAGAGATTTCTGTAAAGGCGGAGGAGATACTGGCATACGAGCCTGCACGCCCCGATGCCGTGGGAGATTATATGAAGCAGAAGCTGTCCGGAAATGAGCTGTATATCTATAACGCCGTAGCCTATGCTGTAGACAACGGCTGTACCGATATTACGGTACCGGAAAAATACGCCTGCACAACTCCCGAGGACTATATAAGGGCTATTACCTTTTTCAGCTGTGACAGCCCCTTTTTAGAGCATAATTATACCGCAGACGGCACCTTCCGTCTTGTTGAGAACAAGTCCGCTATAGGTACAAGCTACAGCTTTACCCTGCCACGAAACAGCACCGCCTTTACAAAGGAAAAGACTCTTGCCTACGAAAAGGCAAAGGAGATAGTGGATAATATTCCTGACGAGCTTATGACTGACAAGCAGAAGCTGAATTATCTTTATGACTACGTCTGCACAAACGTAAGCTACGTAGACGCAGTAAAAAGCTACAGCTATGACACAGTACCGATTTACGACGCTCTTGTGGACGGCAGGGAGACTATCTGCGACGGCTTTGCGGATACTCTTGTACTGCTTTTAAGCCTTGCAGGTATAGATAGCTTTGCAGTCGAGGGCATCAATGACAGAAATACAGGTCACGTTGTAGTGTGCGCTATGGTGGAAGGAAAGTATTATTATTTTGATCCCACAAACGATGCCAACGTGTATAACAACGGCTTTAAGTCAGGCTTTTACTATGCCCTTTCCGATAAACAGCTTTCCGCTTATTTTACCGCTGAGGAGGATTTCAGAACGGTTCTCCCCGTATGTCCCGTAAGTCTGACGGGAGAAAAGGCGGATATAATAGTAAGTGCCGACGATGATAATACCGTAAATGAGGCGAAGAATATACTTCTTCGTGACGGAACTGTAAACGTCTGCTTTAAGGATGACTTATCCGACGCAGACAGACAGAATTTCGGCAGAAAGCTTGCCACCGCCTTTGGTAGTTCTCTTATAAATACTACCGCAAACGGCATAACGGGATATGCAAAATAACTAAATTTGTTGAAATTTCAACAAAACAGTTGATTTTACAATAAAAAGTGATATAATATAATGTGAAAAGGAAACTTGAAATGGAGCTTAATATTGTTCTTGTCGAGCCACAGATACCGCAGAACACGGGAAATATTGCCCGCACCTGCGCAGTAACCGGCGCAAGACTGCATATAGTAAAGCCTATGGGCTTTCAGATAGATGATAAAAAGCTGAAGCACGCAGGACTTGACTACTGGCATTATCTTGATATAACCTATTATGATAATATGGCGGATTTCTTTGAGAGAAACCCCGACGGAGAATTCTTCTACTTTACCACAAAGGGAAGAAATACCTACTGCGATGCAGAGTATAAGGACAAGACCTATATAGTATTCGGCAGGGAGGACAAGGGACTTCCCGAGGAGCTTTTATTTAAGAATAAGGAGCATTGCGTCAGAATACCGATGGGTAGCAATATGAGAAGTCTCAATCTTTCCAACAGCGTAGCCATCGGCGCTTACGAGGTGCTGAGGCAGTGGGGCTTCCCTGAGCTTCAGAACAAGGGAGAGCTCACAAAATTCGACTGGGACAGCATAGTATAAATGATAATATGTACGTGATTCAAAATAAAAGAAAAGTAAGAGATGAAAGGATATAGCGATGAAAGTAAAATTTCTCACAGACAGCTGCAGTGACTTAACCTACGAGGATGAGGAAAAGTACGGTATAGATATACTTCCCTTTGATATAACACTCGGAGAGAGAAGCATCAAAGAGCGTGTCGACCTCACACCGCAGGAATTTCTCACCCTTATTGATAAATCAGAATTTTTACCCAAGACCTCACAGATAGTATCCTACCGCTTTGAAGAAAAGTTCGAGCAGTATTTTGAAGAGGGCTACGAGGCGGTAATCTGCGTGCTTATAAATTCCACAGGCTCACAGACCTATAATAATGCCATAATGGCAAAGGAAAAGCTTCTTGCCGACCGTCCCGAAATCGCAAAGATGAAAATCGAGATAGTAGATACCCATTGCTATTCCGTAGGTTATGCTTATCCTATCGTAGAAGCCTGCAAGAAGATAAAGGCAGGTCAGACTCTTGATATGGTAATATCATACCTCAACGATATGTTCAACTGTGTTGAAACCTATCTTATCGGTCTTGAATTAAGACATATGAAAAAGTCAGGAAGAATCAATGCGGCGGCGGCATTCTTAGGCGAGCTTATGGGACTGAGGCCCATCATCTCCCTTATTGACGGCGTCAGCGACGTAGTAAAGAAGAGCCGTGGCGATAAGAAGGCTGTAGCAGACGCTGTGGAATACATAGCGAGCAGAGCAAAGCCCGGTACACCCTGGCAGTTCTTACGTACTACAGAAACAGAGATAGAGGACGAATTCATAAGGCAGTACACCGCCAAGGTCGGCTACCCCCCTGCAATGATAAGCTATGCAGGTGCGGCTGTATCATCAAATACAGGCCCTCACACCCTCGGCATAGTAATTCGTGGCGAAGCAAGACGTTAGAAATAATCGGTCGGTGACCGATTATTTCAGTGATATCGAAGCTTCAGCTTCGGTGATATCAAAGCCTTCGGCTTTGGTGATATTCCGACTTTGTCGGAGTGATATATCGTGCGTTGCACGATGTTGTGGGAATCATATGTTGACAAAATCATAGATTTTGTCAACTGTCGCAGTTATTGCCATAGGCAATAACTGCTTACTTTATGGCGATTGATGGATTATAAAAGGTGCATTATAAAGCCTTCTCCCTCGGGAGAAGGTGTCGCCGCAGGTGACGGATGAGGGGATATACACAAAATCAATCTCCCGATAAACATTTGTGGTTAATTCAATTTGACATACAATACCCCGTGAAGAAATTCTTCACGGGGTATGCTTCTTTATTGCTGTCTATGTTGCATTGGTTTTTCGTAACAGAAAGCCTGAATCACTCTGCCTTAAACCCGTGATGTAGCGGTCCACTTCCCTTTCCTAAATCCAGCATAGCGGATAAGGCGCCTGAAATATATTCCTTTGCAAGAGCTACCGCCTGATTTAAATTATACCCCTTTGCAAGGCTTGATGCGATAGCAGAGGACAGAGTACAGCCTGTGCCGTGGGTGTTGGGATTATCTATCCGTACTCCCTTGAACCACCTTGTACCGCCCTTCTCGTAAAGCAGATCGTCAGCGTCGCTGATACTGTGACCGCCCTTTAAAAGTACCGCACAGCCGTATTCCTTGCATATCTGCGCCGCCGCCCTTTCCATATCCGCTTTATCGGATATTTTCATACCGGAAAGCACCTCGGCTTCGGGTATATTGGGAGTTATAACCCTTGCAACCGGCAACAGCCTTTCCGTAAGGGAAGATACTGCATCCTCAGAGATAAGTCTTGCTCCGCTGGTGGCTACCATAACGGGATCTATGACGATATTCCTTGCCTTATAGAACTGCAGTCTTTCGGCAATGACCTCGATCAGCTCCCTGTCGGCTACCATTCCCGTCTTTACCGCATCGGGGTAAATATCAGAGAATACCGCATCTATCTGCTGGCAGAGAAATTCGGGACTTACCTGCATAATAGCAGTAACGCCCGTTGTGTTCTGTGCTGTGAGAGCGGTTATCGCACTCATACCGTACACTCCGTTTGCGAGCATCGTCTTAAGATCCGCCTGAATACCTGCACCGCCACTACTGTCGCTACCTGCAATAGTAAGGGCGGTTTTAATCTTTCTGTAGCTCATAAAAAGCCTCCCTTAATTCCTTTGCCGCCTTGCAGGGATCATCCGCCTTCATAATAGCCGAAACAGCACATATGCCGTCTATACTGCTACCTTTAAGTATTCCTATATTATCCTTATTAAGACCGCCTATGGCGTTCACCTTTATCGGCACGGCTTTTACAATCTCCTTTAAGGTATCGACGCTTGTAAGCACCGTCTTTACCTTTGTTGTGGTAGGATATATCGCACCTACGCCGAGATAATCAGCACCCTGATTATAGGCTTCAAGAGCTTGGGGTACAGTCTTTGCGGTAGCTCCTACTATCTTATCCTTACCCATAAGGCTTCTTGCAATGCTTACAGGCATATCCGACTGCCCCACGTGAACGCCCTCGGCATCCACGGCAAGGGCTACGTCTACCCTATCGTCAATGATAAGGGGAATGCCGTACCGCCTTGTTATTTCGTGTACCTTCTGTGCAAGAGAAAGATATTCTCTTGTGGTCTTATCCTTTTCTCTCAGCTGAATCAGGGTTACACCGCCTTTGCAGGCTTCTTCAATGCGGTTAAGAAATTCTTCTTCCGCATAATTCGTGCTATCAGTTATAAAATACATTGTTGTATCAAGCTTTTTCATAAGCACCTCACATATAGATATAATCATTCAGTACAGGCTGTAAGCCTTCTGCGGCGATGTCCTTATACATAGCGTCAAGACTTCTGCCGTCATTTATCTCGAATTGCTCGTCACCTTGTTCTCCGTCCGCTTCGTTACCGTTGTATTTACTGTCATGGTCACCGATACCCGTGGAAACTCCTGCGGAAACCTTCGTTGCGGCAATCTTCACAATGCCGTTGCGGAAGGATTCGCTCTCCCTTGATGAAACGGTAATTCCGACAAAGGGCAGGAATATACGATAAGCACACAGAATCTGACAAAGCTGTGTTTCGTGGACGTCGAGAGGATTGATTTTATCATTGTTGATAATCGGGCGGAGTCTTGGGCAGGACAATGACATTTCTGCGTGAGGATATTTTCTTTGCAGGAAATAAACGTGCAATGCGCTTGCAAGTGCATCCTTTCTGAAGTCGGACAAACCAAGAAGCGCCGAAAAGGCAACACCTCTCATACCGCCCATCAGCGCACGCTCCTGTGCGTCAAAACGGTAAGGGTAAATACGCTTGTGACCAAGCAAGTGCAAATCAGAATAGCGGTCGTTGTCATAGGTTTCCTGAAATACTGTCACATAGTCCGCACCACATTCATGGAGATACCTATATTCGTCAACGTTCACAGGATAAATTTCAAGTCCTACCATACGGAAATATTTTCTTGCAAGTTTGCAGGCCTCTCCGATATAATTTATATCACTCTGCGCTCTGCTTTCGCCTGTAAGAATGAGAATTTCCTCCATACCGCTGTCGGAGATTATCTTCATTTCATTTTCAATCTGCTCCATATTCAGCTTCATTCGGGTGATGTTGTTATAGCAGTTAAATCCACAGTAAACGCAGTAATTCTCACAGTAATTCGCAATGTAAAGAGGTGTGAACATATATACCGTATTTCCGAAATGCTTCGATGTTTCAACCCTTGCACGCTGTGCCATCTGCTCTAAAAACGGCTCTGCGGCAGGAGATAAAAGCGCCTTGAAATCGTTAATAGTACAGCTTTCGTGTTCTAATGCCGCCTTTACATCCTTTGCAGTATATCGTGAATAATCATAGCTATCCATTTCAGACAGCACCTTTTCCATTATATCGGAATTAATCCGCTCCATTCCGTCCATATATTCCATATGGTTTGTACGACTTGCAGGATCGGTTTCAAGACGATGCTTCTTTTCAAGGGCAGAGGGCGAAAGATGTTCGCCGTCCACAAAAAATCTGTTATCCATTATGCACCTCAATCGTGAAGAAATCCCGTAAGCGGATCGGAAGCGGAAGCACCACGGGTAAGAACTCTGCCAAGTCCCGACAGGTATGCTTTTCTGCCTGCCTCAACGGCGTTTTTGAATGCCGCCGCCATCATAGGCAGGTCGCCTGCGGTTGCAAGGGCGGTATTCGCCATAATTGCCGCCGCTCCCATTTCCATAGCCTCACAAGCCTGCGATGGCCTTCCGATACCTGCGTCTACGATAACGGGCAGGTCTGTTTCGTCAATAAGTATCTGAATAAATTCTCTTGTGGCAAGTCCCTTGTTTGAGCCGATGGGAGCCGCAAGGGGCATTACAGCCGAAGCACCTGCGTTTGCAAGATCACGGGCGGCATACAGATCGGGATACATATAAGGAAGCACCACAAAGCCCTCTTTTGCGAGAATCTCGGTAGCTCTGACCGTTTCATTATTATCCGGGAGCAGATATTTGCTGTCCTTCATTATTTCTATCTTTACAAAATCACCGCAACCGATCTCACGGGCAAGCCTTGCAATGCGGACAGCCTCCTCCGCTGTTCTTGCGCCCGAAGTGTTAGGGAGAAGAGTAACCCCCTCAGGTATATAGTCGAGAATATTTTCCTGTTCCTTTGTATTTGCACGGCGCACCGCAAGGGTGATTATCTCCGCACCGGCGTCACGGACCGCCGCTTCAATAAGGCTAAGGGAATACTTTCCCGAGCCTAAAATAAAACGTGAGTTGAACTCGTGTCCGCCTAAAATAAGTTTGTCTTCCATAATAAATTCCTTTCTATGCTTCAAAATTGCCTGCGATAATCCGCAGAACTGTGTTAGCCTGATGTGCGGCACAAAGCATTACACGAGGAGCAAATAATGTACCGTCCTTTGCTATATCGCTTGTTCCGTCACCGCAGATATAAAGGTGACTGCCGAACCTTTTTGTCTGTATCGTATTTCCCGTATGAAGTCCCGACATTCCTGAAGCTGTAACTACGTACTTTTCAGGGTAAAGTTCCGAAGCCTCGTTTACAAGCATCGCCTTGCACTCCGCATTGTCGAAGCATTCGCAGATAATATCACAATCGGCAATAAGCGGGAGGTTTTCCTTATTCAGCCGTACTGTGTCCGTCACCACCTCACAATATGGGGTAATTTCGGAAAGTATCTGCTTCATAGCCTCGGTCTTGTACTTTCCGAGCTGTGAAACCGCATATTGCTGACGGTGAAGATTTGATATATCCACCTTGTCAAAGTCGATGAGGTGGAGCTTACCTATACCTGCTCTTGCAAGAGATATAGCCACGTTTGAGCCAAGCCCACCTAATCCGCAGACTGCCACGGTAGCCGCAGAAAATTTCCTCTGTAGCTCTGCTCCGTGCCTTTGTACAAGAGCATCCGTCCATTCTTCCCTCGTCATATCAGCCGCCACCCACAAAGCTGACGATCTCAATGCAGTCCCCGTCCTGAAAAACAGTGCTGTCATACCGTGCCCTCGGCAGTATATCTCCGTTAAGCTCTACCGCAACTCTCTTTGTATCATAGCCACTCGTTGTCAGATATTCAGCAACGGTTTTTCCTTCAATATTTTCAATACATTCGCCGTTTATCTTTATCATTGCACACCTCACAGAATATCGATATATTCGCCCGAAAGCGCCTTGTTCATGCTTCTTACGGCACAGAATTTGCCGCACATAGAACAGCTCTCTTCAATTTCAGGCTTTCTGTCATCACGTATCTTCTTCGCAGTTTCAGGATCGATTGAGCATTCCCATTGCATATCCCAGTCAAAGGTTCTGCGGGCGTCCGCCATTTTATCGTCAATATCTCTTGCGTGGGGAATATGCTTTGCGATATCGGCGGCATGGGCGGCAATTTTTGAGGCAATGATGCCCTGCTTTACGTCCTCCACATCAGGCAGAGCCAGATGCTCCGCAGGAGTCACGTAGCATAAGAATGCCGCTCCGCTCATAGCCGCCACCGCTCCGCCTATAGCGGAGGTGATGTGGTCGTAGCCGGGCGCAATGTCCGTAACTAACGGTCCTAAAACGTAGAAGGGCGCACCCATACAGATAGTCTGCTGTAGCTTCATATTAGCCTCTATCTGATCAAGAGGCATATGCCCCGGTCCTTCAATCATAACCTGAACGTCCTTTTCCCAGGCTCTTTTCGTAAGCTCGCCCAGTCGCACCAGCTCCTCAATCTGACAAACGTCGCTTGCATCCGCAAGACAACCGGGACGGCAGGCGTCACCAAGAGAGATAGTCACGTCATATTCACGGCATATATCAAGAATCTCGTCATAATATTCGTAGAAGGGATTTTCGTTGCCCGTCATACTCATCCAGGCAAAAACCAATGAGCCGCCACGGGAAACTATATTCATCTTCCTCTTATGCTGTTTTATCTGTTCTATGGTCTTTCTAGTAATTCCGCAATGGAGAGTAACAAAATCCACTCCGTCCTCGGCGTGAAGCCTTACAACGTCAATAAAATCCTTTGCGGTAAGGGTAGAAAGATCACGCTGATAATGTATAACGCTGTCATAAACAGGTACCGTTCCTATCATGGCAGGGCATTCTGCTACCAGCTTTCTTCTGAAGGGCTGTGTATTGCCGTGGGAGGAAAGATCCATAATAGCCTCCGCTCCCATATCCACTGCCGCCATTACCTTTTCCATTTCAATATCATAGTCCTTGCAGTC
>JAFTVY010000082.1 GCA_017465545.1 Ruminiclostridium sp.
CCCCTCATCAGTCACCTTCGGTGACAGCTTCTCCCGAGGGAGAAGCCTTTAATTTCCGCTTTTATAGAGAAGGCTTTATAATGCATTTTTTCTCTCCTGTAAATACGATTGAAATACTGATAAAATAAGCAATTTCAGGGTAATTATCATTGACTTTTTCGGTTATCTGTGATATAATTATATATAGTATTGTGGGAAAAGTTTCTTTTTTACCGCAAATGTTGATTTTACTTAAAAGATATTTTTACCTGATAAGGAAAGGACAAAGTAAAAAATGGCTGAAATTTTAGAGAACGAACAGGAAGTAAAAGTGAGTGAAGAGCCTGTAATTGAGGGTGAAATTAAAGATATTGACAATAATACCCACGTGGATACAGAATACGGTGCTGACGATATTCAGATTCTTGAAGGTCTTGAGGCGGTAAGAAAAAGACCTGGTATGTATATCGGTTCTACCGGTGAAAGTGGTCTGCATCACCTTGTTTACGAAATTGTTGATAACTCTATTGACGAAGCGTTAGCTGGTCATTGTACAGAGATAAATGTAAGCATATTACCCGATAACGTAATTGAAGTTAAGGATAACGGCCGTGGTATTCCTACGGGTATCCATCCTACTGAAAAGATTTCTGCGGCAACGGTAGTATATACGATCCTCCATGCCGGCGGTAAGTTCGGTGGTGGCGGATATAAGGTATCCGGCGGTCTGCACGGCGTTGGTGCGTCGGTAGTAAACGCTCTTTCCGAGTGGCTGGAGCTTACCGTTCACGATGGTGAGAATATTCACTTCCAGCGCTTTCACAACGGTGGTCACTATGACGAGCAGATGAAGGTTATCGGTAAGACTGATAAGACGGGTACACAGGTACGCTTCAGACCTGATTCTGCTATTTTCCGTGTTATCGACTTCAAATATGATATATTACTGGACAGACTGCGTGAGCAGGCGTTCTTGAACGGCGGTCTTAAAATCACACTCACAGATCTCCGTGATGAAAATGATATAAAGCACAAGGATATGTGCTATGAGGGCGGTATCGTAAGCTACGTTGAATGGCTTCAGAAGAAGAGAGGCGCTGAGGCGCTCCATCCTGACGTAGTATATATCGAGGGTATGTTAGAAGAGGTATCGGTTGAAATTGCATTCCAGTTCAATACTGACTTTAACAGCGAAACCTTCCGTTCCTTTGCAAATAATATCCATACCATTGACGGCGGTACTCACGAGGTTTCCTTCAAGAAGGCTTTAAACAAGGTTATAAATGACTTTGTAAAGAGCTATAAGGAGCAGCAGGCGGCACTTAATAAGAAGTCGAAGAAGAAGCAGGACGAGGCTAAGGAATTCACACCACTCAGCGGTGAGGCTATAAGAGAGGCTATCAATGCGGTAATCTCGGTTAAGGTTCCTGAATGTGAATTTGAAGGACAGACAAAGGGTAAGCTCGGTAATCCCGAGGTAGGCCCTGTAGTATATAAGGTAACTACCGAAAAGCTGACCTATTATTTTGAAGAGCATCCTGAAACAATTGAGATAATAGCAAAGAAGTGTATCAACGCTCAGGCGGCACGAGATGCGGCAAAGAAGGCTATGGAAGCCAAGAGAAAGTCGGTTTCCGACGGTGCGGGACTTCCCGGCAAGCTTGCCGACTGCTCTGATACAGATCCTACAAAGACAGAAATCTACATCGTAGAGGGTGACTCTGCGGGCGGTAGTGCAAAGCAGGGACGTGACAGACGTTTCCAGGCTATTCTTCCTCTCTGGGGTAAGATGCTGAACGTTGAAAAGGCAAGAGCTGACAAGGTATACGGCAATGATAAGCTGTCACCTGTAGTAAAGGCACTCGGTACGGGTATAGGCGAGGATTTTGATATAACAAAGCTCAGATATAGCAGAGTTGTAATTATGGCCGATGCCGACGTCGACGGCTCACATATCAGAACACTTCTTTTAACCTTCTTCTTCCGCTTTATGAAGCCTCTTGTAGAACACGGTCACGTGTATATTGCACAGCCTCCGCTGTTCAAGGTATCAAGAGGTAAGAAGGTAAGATATGCCTTCAGCGATGAAGAAAGAGATGCATATATTGCGGAGCTTGCAGGTGAAACAAATGCCAAGGTTGACGTACAGCGTTATAAAGGTCTTGGTGAGATGGACCCTGAACAGTTATGGGAAACCACAATGGATCCCTCTGTAAGAACCATGATACAGGTAAGTATGGAGGATGCGGCAAGAGCTGACGAGATATTCTCCATTCTTATGGGAGACAAGGTAGAGCCGAGAAGAGAATTTATCGAGCAGAACGCACGATACGTAAAGGATCTTGATATTTAAAGGAATTCTGTTATGGATAATGAATTTTTAAATGAGAGAAAAGAAGAGATAGACGAAAAGGAGCTTTTGCAAAAGCGCAGGGAAGAGCAGATAGAAAGAGTAAAGAAGCAGTATCAGACTGACGCCAAGGAAAAGGAGGAGGCTCTTATCCGTATGAAGCAGGAGGAGGAGCTGGAAAAATCCCTTGGTACGCTTTATTCGGTAAGAAAATTCTGTATCGGCGCCTGCATCTTTATGTGGATATTTGCCGCCTTTTCGATGCTTACGGGCGGTATGGAGATGAAGGTATTCTTACCTATGTGCCTTTATGCTCTGTGCGGTCTGGCGGCGGTCAACGCTCCTATCTTTATGAGAAAAAAGAAAATGCTTGACGGAATTGTTGCTATCATTGCGGCACTCATCTGCTTTGGTATAGGTACGTTAATTCTGCTGATGGCATAAGAGGGACAAAAATGAGAGAAAGTTTACTGAAAATAAGCTACAATATGGAGCTTTCTGAAATTGACGAGGGCTTTAAGCTGTTTTATAAGAAATATCAGCTTAAAAGAACCATTATCTTCACGATAGTATACGCTATAGCCGCTGTTCTGGGTGTTGATATGGTTATAAGAAATCCGCAGAATTTCTATGGCTATCTGCTTATAGGTATCGGTATAGGTCTTATATTCATGCAGTGGTACAGACCTGTAATGATAAGAAAAAAGCTTATAAATACCTTAAGCTCTATGAGTCAGGAGACCTACGAAACGGAGATATTCAGCGATAAGATAACCATCACTACAATAGTGGAGGAGACCGCTGAAGAGGTTGAAAAGTCTGAAGAGACTGAAAAGTCTGAGGAAGCTTCTGAAGAAGCGACAGCTACAGAGGAAAAGCTTGAAGAAGCAGAGGGAGAAGCGGAGGAAAACGATTCTTCTGAGCCTGAAGCTGTGGTATCGCATTTCTATTTTGGTTCTGACCTTATGGACGCTATGGAAAATGAAAAGATGTTCTTATTATTTGTAAATAAGAGTCTTATATATATTTATCCCAAGAGATGTCTTACAGAGGAGGAACAGACAAAGCTACGTGAGATATTTACGGATAAGGCTATACTTTAATAAGGCCTAAAAAATGGACAGATATCAGAAAATATTTTACGACAGGCGGATAAGGAAGGCTAAGCAATGCTATATAGCATATCTTGTGCTGGGAATAATTTTTATTATTTCAGGGGTAGCTTTTATTCTTCCTTGTGCTGTGATTTTTACAGATGACTTTGCAGGGCTTGCAGAAAAGCTGATCGTAAAAGGCGGGATGTATTTTGCCGTAGCTTTTATATGTCTGATTACGCTTGGAATATTATTACTTCGGGTATCAAAAAACTATAGAAGAAAATATAAGGCGCTATGTCAAAGTCAGCCCGAAGAAGCCGAAGAAACTGAAGAAGCCGATAGTCAGAATAAGAAAAAGCAAAAGCGTTCTGTAAGAGATTTTAAGAGAAAAACCCAGCCGAAAGAGAGCTGCAGGGAAAAATATAAACCGCGGAATAAAGAAACTGAGGATAAGTTTGCAAGGCTGAAATATGCAAAAAGGATATGGCTTATAATCTGTATTTTTATATGGGTGATAAGCATTATACTGACCGTTTCACAGATACTTCATCCGAAATATTTCTTCCCGATAGCCGTTTATCCCTTGGGCATATCGTTTGCCTTTGATATTCCCGTATATTTTGAAAATGGTGTTAAAAGGGACCGACAAAGAGGTAAAATAGTAAATTCTTTTGGGCTGTCAGTAGCCGCTACGCTTGTTGCCTTGTGTATGGCTACAATATTTCTTGTATCAATAACATTGGCTTAAGAACAAATACAGTCTGTGTCTTCTGAAATGAGGACAAGGCTATACTTTGATAAAAAATAACCGAAAGGGAAAAGTAATGGAAACTAAAGACGTTAAAGAATTCAGCACCGAAGGTGAAAAGCTGGTACATGTCGACATTGAAAAGGAAATGAAGGAAAGCTTCATGCAGTATTCAATGGCGGTTATCGTATCCCGTGCATTACCTGACGTAAGGGACGGTTTAAAGCCTGTACACAGAAGAATAATCTATACAATGAACGAGTCCAATAATACCTACAGTAACCCCTACCGTAAGTGTGCCTACACAGTCGGTGAGGTTTTAGGTAAGTATCACCCTCACGGTGACGCTTCCGTTTATGACGCTCTGGTAAGACTTGCCCAGGATTTCTCATTAAGATACCCACTTATAGACGGTCACGGAAACTTCGGTTCTATAGACGGTGACCCACCGGCTGCTTACCGTTATACAGAAGCGAGAATGGCAAAGATTGCAGGCGAGCTTTTAGGTGACATCAATAAGGATACAATAGACTGGGGTACAAACTACGATGATAAGTTAAAGGAGCCTACGGTTTTACCCGTAAAAATTCCGAACTTACTTGTAAACGGTGCTACCGGTATTGCGGTTGGTATGGCGACAAATATTCCTCCTCACAATATGAGAGAGGTCTGCGACGCTATAACTGTAAGACTCAATAACCCCGATTGCGGAATTGACGAATTACTTAATACGATAAAGGGGCCTGACTTCCCCACAGGCGGTATAATTATGGGCTACAGCGGTATCCGCAGTGCATATTATACGGGCCGTGGCAAGATCACGCTCCGTTGCCGTGCTGAAATTGTGGAAGAGGGCAACCATACAAGAATTATCGTTACTGAAATTCCTTATATGGTAAACAAATCCCGACTTCTTGAAAGCATAGGACAGCTTATGCGTGACAAGAGAATCGAGGGTATTTCTGCGCTTCGTGATGAAAGTGACAAGGACGGTATGAGAATCGTCTTCGAGCTTAAAAAGGACGCTAATGCGCAGGTTGTACTGAATAAGCTCTACAGCTTCTCACAGCTTCAGGACACAGTCGGCGTAATTATGCTTGCTCTTGTAAACGGCGAGCCTAAGATACTTACACTTCCTCAGATTCTTGATAACTATATCTCCTTCCAGAAGGAAATTGTTACAAGAAGAACACGTTTCGAGCTTAACAAGGCGAGAAACAGAGCGCACATCTTGCAGGGCTTTTTACTTGCAATCGACAACATTGACGAGGTTATTTCCATCCTTCGTTCAAGTAAGTCGGTTCAGGAAGGTAAGGAGCGCTTAATGGAGCGTTTCAAGGAGGACGATTTATCCCAGCTTTTACTGCGTGCAATGGGCGAGCAGTACAAGGACGTAAAGTTCGAGCATGAGATAGGACTTTCTGAAGAGCAGGCGGAAGCTATTGTTCAGATGCGTCTCGGACAGCTGACCGGACTTGAAAGAGACAAGGTAATCTCCGAGCTTGCTGAAATTATGAATAAGATAAACGATATGCTTGAAATTCTCGGTAGCGAAGAGAGAGTAAAGCAGATAATCTGTGAAGAAGTAGAAGCAGTAAAGAACAAGTACGGTGATGAGAGAAGAACCTCCATTGAGCCTGTAAGCGGTGAAGTGGATATTGAGGACCTTATCCCCGAAGAGGAAAGCGTTATCACCTATACACATATGGGATATATCAAGCGTCAGCCTGTGGACGTATATAATCTGCAGAAGCGTGGCGGTAAGGGTGTATCGGGTATGAAGCAGAGAGACGAGGACTTTGTACAGAACGTCTTTATCAGCTCTACACACGATAACATACTGTTTATTACAAATTATGGAAATATGTACAAGCTGAAGTGCTATGAGATACCTGAGGGCTCAAAGCAGAGCAGAGGTACGAACATAGTGAATCTGTTACAGCTTTCTGAAGGTGAAAGAATTGCGGCAATGATGAAGACCTCTGACTTTGCTGAAAACAAGTTCTTCATCTGTGTTACAAAGTATGGAAAGATAAAGAGAACGCCTCTTTATGATTTCAGAAACGTAAGAAAGAACGGACTTCGTGCAATTACGCTTGCTGAGGGTGACGAAATTGCGGCGGCACATCTCACAGAGGGTGACAGCTCGGTAATCGTTGCGACGAGAAACGGTATGGCAATCCACTTTGCGGAAGAAAAAATCAGAAGCATGGGCAGACTTGCGCAGGGTGTAAGAGCTATAAGACTCAAGGATGATGATTACGTAGTAGGTGCGGCGAAGGTATATGGCGAAGGAATGACTATCCTTACTGTAACTGACAAGGGACTTGGAAGAAGAGCAGGGGTAGAGCAGTACCGTATGCAGAACCGTGGCGGTAACGGTCTTAAGAACTACAAGGTAAGTGAAGAGAAGGGTTACGTATGCGGTATCCGTTCATTACAGCAGGATGACGACGTAATTCTTATCAGCACAGATGGTGTAATCATCAGAATCAGAGCTAACGATCTTCGTGTTATGAACAGATATGCTATGGGTGTACGTGTAATGAGACTTACTGACGATAACAGAGTAGTAACCTTTACAAGAACAGAGCACGATGAATCTGAAGAGATAACCGAAGTAGAGCAGGCAAGCGAAGAGGATATTGCGGCATCCGAAGCGGAAGCAAAGAATGAAGTAATAGTTGACGAGCCTGAGACTGAGGATGAGGAATAAAATTTCAAATAAGGGGACTTTATTATAAAGTCCCTTTCATTTGGTCTAAGAGAAATGTTCCACGTGGAACGGGGTTATTATGCTACGCATAATAACAATGATACATCTGCTTTGCAGATATGATGAATGATATATGCCCTTCGGGCATATGATGTCGCTTTGCTAATGGTGGTATCAATTGACCAAAGGTCAATTGATGGATTTTGAATTTTTGTCATCGTAGGATTCTATAACAAGTCCGTAGGGACTTATTTCACATTGCGACGAAGGAGCAATACTTCACGATTTACGAAGTAAATTATTTCACGTTTTGTCGTAAGGCAAAATATTTCACTGCACCGAAGGTGCAACGTTAGGGGAGGCACATTGCCTATGTATAATCTTGATAATTATGACGTTATAGTGGTCGGGGCAGGGCATGCAGGTTGTGAGGCGGCACTGGCGGCGGCACGACTTGGCTGCAGGACTGCGGTATTCACTTTAAGTCTTGACGCTATTGCAAATATGCCCTGTAATCCTTGTATAGGCGGCTCGGCAAAGGGACAGCTGGTAAGGGAGATAGATTCTCTCGGCGGCGAGATGGGTAGAGCGGCAGACGCTACCTTTATCCAGTCCCGTATGCTGAATAAGGGAAAAGGCCCTGCCGTACACAGTCTCAGAGTTCAGAGCGACAGAGTAAAGTATCATACCTATATGAAAAAGACTCTTGAAAATACCGAAAATCTTGACATCAAGCAGGCAGAGGTTACTGAGGTCTGTGTGGAAGACGGACAGATAACCGGTGTTATTACAAGACTCGGCGCTTTCTACGGTGCTAAATGCGTTATCATTACTACCGGTACTTATCTTGGCGGTAAGATCCATATAGGTGAGCTTAATTATCAGAGCGGCCCTGACAACGTATGCGCCGCTTTACAGCTTACCGACTGTCTTAAAAAGCTGGGACTAAATATAAGACGCTTCAAGACGGGTACGCCTGCCCGTGTTCACAGACGTTCCATTGACTTTTCAGTTATGGAAGAGCAATGCGGCGATGAGTATATAACTCCCTTCTGCTTTGATAATACCTTTATCCTTGAAAATAAGGTCAAGTGCTACGTATCCTATACCAATGAGGAAACCCACAGAATTATTCTTGATAATCTTGACCGTTCTCCCTTATATGCAGGAAGAATCGAGGGTGTAGGTCCTCGTTACTGTCCCAGTATCGAGGATAAGATAGTAAGATTTTCGGACAAGCCCCGTCATCAGCTTTTCGTTGAGCCGATGGGACTGGATACCGATGAATATTATATCCAGGGTATGTCAAGCTCACTTCCCGAAGACGTACAGCTTAAGTTTATGAGAACTATAAAGGGACTTGAAAAGGTAGAAATCATGCGCCCTGCATATGCTATTGAATATGATTGTTGCGATCCTTTAGAGCTTTATCCCACACTTGAATTCAAGAAAATTTCAGGACTTTTCGGAGCAGGTCAGTTCAACTGTACCAGCGGATATGAGGAAGCGGCGGCGCAGGGACTTATTGCAGGTCTTAATGCGGCAATGAAGCTTCAGGGTAAGGAGCAGTATATCCCCGACAGACAGACTTCTTTTATCGGTACTCTTATAGACGATCTTGTAACAAAGGGCTGTGTTGAGCCTTATCGTATGATGACCAGCCGAAGCGAATACAGACTGGTACTCCGTCAGGATAATGCCAACGAAAGATTACTCCCCATCGGTCACAAATATGGTCTTGTAAGTGATGAAAGATACGAAAGATTTTTAAAGCTCAAGGAAACCCTTGACGCTGAGACCGAAAGAATAAAGAAGGCTACCGTTCATCCTTCCGAGGAGCTGAATAAAATGCTCACCGAGAAGGGAACCTCCGCTATAAATCAGGGTGTGAAGTTCATCGAGCTTTTAAAAAGACCGCAGATTACCTATCGTGATCTGATGCCCTTTGACAGCGGCTGTCCTGATTTATCCCACGAAATTATTGATAAGCTGGAAATCAATATCAAGTACGAAGGCTATATAAAGACACAGACGGAAAAGATTGCCCAGATGAAGAAGCTGGAAAGCAAGAAGCTCCCTTCTGACGTGGATTATAAGACGGTTTCGGGCCTTCGACTTGAGGCTCAGGAAAAGCTCAACAAGCACAAACCTCTTAATATCGGACAGGCGGGCAGAATATCGGGAGTAAATCCTGCGGATATATCGGTACTTCTTATCTGGCTTGCAGGAAGGCAGGGCGGACAGAATGGATAAGATAAAATTCATTATAGATAGCTTTAAGGCATCAAGTATAGAGATAACCGAAGAGCAGGCGGAGAAGTATTTAAAGCTTTATGAATTTTTAGTAGAGTACAATGAAAACGTAAATCTGACTGCTATTACGGAGTTTTCCGACGTAATTATAAAGCACTTTGTAGATAGCGTATTGCCTTTCACTATGATAGAAGTAAAGGAAGGTGCTTCCTTTATAGACGTGGGAACGGGTGCAGGCTTTCCTTCGATTCCTCTTCTGATATACAGAAACGATTTAAAGGGAACGCTTTTAGAGGCTCTTAATAAAAGATGCGTATATCTTGAAAAAGCTTGTGAATTAGTGGGAGTTAAGGCTACTATAGTTCACGGCAGGGCGGAGGACTATGCCAAGGAAAAGAGAGGACAGTTTGATATAGCTACGGCAAGAGCGGTAGCATCAATGCCTGTTTTATCAGAATACTGTATGCCATACGTGAAAAAGGGTGGTATGTTTGTAGCGCTAAAATCCGTGAATGAAGAAATCACAGAATCTGAAAATGCAATCAAGGTGCTTGGCGGCAAGCTCATAAGGCAGACGGACTATAGTATAGCAAATGGCGACAACAGACGACTTTTTGTGATAGAAAAAATCTCCGACACTCCGACAAAATATCCGAGAAATCCCTCGATGATAAAGAAGAAGCCTTTATAAGAAAATCAGAATATGGCGAAACGCCCCATTATGCGATGCATGGTGGGGATTTTTTCTGTTTGAAAGGGGGAATATTCTGTGCTATGATATAAAAAAGGAGTGGTGATATGACTATATTCAAGGCAAAGGAAAAGACCGATAAAATGGTAATAACGAATATACCGCTGGACAGAATTTATCCTAATCCAAATCAGCCGAGGGTTATATTCGATGAATACGAGCTTGTCTGCCTTGCTCAGAGCATAAAGGAGAACGGGGTATTACAGCCGGTTACGGTAAAGGAGATATGCGAGGGCAGATATGAGCTTGTAGCGGGGGAGAGGAGAGTCAGGGCGTCAAGGCTGGCGGGACTTTCTGAGATACCTGCGATAGTGACGGAATACACGGATGAGGAGTCGGCTATATTATCGGTTATTGAAAATATACAGCGGTGCAATCTCACCTTTTTTGAGGAAGCCGAGGCAATGAGAAGGCTTATATCTGCAGGAGGAATAACTCAGGAACAGCTTGCACAAAGGCTTGGCAGAAGTCAGAGTACCGTTGCCAACAAGCTGAGATTACTAAAGCTTGAGGAGAAGGTAAGGAATCTGATAATGGTGTACGGACTGAACGAGCGCCAGGCGAGGGCGGTACTGAGACTTCCTGAGGAGGAAAGGGAAAAGGCTGTGGAGGAGATACACAGATCAGGTCTTAACGTGAATCAGACGGACAAGTATATTGACGCTCTTTTAAGTCCTGACAAGAGAAAGAAGAAGCTGGCATGGACCTTCACCGAAAAGAAGCTTTACATAAACAGTATTAACAAGACGCTTGACACAATGAAGAAATCGGGAGTACCCTTTGAATCGGAGAAAAACGTAGTAAATGGGATACTGACCTATATTATCAGGATACCGCAGGACTGAAATTTGCCTTCGGCAAATTTCAGAATGATATATTTGTCTTACGCCAAATTTCAGAATGATATATTTGTCTTACGCCAAATATGATAAATGATATATGCCCTATCGGGCATATGATGTCGCTTTGCTAATGGTGGTATCAATTGACCAAAGGTCAATTGATGGAGTTGAAACGGTGAAATTGACGCAATATTATAAATTGCAACCGTAGGGGACGACGAGTAGTCCGCAAGGACTGACGGGGGATTCTCCGCACATTGAGCAATCTTTTAGAAAGTGCCGGGGTGAACGCCGTAACCATACCAAAATTACACTATTTTGTACACTCGCCGTTTCACTTTCTTTATATAAAATCAGAGTATAAAAAGGCGAGAAATTGGATCAAACGCCATGCGTTTGTTCCACGTGGAACAATATTATGAATGTTCAGGAAAATGTTCTACGTGGAACAATTCAAAATAGCAGATACAATATATTGTGATTTATCAGAAATTGATTACAATCTGTTGTTTATCTGCTTTTTTTATTTTATTTTTCGCAAAAACCCTTTATTTTTTATACCAATTGTGTTATAATTATATCTGTACTTTATTAATAGGAAAGGTCAGGTCATATTATGGGCACAATCGTTGCAGTAGTAAATCAGAAGGGCGGTGTGGGTAAAACCACTACAGCCGTAAATATATGTGCCGCTATCGGCGCAAAGGGTAAAAAAGTCCTTTTAGTTGACCTCGATCCCCAGGGAAATGCAACTTCAGGCTACGGCATCGCCAAGAAAAGTCTTGAAATTACCACCTACGACGTGGTTATGGCTAACGTAAGACCTCAGGAAGCAGTAATCAGGACGGAATATAAGAACGTCAGCATCATCCCCGCTACCGCAGAGCTTGCCGAGGCAGAAATGCACCTGCTTCAGGTGGAGCAGAGAAATCATCAGCTCAAAAAGGCACTCTTACAGCTTAAGGACGATTATGACGTTATTATCATCGACTGCCTGCCCTCTTTAGGCGTGCTGGCAGTAAACGCTCTCGTGGCGGCTGATAAATTCATCGTCCCTATGCAGTGTGAGCATTACAGCCTTGAAGGTCTCGCTCAGCTCTTATCTACTGTAAAGAAGGTTAAAAAGGCGGCTAACAAGTCCCTCACCCTTATGGGTATCGCTTTTACTATGATGGACAGACGCCTTGTCCAGTCCAATGAAATTATGCTGGATATAAAGAGAAATTTCCCTCCCTCTTCTATCTTCAATACAATAATTCCCCGTAACGTCCGTATTTCAGAGGCTCCCAGCCACGGTATGCCTATCATGTATTATGATAAGAATTCCAAGGGTGCCGACTCCTATAACAGACTGGCGGCAGAAATTATAAAGAAACTCGCAGATTAATATAGAAAGGAAAGAATGCAATGGCTAAAAAATTGGGTAAAGGCTTTGAAAGTCTTTTCGATGATAACAGCTTCGATGATGACGAAAACGTATCAACCTTAAAGCTTACCGATATCGAGCCTAATAAGGATCAGCCAAGAAAGAATTTCGATATAGAAGCTTTAAAGACTCTTGCAGATTCTATAAGACTTAACGGTATCATCCAGCCTCTGCTCGTCCGTTCTCTGCCTGACGGTACTTATCAGATAGTAGCAGGTGAAAGACGCTGGAGAGCCGCTAAAATGGCAGGCCTTACCGAGGTCCCCGTATTCGTTAAGGAGCTTACCGACCAGCAGACACAGCAGATCGCCCTTATCGAAAATCTGCAGAGAGAAAACCTCAACCCCATAGAAGAAGCTCTGGGCTATA
>JAFTVY010000083.1 GCA_017465545.1 Ruminiclostridium sp.
ACAATAACTCAAACCATGTTCCCGCATATCCATTATAACAGATATTTTGAATTCTGGCGAGTATTTTTTGTTTTTTCTTCCTGTTTTGCCCATAAAAAATATGCACCTCCAAAAGTGTCTAACTTTTGGGGTGCATATCATTCAGGATTCTGTGCTTTCTTTGTTTTTTATATCAATCTGTTTTTATCCGCCCATATAAGAGCCGATGCACCTAAAATTATAAACATCACCGCAAATATAATAAGTGATGTCATTACCCAAACGGGAACTGCGTGGAAATATACCACGGGATCGCCTACAGAAAACACATCCGCCACATCACCGAAGAAATATCCATAGCCTTTGAGCAGTCCTGTGGGTAAGAAATACCCCTGACTGTCACGCTCTGCCAGATAGTCAACAACAATTGGAAAAGCGATAAATGGGAATACCGACGCTACGTAGTTTTTTGTAAGTCTTGCAGTTATCATAGCCAGTATGCCGAAGAAAAGAAATCCAAGCAACTTTAAAAGCTGAACAGTTACAAACATCATACCAATGCTTATTTCAACGTGAGAATTATTATACTGCTCTACCGAGCGTATTCCGTACCCCCAGTATTGTGGGGCAAGCTGAGCCGAAAGGCTTACAAGGTCGATAAGCGATAAAGCAACTGATGTAATGGCGATGAGCGAAAGTAGTATAGTTATCTTTACCGCCATAGTTTTACTCTGACCCTTGGGTGTGGTCTTAAGAATAATATTTGTCTTGCTGGTGTATTCGTTCATTACCGCAAAGGCACAGCAGAATACCACGCAAAGAAGAAATAGAAAATCTACCGAGGAGCTTTCGATAACCGGCACATTGCTGACGGGTAAGATAGCTCTGTTTTCTCTGTCTGTGATAACGTAATTATACTGCTCAAAAATTCTGTCGATGATATTTTCATTATCAAGAATTTCGTTGTATGGCTCTAACTGCTCTAAAAATTCTTCAAAGGTTATCTTTTGGGAGTCATATTCTGAACGGAGTCTTTTTTCTTCCGCCTGAGCCGCAAGTAAATTTTCTTTATAACCGATTATTATAGCTTCATTCTCTTCTGTAAGCTTGCCTGATACAGCCTCTATCATCTCTAAATATCTGTCCTTTTCAAGATCAGAATAAAAGCCGTAATCCTGCTTTAAGGTATCGGGCAGGGAAAAGAGCCTTACTATAATTACAAGTAAAAATATGAATAAAGCATACTGTTTTAAGGTAGTTTTTTTAAGCTCGTAAAGGAATATTTTCATACCGCTCTTACCTCCTTTGCTTTTCTTTTTGCAGGAGAGGTGCGGATATAACACACTGCAGCTAAAATTAATGTAAGCAGTAGTGCTATAATAGGTGCTGCAATATAAAGGGGAACGGGATTTCCGAGAACGTTCACAAATTCAAAATCCGAGATAAGCTTCTTTGTGCTGATAAGTGTAAAAGGATTTAAATGCTCAGGAATATAGGGACTTGCAAATATCATAGCACCGATAACGCCAAAGCATAGAACGATAGCCGCACCGGTGTTCTTTGTAAGGGTGGAAATAAGAATTATCACTTCACCAATAAAGGCGAGTGCAAATATTTTAAACAGGCAAGAGAGAACTACAGCTGTACCTATAGAGATATTAAGTGGTGTAAACTGATAGTCCTGTATAGCATAAAGGGGTTGTTCTATAAATTCAAGACCATAGTAAAAGCCAAGACCGATAAGGTCAATTATTGCAAACAAAATCACTGTAGCAACAACAAAGCAAAGCATTGTCAGTTGTTTTGCAATAAAGGTACTGCCTGCTCTGCCGCAGGATTTTATAATTCTGTCTGTGCCTGTAGCTTTCTCGTTTGAATAGGTTGAAGAAAAAACAAATATAAGCAGAATAACTATTATGAAAGCAGAAAATTCATAATCAAGGAATAGGGAAAAAGCATCGTATCTGCCGTAAACGGGGATAGACCTGTTGTAGCTTGCATTCTTGATAAGCTCGCCCTTTTTAGCTTCATAAGGGTTTATATCCTTGTAGAATTCTATGTATTCGTCCGACTTTTGTCTTAGTTCTATCATTGTGTTGGGGTAAAGATAAGCATACTTTACCTCTTCATCAATTATCATTCTGATGCAGTTTCTGTCGCCATAGAGATAACCGGAGAAAAACTCATCGTATGTTTCCGTCTGGACGTACTTTCCGCTGGCGATAAGCTCCTCTATCTTTTTCTGATAGGCAATCATATCATTTATCTTTTCGCTTGTCAGCTCACCTTTAAAATGATTGTACATATTTTCGCCAAGCGGTCTTTCGCCCATCATAGTAATTGTATAACCACTCGTACCGTAATAACGGACAGTTTCTTTATGCTTATATAAATTCACAAGGCAAAGGGACAGAAGAAGTGCAAGAAGGGAGATTTTAAAGATATTCTTTTTGAATTCGTAGCCGAATAATTTAAGCATAGTATCCCCCTTACATATCGCCAAAGTGATAGATGCATACGTCCTCTAAAGTGGGTTGCACCTGCTCGGCGGATTTTACGGGACAATCTTCACTTATTATACGAAGAGTGTAGTATTCTCCGTCGCTTACCGCATTGGATACACGCATTTTTGACATATAGTCCATTACTTCATCCGGCTTTACCTTGCATTCCCACACTTTGCCCTTAACTGCACTGCAAAGCTCGTCCTGAGTGCCTGTGCCTATTATTTTACCGTTATCCATAAGCACAACCGTCTTTGCGACGTAGGCAATATCGGTAACTATGTGAGTAGCAAGAATAACAATCTTATCTGCCGCAAGGGAGCTTATAACGTTTCGAAAACGAATTCTTTCCTTCGCGTCAAGACCCGCTGTCGGTTCGTCAAAGATAAGGATCTTCGGATTACCCACTATCGCCTGAGCGATACCAAGTCTTTGCTTCATGCCGCCTGAAAATGCACCTATCTTTTTATCAGCGTCATTTCTCAAATTTACTCTTGTCAGGATATCAAGGGCATATTCGTTGTCATTTTCTGTGCTGAATTTCTTTAATGCCATTATGTATTTTATATAGTCCTTGGCGGTGAAATTGCGGTAAAAATCCATACCCTGCGGCATAAAGCCAAGGTGAGAAACAAAATCGCTGTTTCCGTTATCATCAAAGGCTATACTACCGTTATCCCTGCCGATTATGCCTGTGATAATGTTTATAAGGGTGGATTTGCCTGCGCCGTTAGGGCCAAGCAGACCGTAAACGCCCTCGGTCATAGTGAGAGAAAAATCCTCAAGTGCATTCTTTCTTTTTTTACCTTTGGTATAGGATTTTGTGATACCGTTTAATTTCAGTTCCATAATTTGCTCCTTTGGTTTTATAGCCTTCTCCCTTGGGAGAAGGTGTCAAATGACATCGAGAATGTCATTTGACGGATGAGGGGACACTTACTACCTTTTAATCGTCACTTTCTCCCCATCACTTTCAAAAGTAATATTATCTTTAGTTACCTTTACGGTAAAGGGGATTACGTTCTCTGCCAAAATTTCTGTCCTACCGCTTTTTATTTCGTACTGCTTTAATATACCATCATTTGTGATATAGAAGAAATATTCGCCGTCATAAGCCACGTCATACTCTATTTTATCGGCAATGATATTCTTTGCGGTTTTATCAGGCATTATTTTAAAAATGCCTTTATCGTCGTCGATAAAGAACACATCCCTGTCATTCGAGAAAATATAACAGGGACTGAGGCCTCTTTCTTTTACCGTCCTCTCAGAAGAGAAGGCAAGACCAAAGACTATCTTTTCCACACTTTGTGCTTCTTCAAACAGAACGTCTATTGAATAATCGCTTAAATCCACACGTTCTATTTTGCTCCTAGGTGAATTATCATCGTCGGTAATGAGATAAAGATAATCACTTGTCGCAAATACTCTGCGTACACAACGATTGATGATTGTCGGAAAAGCGGGAACTTTTTTGGTGTTTATTTCTGTTTTGCCTGATACATAAAGATCGTATCCCCACGCAAGTCCATCTTCATCTAAAGTCGGCTCAGTATGGAAAATGCCATAGCGATTGGTATTTGCATAGTAGCTGTTATGTACCACTCCGCCGTAAAGAAAAAGTGCATCTGTATCTGTAGCTTTACAAGAGCATAAGAAGGGGAGTATTGTCACAAAAACTATCACGGCAGGCAAAATTTTAATAAATCTGTTTTTCATTTATTTCTCCCGTTATCTGTATCTGATTCTTTCATTTTTGACGTTTCCCATTATAATGGCATAGTTATCATCTACAGCGGCATTATAAACCTCTTTAATTCCTGATTTACTGATAGATTCGCCGGTCATTTCTCCCGTTTTTATATCATACCAACGGAAGATTACTACACCTTCGTTATTATTTGCATGCCACGTTAAAAGCTCTTTACCGTCTTTTGAAAGATTTACACCTCTTCCTTCTGCAAGATGATTTACTTTTATTTTTCTGAATTCATTATCTTCACTATCAAAAATAAGAACGTCCGCTCCGCATAATCCACTTTCATACCTTTCTACAGACTTCTGGGTTTTGTTATGAAATACCGTTACCGCACCTACGTTTATTTGCCCGGTATCTCTGATAAGCAAATGATTTTCCTGTGCTATTATATTTCCCTGATCGTCGATGGCGACAGCGCCTCTTTCGTATTCGTCACTTTGTGCCCTGACCATTACGTATCCGACTTCAGTCTTTTCTATATTTGATATATAAAAATTCTGAGGAAGTCTGCAAAGCGGCTTCTTTTGTCGGTTGTCATCTACTATACGTAATATCTGCTGAACGTTATCGTCGCTGTCTATAGTTGTTTCTGTTACAATCCACTTATTGTTGTCGGTAAAATAGCAATACTTATCTAAATTCATTGCAACAAGCTTTAATTTTTTGTCATAAATCAGATAGCCCTCGCCGTTATGCTCGTCTTCTGTCTCTGTTTTTAATTCAAAATCGTGTTTTATAGCTATATACTCACCCGAAACAGAAATGTCGGAACCGATCGTCGAGCCTTTTATCAGGTAGTAATCATCAGATTTTTCGTTTATTCTGCTTATATCAATCTCGTCCCATTCCATATAGCCGTTATCATCAGGTTCTACGTAAATCTGAACTGCATCATAGGGCAGTGTAAATTCTGTTTTATAAGAAGGTAAGTAAGCATACACGGTATTACCGTCAACGTCAACGATTGAAACGCCGCTAACGCTTGAAAGTATCTGCATTCTTTTCCCGTCGATTATTACGTTATCGCAAAAATCCTCATAATAAGTATTCATCGGCTCTGCGTTATCAGGTGTATCCGTGTTTTCTTCTTTTTGTGATGTAGCCGACGTTTCCGGCTCTTCATAAGTAAAATCATCGTTTACACAAAGCGTAGCCGCTGAATAATAAGCAGAGTAGTATTTCTCGGCGGGATACGAAAAGGGTATTGCAAGGGCGTATATAAAATCGCCTCGTTTTATCTCTTCGTCAAAGTCAGGTCTAAAGCTATACGTATAGGCTGGATTGTTCATATATTCAAAATAGCTTTTGCCACCGTCAAAGGTTATCAGCTTGTTATTCTTGTAAAAGGAGATTCTGTACTTCAGATCCTCAGTATACTTCCATCTTGCATTGAGAGTATAATCAAGCTTGCCGTTATTTATCAGGTATACTCCGTTTTTATCACCTGCCGTGCCTATAAAATGAACTCTTGAGCTTTCCGCTTCCTCTTTTGAAATCAGAGTCTTTTCCACTTTATCCGAAAAGACAGCGGTGGTAATTCTATCAGGCTTTTTGTTAAGTACAAGCTTCCAGTTAGGCGACGAAAACGCATGATGTGCATTACCGAAGGAGGGTGATTTTTCACTCGGTACGTAATCGGGGTTGAGATAAGTAACAAAATGAATCGGCAGGGAGCTTTTTTCTGATGCTTCTGCTGTGACAACGGGATTCAGCTTTACTTCAAAGGATATCTTTTCGCCTGCTTTCAGACTGTCGGTAATAAACGTTGACGTAGTTTCGCCATCTATTGTTATCTCCTGCAGTAAGCCGTCAACGTAGATAGACAATCCTACGGTAATATCATATAAATTCTCCGCCTGAGCTTTTATTTCTATCGGAATAGAAATTACGTTACCGTCATAAACTATCGTCTTATTTTCGTTATTACGGGTTATCGTATAGCTACCTAAGCTTTTTTCAACGGTCTGCCAGGTTGCATCGTTAATATCGCTGTCAGGCTTGTTATCATTTTCAGGCAGACTTGATATAAAGGGATTATTTGGCTTTGTGGACGTAAATGGGTTTTCTATTCTGCTGTCGCTTTGGGGAGTAACCGTATTCATGGAGCAGGCGCTAAGAATACTGCAAAGAATAAGAATTGCTGTAGCAAAGTATATTTTTCTCATACGCTTTTTCCTTTTTAAGATAATCTGAAAGGGGATACAACCGCTTTCAATTAATAAGATTATTATTTTCTTAAAAAAGTTGCACTCGAAAAAAATAGTCAGATTATTTTATTTTCCATAATAATTATAAGGCAAAAGCACCGGAGGGTAGTTAGCCATCGATAGATATATGTTTTTCCTTTCATCAGGGCAATGTGTCACAAAGACGTTTACCGAATCGTAAAGCTCGACATCCAATATTTTATCAGGCTTTATCGAATAAAGATAACCTTCTCTTGCATCAATTTCTATATATTCAGAGCCATCTGAAAGCTTTGAAGGAATACCATTTACAAGGAATAAAAGTCTCAGTTTTTCATGGCCTTTACCTGCGACAACTGCTCCAAGCTTTATTTCACCTTTTTCGTTAACCTCAATTGATCGGTTTGTACTGCTTTCATCTATTATTTTAGCAGAAAACCCTTCTCCATCGTAAAAACTCTCGTTCAGAGTTGGGTATTTATCTTTTATTTCTTTTGTTAGAAGTTCTTCTGTGTATGAAAAGTCTGATTTTTTTACGTCTTTTGTTTTTATTTCAGAATTTACATTCACAATACGGGTAACTATTACAACATTAGAATGAAGATCTCTACACTCTGGGTATACCGGATTCACCTCAAAGTCAGGATGTTCTATTTTCACAAGGGATAATTCCAGCTGATTTTCGTTCTTGTCTGATTCTGCTATGATTGGCTCAAATTCAATCTCTAAGCTGTATGATGTATTTCTTGTAGAATAATCCTTGTCTTTAACAAGACGATGTATATATACTTCGCCTTGTTCTTTTCCGTTTACCGAAATATTTTGTAATACGCCGTTAAGGGTTACGTACCATCCGTCTGACAAAACAGAGGGAAGCTCCTTAGAGCTGATATTCTTCTTATTTGTCAGGCATATTTTTATTTTCCCTCCATAATAGTCAAAATATATAGGATTATCTTCATTATCTTTGTCAAGTTTTATATCATAAGTTTCCATTATTAGTGTAAGATTGTCAAGGGTGCTTATTGCACTCAGCTTTTCTGGTGACATCTGAGGCTTTTCCTCCTTGCTTTCAGTAAACGGATCGGAAACAACAGAGTTTTCTGTGTAGCTGTTGCTGTCGTTACGTGAGGTAGCAACGTTCTCTGAACAAGCGGTCAAAGAACACATAAGAATTAACCCCGTTAATATTAAAGATACTTTTTTCATTTATGCTCCTTTTGTTATCTTTTTATTACTATCTTTTTGCCGTCACTCTGAAAGCTTATATCCTCTTTAGTTACTTTCAAAGTATAGGGAGTTACCGTCTTATCGGTAAGAATTTCAGTCTTGCTGCTTTTGATTTCATATTGCTTCAATACGCCTTCGACAGTAACGTAAAAGATATAATTACCGTCATAAGCCACGTCATGCTCTATTTTATCGGCAATGATATTCTTTGCGGTTTTATCAGGCATTACTTTAAAAATGCCCTTGGTATAATCGGAAAAAAATATATCATTGTCGTTTGAAAATACAAAATCGGGATGCAATCCGAGATCTTTTTCAACCTGATCAAAAGAGAAGGAGAGACCAAAAACAATCTTTTCTGCTATTCTGGTTTTTTCAAAGACTCTTTCTACAGAAAAATCCTTTAAATTTATTCTGTCAATCACCTCTGTTCCGCTGGCTTTTATAAGGCGAGGAACGTAGAGATAATTGTTTGTGGCGAACAGCCTGTGAATATAGCACTCTTTTTCGGTAGGAAAGGCGGGAATCACCTTGCCGTCTATTGACGTTTTTTCAGACATGGAGATTATTGCATAAGCATCGTCATCCTTTGGTATCATATCATGCAGAAAAGTGTATCGATTGTTTTGGTTGGTGTAATCGGAATTATGTACCACACCTCCGTAGAGGGACAATCCGTCACTTCCTTCTGAAAAGGAACAAGCGGTAAGAGAGCCTAAAAGGATAAGCCCCGCTAAAACAAAAACTACTTTTTTCATAACGCTCCTTAATCAGAACCATACGGTTTTACAACAAATTTTTGATTATTCATATCAGAAAAACTTCCCGGGTATCCGTCTGCACAGCGAATCATCTTTACACCTACAGAATCGTAAGGCTTTAGATTTGTAAATTTCAGTCCTTCTATATATGAAAGATATCCTGCATTTGCTTCAAGCTCCATACAGCTTGACCCATCGGGAAATTCTGTCGGTATTCCGTTTACAAGCAATATCAGGCGATATTTTGCTTTTATGCCACTTACAACACATATACCAAGCTCTATTTCGCCATTTTCATCTAACGTTAAATCGCTTTTGTAATTGCTGTCCATAACGCATGCGTAGCCACTTTCATATAAGCTGTCATTCAAAAGATTATTATATTTTTTCTTCACTTCATCTGTAACAAGAACAGTAGAAAATCCGTCGGATATTTTGTCATTTACAGTAGCTTCTATTGGAGCTTTTACTTTACAAGTAAATCCATAAGCACCACTACTACTGTGGATAGCGGGTCCAAAAGCCACATAACCGGGAACTGCCTTATAATGCGGATGTAATATTCTGATAAGCGTTACTTTCAGCTCTTTCTTGTCCTTGTCCACCTCTGCTACTTTTGGAGTGAAGGAAAATTTTAATTTCAGATTGTGCTTTTTACGCGCATCAAAGTCTTCAGGGGTGAGATAATGAATATACACACCTTTAACTTCTTTTCCGTCTACCGAAATAGTATCCTGTAAAACACCTTCAACAAGTATGTAAAACCCCATAGACATTTTATCGGGAACGGTGTCCGAATCACAGCTGATATCCATATCAAAATTTATAACCAGCTCTTCGCCAGTATAATCGATATAATTTTTCCCGTTTTCGGTATATTCATTTTCAGCAGACGAATTATTGGTATAGCCGAATAAGGTTAATGAAGTTACATTTTCTCTAGCCTCATCCGCTTCGGATTTGGGCGTATCCGAATTTTCTGTATTGCTGTTATTCTGATACTCTCCATAATCATAAGGCATAATAACGGTAGGGCGGAAGGTATTCGACATATGCGTTTTCTCACTTTCGTCAAGGCAATGCATTATAAGAACATCTATACTGTCGTAAGGCTTTACGTTCAATATTTTGTCAGGCTTTATTTCATACAGATAACCCGATCTTGCGTCTATTTCAACGTATTCAGAGCCATCTGAGAGTTTTGTGGGGATGCCGTTTACAAGGAATAAAAGTCTTATCTTTTCATTTTTGTTACCCGAAACAATAACAGCGCCTAACTTAATCTCTCCGTTTTTATCAGCTCTTATTACCTGTTCTGACCTATCTTCGTCGATAATCTCGGCTTTAATTCCACTATTTAAATTAAATCCTATCTCTGGATGCTTTTTCAATACTTCTACCGTCATAAGCTCTTCTGTATATTGGGTTTCAGATTTTTTTATGTCCTTTACCTTCAGTTCGGTATTAACGTTCAGAATTCGTGTGGCAAATACAATGTTAGCATGAAGATTTGAGCATTCGGGATAAACGGGGTCAACTCTGAAATCCGGATTTGATATTTGTACAAGAGATATCTCCAGCTTATTTTTACCCTTGTCGGCTTCTGCTATAACTGGTTCAAATTCAAAATCCAGGCTGTATGATGCATCGCTTGAGTTATAATCAACGCCTTTCACAAGACGATGAATATATATTTCACCCTGTTCTTTTCCGTTAACCGTAATATTCTGTAATACGCCGTTAACCGTTATATACCAGCCATTGGATATAGCGTCGGGAATTTTTTTTGCGTTCAGACTTTGTTTCATTTCAAAATGAAATCTGACCTTTCCTCCGTTATAATCAATATATGCAGGGTTTTCTTTATTCTCATTTTCAAACTTTGTTGTAGGTGCGCCTGATATAAGAAGGAGACTGTTGATTTTATCCATCGCATTCTGTTTTTCCGGGGATATCTGTGGCTCTTCCACCGTGCTTTCTGTGAACGGATCGGAGATCACAGAGTTTTCGGTACCGCTGTTAAGCACAGGCACTTTGTTATTGTTCACAATCAGAAATACCGAGACTATAGCGACACACATAAACGCCGCCGCTATTGCAATGAATTTTGTAATTGAATTTGTGTTTTTTATCTGCTTTTTCATTTCTATAAGATCCTCCGAGTTTATTGTTACATCCTTTAACGAACCGCCGAAATCTTCGGGCAGGCAAGAGGAGGCTTCTTCAACGTATTTTTCATCTATGCTGTTTATAACGCTGTTTATCAATTTGTACATAAAATTTTCCTCCTTTTCCTAAACGTTATATCCGTTCTTTTCAAGATAGCCTTTAAGCTCATCCCGAAGTCTGAATAGCTTTGTTTTGACGGTCGCTTCTTTTATCCTAAGAGCATAAGCAATATCCTTATATGTAAAGTTATAATAATACCTGAGCACAAAAACCTTTCGGTTTTCCTCTTTCTGAATCGATAGAAAGGAATTTATACAGCTACTTAAATTCTTGCTGTCAAACTCCTCTTCGGCATCCCGTACACCCTGAAAGGCTTCGCTGAGCTCCATAAAAAACATATCGTCACTCTGTGGCGGATTCTTCTTTTTCATTCTCAGAGCGTTATTGCGGACTATACTGCATATATACGCCTTTAGCGACTTTGGTTTGTTTGGCGGAACTGATGACCACAGATTGAAATATGAAGTATTTACGCAGGCATTGGCTTCAGAATAGTCATTTAATATATTACAGGCAATTTTTCTGCAAAGAGAGCCGTATTTTTCTTCAGTATCGGATATAGCTTGTTCATCTCTGTCAAAAAGCTTATCTATGATTTCATTATCACTCAGTTTCAAGACCTCTCTCCCTTTCTGAAATTTATCTCTTTATAAAATAAGAGTACGTAATAGGTTCAAATGTTCCGTGGTTTATGATAAATTTTTTATTTTTTTCTGCAATAGGGAAGTGGCGGACAAGAAAACGGCCAGCCGTGAGGCTGACCGTTTGAAAATAACAATTGTATTTTATTCCCTGTATTTAGTTGGTCGGTCTCTTGATTGTCACTTTCTCTTTGTCGCTTTCAAAAGTAATATCCTCTTTAGTTACTTTCAAAGTATAGGGAGTTACCGTCTTATCGGTAAGAATTTCAGTTTTGCCGCTTTTTATTTTGTACTGCTTTAATATGCCGTCATTTGTGACATAGATAAAATACTTTCCGTCATACGCAAAACCGTTTTCTATATTATCAGCAATAAGACATTTTATGTTTTTATCGGGAAGTATTTTGAAAAGCCCTTCATCAATATCAATAAACAGCACTTCGTTATCATCAGACAGGATATAAGACGGGTATGCGGTTGCTGAGATAATTTCCATACTGTTATAGGAAAAGGCAAGACCGAATAACAGTTTATCTGCTGTTCTTGTGCTTTCGTACAGAGTTTCTGTAGAGAAGCTGTCTAAATCAAGTCTTTCTATTGTGAGAAGCTCGCTTTTGTGTCCTTGAGTGCCATAATATAAATATTTTTCAGTCGGAAAAAGTCCATAAATGCTGACGTTTTCTCTTTGTGGCTCAAAGGGGAGCTTCGTTGTGCTTTTATCCTTTTTATCTGTGATTTCGATATATTCGTTTATTATTTCGCCGTCATCCTTTGTGATGGCGACTCTTTTAAAAATATATCTGCTATTTTCTGGAGTATCACTGACGTTATCACTACTTATTATCCTGCTATGTAGCGGTAAAGCATCATCTCCTGAGCTTTTGCAGGAGCAGGGAATAATAACAGTTCCAAAAATCAAAAGAGAGAAGATAATGGCTTTAAAGTGCTCTTTCATTCTCATCCACCAAATTTAAAATCATCCTCTACCGCAATACGAGAATTTGCTATCATACAAAACTTGTATCCGTTTTCTTTTGTATAATCATAGGGAATGGCTATAGCATGAACAATATCGCCTATGTTTATATCCTCTATGGTTACGTTGCTTAAATATAAGTACCCGCTTTCTGCTTCAACGTCAATGTAGGTTTCATTTTCGTTAAAGCTGATGAGCTTATTATTTTTGTAAAAAGTAACTCTGTATTTACCGTGTTCAAAGGAAGAAAGTCCTACTTCAAATTCCGCTTTCTTGTCTTCTCCGGCTTTTATAAGTCCTTGAGAAGCTGCATATTCATCACCAATCTGGTTTATGAAAACTGCTCGAGTTTTTTCCGGTGAATTGATTTTATACTGTTCCTGTACATCCTCTGTTATTATAATTTTTTGCATTTCAGTAGTCGATTCATAAGCTATAACTTCTTTTATTTCTTCGGACACATTAAGGGTAGTGTTAAGCGATGGCATTGATTTGTGAGTATTTCCAAGGCTGGGCTTCTTGCTATCCGGTATGTAATCCGGATTAAAATGCCATACAAAGTGCATCGGAAGCTCTGATTTGCTTTCAGAACCTTTCATTATCTGAGGGTATATATCAAGAGTGAATTCTTCACATTTTCCTGGCTCTATGTTTTCTATTACATACATACCGTTAATTTCTTCACCATCAATGCATAACTTCTGAACCACTCCGTCAATGAACACAGTTACACCAACAGAGATTTTCATCGGATTTTCTAAATAGGCTGTAACCTTTATTGGCACAGAAAGAGTTCCACCTTTATAGGTTATGGGCATATTACCGTTGACTTCGTTGCTAAAGCCTCCTCTGTTCGGGCTTGGCGGTCTTACGGGCGTGCTTTCTGCGGAAGAGGTATCTGTCTTACTTTCTTCAGTCTGAAACGGGTCGGATATAAATGAGTTTTCACTACTGCCACCAAGTACCTGCACTCCGTTGTTATTCATAATAAGAAATACCGAAACTGTCGCAACACAAGCAAATGCCGCTGCTATGCCTGCGATTTTTGCTATTAAATTTGATTTTTTTATCTGCTTTTTCATCTCAACAAGGTCCTCCGCATTTATTGTAATATTTCTCCACGATTCTTTTAGGGGTACAGGAAAACTATCCGCCGCTTTATTGATGTATTTTTCATCAAGGCTGTCCATAGCCTGTGCTATAACGTCATAAATATTGTTCATAACAAGCTCCTTTCTTTATAGCTCATAGCCCTTGTCAGCAAGAAATTGCTTTAACTCATCCCTCATTCTGAAGAGCTTTGTCCTGACTGTCACACCTTTTATATTAAGTGCCTGTGAAATATCTTGGATAGAAGAATTATAGTAATATCTCATAACAAATATTTTCTGGTGAAGCTCCTTCTGACCTGATAAGAATTCGTTTATGTATGCACCGAGCATTTTCCCGTCAAAAACCGTCTCTGTTGTCTCACAGTCGCAGAAAACGTCGGCAAGCTCCGAATAATTAGTAAGAGTTTCGTTGTATGAAGTACGTTTTCTGCCGACGTTTATTGCTACGTTTCTGACTATTCTGCAAAGAAAAGCTTTGAGAGATTCAGGTCGGGCAGGGGGAATAGCGTTCCACAACTGAAAAAGTGAGTTGTTTACACAATCGCTTGCTTCGTCATAATCTCCGATTATTTTAAACGCTATTCTTTGACAAAGCGTTCCGTATTTATCATTTGTATAAGTAAGAGCCCGCTCATCCCTATCAAAAAGCATTTCTATAATGCGCTCGTCACTGAATTTCATAAGGCGTCACCTCTTTCTGAAAAGTCCTTCTACTAAATAAGTCACAAAATATTTAAAAATGTTCCCGTTTTATGATAACATTTTTATTTTTTTATTGCAACAGGTAATCCGAGGAACAAAAAACACACAATTACAGGCTTCATTATCCTGTTTTTCGGCTATTGTGCAAAATAAAAAAATATGATATATTTAAACTGCAACTTTTATATTTAAAATCCACTCTTATTATTTATAGAGAGTTAAAAGGAGGGTAAATATATGTATCCCGAAGATAAAACTATAATAGGCTTGTTCTTTGACAGAAACGAGCTTGCCTTGTCATATACGGAAAAGAAATACGGAAATCTGTGCCGCAGGGTAGCGGATAATATTCTGCACAACAACGAGGACGTGGCTGAATGTGTTGATTCGTCATATTTCAGCCTCTGGAATTCGATACCGCCAGCCCGTCCCGATTCTCTTAAAGCGTATCTTTGTGCAATAGTGCGCAATACCGCCTTTGCAATGTTCAGAAAAAATAAAAGAAACAATACTGAACTTTTTGCATCCGAGTTAGCACAGCTTACGCAGGGGAGAGCGCTTAGTGAAATAACCGACAGCAGATTACTCGGCGGTTATATAAATGATTTTCTCACTCAGCAAAAGGAAGTACGAAAACGTATATTTGTTCTCAGATATTATTTCAACTACTCACTTAAAGATATATCGCAAATGCTTGGGTTAAACGAATCCACGGTAAAATCCCATTTATCAAGACTGAAAAAAGAGCTTAAAAGCTTTCTTTCGGATAAAGGATATAAAATATAGGAGGGCTTTAAATGGATAAAAATACAGAACTTTTTTTATCAGCACTTGATATGCTGGATGAAAAGCTTATAGAATCTGCACTTGAGGTCATAGAAGAGCCGAAAAGAACAGAGATCATCTCTTCTGATGAGCTTATAATCTGCGAAAAGCAGAGTAACAAGGCAAACCATATCAGCCTTATCGCCCTGTCTGCCGCTTGTATTGCTGTCATTGTCGCTGTATCGACACTTTTGATGCTGATTACTTCTGACAAGGTTTCAGTAATGGACAGCTATTCTTCCTTCGTCAGCGAATTGTTTTCATCGGCTGAAATTATAACTTCTTCTGATGAAAATTCCTTTGAAAATATAGACGTAAAAGAAAAAATAAAGCTCCTGACATATTACGTCCCTGATGGAAATGAGCCGTTTTATGATATTTTCAGAGAGCTTTACGGCACACCCGAATTAACACCCGATGGCTATGAGGCTTACGAGAATGATATATTTGCTATAAAAAAGGTGAGTATCAACGAAACGTTCAAGGAGCTTTCCGTTATGATAAATTCCGATAGCTCGCCCGATATAATGCCGGCAACGTCTTTCCAACACTACGAAGCTGAATACTATGCAAAATACGGATATAAAGACGATGGCAGTCCCGTTTTTTCTGAAATAAACGACGTTATAGATATAAATGATCCTCTGTGGGATAACGTAAGATACCTCAATGAATGTTCAATAGTCGGCGGCAGGCAATATCTTGCGGTAACAGGAATTTCTGTAGACGAAATGAGATTCTTATGGTACAGAAAATCAAATATAGAAAAGTATGATTTGCCTGATCCTTACGAGCTTTACCTTAATGGTAAGTGGGATACAGCGGCCTTCAGCCAGCTTGCGGAAAGCTACAGCAGTCATAATCCTGAAAATGCTTTTTTAAGCTCCGAGGATTTTGATCTGGCGCCGAATTTCGTTCTGGCAACGGGGAAAAGCTTTGTAGAAATAAGTAACGGAAAATATGTCACAAACTTTAACGATAAAAGCGTTATTGATTCTATGGGCTTTTTAGACAAACTGATCAGTAATTATTCTATAGATATCCGTGATGGTTCGACGTTGTTCGGATTCATCAATGCAAATCCTTTGTTTTTCATTACAATGACGGATCAACTCAACGCCGGAATGAAAAATATAAACAGCGATAACGATATAGCCTTTGTACCATTCCCCAAAAAGGATAAAACGTCAGAATACAGTTATCAGGTATTCACTAACGGATATTATTTGTGTAAAGGCGGTAATCCTGATTATTTCAGGGCTGTTGTCACAGCACAGCTTATTGCCGAAAACAGCGGAAAAGCAAATGAATATCTGCTTAAACAAAAGAAGCAGAATGGCTGGAATGAGGAGCTGCTCGAAAAGCTTGAACACGTTATCGATGAAACAAAGAAAAAACCTGTCATCGACTTATACTACAGTCTCGTCAGCATAGCACACAGAGAAGAGCGTAATAGTAGCGATATTCCTAAGATGATGTATCCCGTTATATATCCCGTAACAGGTAAAATGAGCTATACTGAAGCTGTGGAAAGCTATGCGCCTTACGTGGAAAAGGCTTTAGAAAAGCTGAATTATTAAGGAGTTATTATGAAAGCTTTTAGTATTATTTCATCCATACTCGCTATCATCTGGGTGGTAACCTTGTCGGGTTGTGTTATGCAGGAAGCAGGGGATAGCTTTGTATCAGATCCCTTAATTGACAGCACCTCTGACATATCCGACACTAATACGGATACAAACCAATACGCCGAAGCCTTAGCTGTGTATTCCAAAGGTAGTTGTGAATGCATTGTAAATAACCATAAAGAATTTGTTTACACAGGTGAAAAGATAACGGTTCCCGTAACTATCACCGCAAGCAAGAACAACGAATATAACGATATGTCGGTAGGTCTTTCGGCTGTAATCAACGGCACCATCCAGACTCTTTCAGCTGACGGCATAAAAGAAACCAATATGCTTATCTTCAAGGACCTTGAACCGGGCGAAACAACCGAGTGCATGGTATCCTTTACTCCCATAGTCGATATAGATAACAAAGACTGCGAAAAGCTACCCATACAATTTTATGTGTACAACAATCCATTATATATAGCAAGCGAAAGCTATCCCACCTTTGGCAATACTCACGATGCAAGCTATCGTCTTGCAACCACCATAACGTTTCAAAAACGACCTGATATTATAGATTCAAAGCTAAATTCAGAAATGTCAAAGGAGCTTATAACAGACAGTCTGCTGACAAAGTATTCTGACAGTAACGGCATACCATTGAAGCTCAGCGGAAACGCAAGAGTGTATATGTACCAGGATAAAAAAACCGACACGGGTGTTTTAAAGCTGTCTGATGACAACAGCTTAAAGCTCGGACTTATGCTTTACGTAAAAGAATTCAGCGGAAAATACAGATTATCTCTATATAAAAACAATGAGCTTATCTCAATAGACGGCAAAGCTTATATAGATATGGAGCTTAACGAAGGCTATCTTTATACCACTACTTTAAATCTTACGGACGTAAAAAGGGGAGATTATATCCATACGGCATTATACAAGCTTGATGACAAGGCTGCAAGTCCGTACCCTGTTCACGATATAACTGCACCACAGCTTATAGTAAACAGTGATTTTACGTCTACAGACCACCATAAGCCTGAATCTGAAATCTCATCACCTGACAGTAAGCCGTCACAGATAACGGATAGTGCTATTGTAAAAGGTGACAACCTCTCAATAAATCTTGTGGGCTATATCAGAAACGGTGATAAGAGACTTGCAGTACTTGAAAATTATAAGAAAATATACGTTTCTGATATTGACGAAAATAAGCGTATAAGCGAAATTGTAGATTACGAAAAGCTCGAAGACAATGGGTATTTTATTCCCAGTATGACTGCGGATGGCAAAAAGCTGACAATTAACAAAGAAATTATATCAGACAACGAAGCTGTAGAAGCGATTTATTATCACATTTTTGATAAGGACTTATCTGTTATAAAGGAAATACCCGTACATAAAGAGGGAGAATACTGGTGTACTGACGGGATTATATTAAACGATGCCAGACTCCTGAAGCCTGACTACAGCGAAGGTGAAGGCGGCAAGCTTTTCATATGCGACTATGATGGGGCAAATAAAGAAATTATCTATAATTTTGAGTATGAGCATTATCCCTACAATCTTTCGGGTGATGGTGAATACGTCTATTTCCGTGAGCGTGATCAGATAAACGGCACAGAAGCCGCAGTAGTGATAGACATAAAGGATAACAGCGCAATAAAATACAATGGCAATGCATTAGAAGAAAACGGCGGAGCATATATCAGTAGCGAAGGGGATTTCATTCTTTTTCCTGATACTAAAAGTATGTCAGGAAAGCTTGTTATCTTTGACAAAAGTAAAAAGGAATTCCGAGAAATTACAACAAAATATCATTCCGAAGGCTCATTGAGTACGGCTCTTTCTCCCGACGGAGCTTTTATCCTTACGTCGGTCAGCGAGATAAGTGAAGCGGACGGCAAAACTCCGACAGGCACGTATTTACGAGTGTATGATTGTGATAGCGGTAGGCTCGTATTTGAAGAAAAAATAAACGACACCAAAACAAAATCAGGAGGTACTTTAATCGTAGGTGACGAATATGCGGTTATATCAACTGCATCTCAGGATTTCAGGATAAAGTACAGAGGTTAAGAAATGAAGCTGTTTAAATTTGAACTGAAAAAGAATATACTGCGTATATCGGTATTATTACTTCTTGTTGCTCTGATTATCGTCAATTTCTATAAGCAATATGAGACCGCAAGATTTTTAGGAGAAAGCGGAATAGCAAAAGGCGTGCAGTATAAATCCGATTCAGGAAGACCTATGTACGAAGCCTTTAAGGGCGAAATAACCACAGAAAAATTAGAAAAAATAAAAAGTTATCACGACAAAATGGGAGAGCTTATCCATAGCGGTGATTTTAAACCTACAAATGAGAGTGATGACAGGTTCTATTCAGGCTTTGCTATGGGGGACTTCAACGAATCTGCTAAAACCATCGAGAGGATAACGTATGCCTATACGTATCCAAATCTTATGATAGAGCTTAAAGAACGGGCAAAGGAAAATATAACCTTCTATGAGGGCAGAAGTGATTACGAGGTAAGAAAAAACAGTCTTGTAGCCGGACTTTATACCGGCAGAAGAATAAAGGTTTACGGAAATTACGGAGCGTTCAAATTATTTTTTGATTATGAATTTTCTTCTCTTGTCATTATTGTTATGATAATTTACACCTTTGCAACCTCTTTCACAAATGAAAAAACGACGGGTACAGACAGAATTATCCGTTCCTGTCACAGAGGAAAGAGCGTTTATCTTACAAAGCACGCTGTAATGTTGCTTTTTGTTTTCGCATCAGTTGTTTTATTCACCTTGCTTGACGTTGTCCGATTCTGCTCCTTTTATGACGGCACGTTTATAAATCAGCCGCTTTATGCGATAGAAGAATACAAATACACACCCTTTAACGTCACGATATCAGGAGCAATATTGCTATCAGCATTCGCAAAGCTTATTGCACTTATATTTGTGGGAGAGCTTGTATTTGTAATATCAGCCGTCACTAAAAATGCAGGTCTTGCTATAGCCTTGAGCTTTGCTTCAATAGGTATAGTTATCTTTATCGGTGAATACCTGCCGTCAACGTTTTCTCCGCTTTCGCTCCTAAACGCTGAGTCCTGGCTTAAAGATCCGCAGTTTATAAATATACTTGGATATCCCGTTATAAGCATCCTTGTACAGCTTATATCTGCGGTAGCGTTAACGACAGCTCTTGCGATAATCTGTTACTTTAAAACTGCGTATGCGAAAAAGGAAAAGAGAATATAATATGATCTTTTTATATGAGCTTAAAAAAATTCTTTTAAAACAGCACGCTTTACCTTTATTCCTTCTTGTTATAGCTGTTTCTTTTTTATCATTGCTGTCTGCCAAGCCACAGAATTACGGCTTTATATCAAGGACGGAACGAAACGATTATCTTGAAACCATATCACCGTTTGAAGGTATGCTTACAGAAGAAAAAGAAAAAGGCATAATAGCACTTAAAGAGGATTTTCTTGAAGTAAAAGCGCTGTTCTCAAAGCTGAATCAGGAATATGTAGCGGGCGAAATTGACGAAGAATATTATCAGCAGATGCTATCCCGATATAGCGAAACCTTAAACCGTCAGAGCGTTATAGATGCCGTCTTTGAGAGATACGAATACGTATCGGCGGATATGGAAAACCGTATGCTTATACCTGCAAAAAACGTACCTACAATGAGTGATGTTTCGGTGAATTATCTGTTCTTGCTGTGTATAGCCTTTTGCTGTGCTCACGCTGTAATGACAGAATACACGGGTAAAGCAAACTATATACTTGTTACAACTAATGGCGGTCAGAGAAGCGTTATGGCGTCAAAGGTAGCTATTCTACTTACACTTACTGCATTTACAAGTATTATTATTTCAGCTTTCGACCTTGTGCGACTTGCAAACGAGCTTCCTACAAAATACTGGAATTACAGCCTTTGCTCTATTCCACGTTTTGAAACTACGGAATTTTCTATCAGCATAATAGAAGCGTTTATTATTTCACAGCTTATAAAGCTTCTGGGATACCTTTTTATCTCGGTTTCGGCAATGCTTACCGCATATTATACAAAGCATTACGTAGCGAGCGTATTTCCTTTTATTGCTGTGCCTGTAGTTGCTGATTATCTTGCAGGGAAAAACAGCCAGGCGTTATTTTTGCCCACAGGCTTTCTTAAAGGCATAGGCTACTTTTTCGGAGACGAGATATATAAGGGCGCAGGAGCAGGTATGGAACCCGTTATAGCTTTTCATCACGTACCGCCGGTATATACTTTAATTATGGCTGTAACTATTTTTACGTTTAGCGTTATAGGTTGTATCATTCTGATAAAATCGGGAGAAAACAGACTTTTACGGAAAAAGAAAAATCACAGATACGTTATACCCACTATATCAGTACTGATTATTTCTCTCCTCTCTACCGCTTGCTCGTCAGCAGAGGAACGAAAAACTGTCGACGTATTCCTTTGCAACGATAATGACAGATATAAATTTGAAATAATTTATTCTGATAACAATGAGAATATACAAGTAAGCGATAAAACAAACGGGGAGAGCTTTTTTATACCCGAGGATGTTTTTCCGAGAGATCACTATTCAGTTATCGATATTTTCCCTACAGAAAATTATCTTTATTACCTTATCGGTACGGGTGGTATCGGCAATTCACTTTATCGTATAAGACTATCCGATATGACTAAGGAAGAACTTATAAAACCTATGGACAGTATCCCTAAAACAGCTCTCGGGCTCAGCTTTATTGACGTTGATACAGAAAACAGGGTGCGGGTAAATAAGCTCTTTACCGATGAAAAGAATATATTCTTTATTGACTTATACGGCAGAGTGCTTATGTTAAACCCTTTTGCAAAGACTCTGAACGACTGCACCTGCATAATAGAGGAGGACGTCGGTACAGATTTAAAATTCGACGGTAAAAGCATTTACTATAAAAGTAAGGATGGAATAACCGGGAGATATGATATAAATTCATAGAGAAATGGATATTCCGTAGTTTCGGGAAAAGGGGAGAGAAAAGTATGAAGCTGGTCGGGTACGAATTCAAAAAGTATATATTAAAGCCCTCTGTTATAGCTTTTGTTTTTCTGTTCCTTATACTGAATATCTGTAAAATATTTGAGATTTATTTCTACCTGGGCGATGGTCGTTCCGTTGTTTCGGGTGAAACAAATATTTCGAAGGCGCGTAGAGAGCTTTACGAAAAATACGGTGGTAAAATTACAGATGAAAAAATAAATGCGTTAAAGAAGGAGACCGAATCCGCTCAGAAAAAGCTTGAAGAAACAGGCATAACGAACGAACCGATGGAGGGATTTTATACAGGCTATCCCTTCGGAGACGTTCAGCTTTTAAAATACGAGCTTATCCCCGCTTATGAATACGCCATACTTTATTCTAATCATTCTGATTATATAACGTCTATTGCGATAGAAAATATAAGCTATTTTGCAGAAGCTTCGCCCTACGAAGCTGCAAGAAATAAGCTTATTGCAAGCAGTTATATAAACCGAAGGGTTGATTATTGTGTAAAATCGGATGGCTTTATAAAGCTTTTTGATTATAAATTTTCTACACTTCTCAGTATGCTTTTAATCATTCTGACGCTTTCACCGATTTTTTCAGGAGAATACGTAAACGGATCGGACAAGCTGATAAAGGCGACAGGTAAACGAATTCTATCGATAAAAACCAAGCTTATTACAGCGTTTGTTTTCATCGCTTTTTTAAGCGTAATCTTTTTTGCAGAGGATATGCTGACTATTGGTTTATTTTACGGTATGGACTGCTTTGAAGCACCGATTTTTGCATTAAAGGAATACTTGAACTGTCCTTTTGGTATCACGATTTCGTCGGCTGTCCTTATATCCTTTTTGGGTAGATTTATTTTTATACTATGCTTTACCTCGGTGATATGCGCATTATCGTCTGTATTTAAAAGCACGGTAAGTTCCTTTATTTCGTCCATCGGATTCGGCGCTTTGCTTGTGATTTTATCGGAAGTTCTTCCGAAACCGATTGATATAACGAATCTTATATATATGAGTGATTTCTATACCGAATTCTCTGTATGCAATATATTCGGAGTGCCTGTATTTTCCCTTGTAGTCGTTATGATTATTTCATTGCTTCTGAGCGGAATATCGCTACTGATTACAGTAAGGAGGGCATTCAGATGAAGATATTTAAATTCGAACTGAAAAAACTCTTTATAAAACAACGTATTCTGCTGATAATAATAATTCTCATCCTGGTAAAACTCCTGCTTTCTCTTGATTTGTTCAGATATGATTATGGTCATCTGTCAAAAGGACAGCAGGAGATATTTCTTCAGTACATACAGGAGCTTGGCGGAGAGCTTACAGAAGAAAAGGAGGACAGAATACTATCTCTTTATTCACAGCTTACAGAAGGAATCAGAATCCGGAATGATCATCAGGAAAAGCTTAACAGAGGTGAACTGGATGATGCAGAAAAATTTCTCGAAAGCATAAACCGCATTCCTGCTATTGTAGGAAACGAGCCTGCAATAATCCTGCTTTTCGAAAAGTACAAAGCCCTGGATAAAAATAAGGATAATTCCTGCCTTATCGCCTCTGATGCACCTGCAATGAGGATAGGAACAGATTATCTGTTCCTCATATTTTCCTGTTACGTAGGTGCTGTGATAATCTTTTACGAGCGTAAAACGTCAGATTTCTCAAAAACCTGCAAAGGAAATAACGAAGCACTGTTCTATAGGCTTATTTGCGCATTCGGTGCATTATTTTTAGTACAGCTTTTGTATACCGTTGTCGATTTTTCAGCACTTGTTTACGAAATAGGTTTTCAAAATCTGTCTGCAACGGTTAAAAGTCTTGACAGCTTCAGAAATACTCCCTATCCGTATTTATCTATATTACAAGCATTTCTCCTTATAGAAGTAACACGCTTGCTGGGAGCTGTTTTTACTGCCGCAGTAGCTATGATACTTATGTCTCTGACAAAGAACATTATTCTTTCCATATTCACTCCTTCTGCGCTTGATATTATATGGATCTATGTTTTTAGTAACTACACCTTCGGATATTTCCAGCCCTTCGCCTTGCTTAGCTCTCCCGTTTACTTTACGGGCGAAAAATACTTTGATAAAACCAAATTCATACAGTACGAAACTATATCTCCGTTTGTGTTTTTTACTATCGTTACATCAGCAATCGTTACGATAGTTATTGCTTGTTTTATTGTTAAAAAGCGGTTTGGCGGTAATGCTATCAAAAATAAACGTAACGGAATGTTACTTTCCGTCATACTTATACTTGCAATGTGTACGGGCTGTATGGCAGAGGATACGCAAAACGTAAATTCAAAAGAAGCTTTGTGGATAACGGCACGCGATAACGTTTATTTCAGTCTTTTGCATACGGCTGTCGAGACAGATTCAATGTTCACAAATAAAACCAATATAGTTGCGTATTATGACAGCTTTAACCTCATATCCGAAAGATTAAACCGCGATCCGATAATAAACGAGGTTTTTATAAAGGCTATATCCGCTGATAAAGACTTTTTATATTATCTTGCTGATGATTTTAAAAACGGTATAAGCTTCATAAATCGGATAAATCTTATAACTAAAACAGAAGAAAGCGTTGTTACCCTTGATTACGGCTCACTTGCAAACGGAAAGCCCACGTATCTTGATATGATAACCATATGGCCTGCTGAAAGCAAAGAAAATCTTATAATCAGAAGTTTTATGCTTGCAGGTAACAGACTTATATACGTGACTGCCGATAACAAGGTTTATAGCATTAACGTAGGCGGCGGTAATTCCGAATATTTATTTGAAGATATCGATATCAGCTGTATGTGTATGCATAGTGGGATTATCTATTATCTTAACTACAATAACAAGATAACCAGATATGATGGAACAAAGACGGTTATATCGGAAAAGCAATATAATTATATAACCACCGACGTATCAAGCGGAAAGCTTTTTTGCTCAGGTGTCGCAGGCTTATATTCTTTTGACGGGAATAACGGTGAAACGTCTCTTATAAAAAGCGGAGATTTCAGCGATTGCTACCTTTCTGCAGATAACGGCGTAATACTATGCTTTGACGCATTTGATAAAAGCGGTTTTATAATAAGCGAAGATAAAACAGCAGAAATATCAGACGTTGATATGGCAGTGATTATCAATGGTGAAATTATATCCGATAAAGGAAACAACCTATCTTCAAAGGAGATGCAATATGAAAATTAAATCAGTTGCTTTATTATCAGCGTTAATATGCTTATTATGCTCCTGCTCTGAATCTCCCGACAGCTCATCACAAACAGAGACGCTTTATCCGAATTCTGTGACAAATACGGACTCTGAAGAAGCGTCGTCAGCAGTAATCTCGGCACAGGATAAAAATTATCCCGATGTAAGCAAAGGAAAGAAAATAAATAAGTTTTCGTATATTCCGATTGGTTACGTTGACAAAGAAAACAGATACCTTCTGCTGAAACTGTCCGATAATTTCAGCAAGACAGAATATGAAATTTATGATACTGTAGAGGATGTGTCGGTGCATTCTTTTGTGACAGAAGATGACGGACAGTCAGGTACAGCGGATCTCAGATACTCGGACGATGCGTTCACTTTTGCTAATTTCAAATACGTAGAAGATAAGAATTTTAATATATGCTATAGCGAAAGCTACGATATATTCGGCAATATGCTTTTTAAATACCCTGAAAGCAACGGGGATATTGGTATCAGTGTATTTAATTATAGCTTATCTGATAACAAAACGTACTTTGTATTAACTGATAATAATAAAGAAGGATTTTATAAGTCGGATAAGGATGGAACCAACGTGACGTATATTTCTGACGTTACACCTGTCGATTATTTTATTCTTGATGATGAAATAGTCTATTATGACGTTCATTACGAATACGGCAAGCCTGAAAATGATGCCTGCATATTCGGTATAATGGATAAGGAAGGAAATCTTCAAAAACAAATAAACATCGGCGCTTTTACCAACTGCAACAGAAGGCTTATAAAAGCAGGGGACTATATCTGCTTTATGTCGCCCTTTGAAACAGAAATTCTTCGTTCCTTTACCGAGCGTTCAAACGGGGTTATCCTTTATAATTATAAAACCAACGGTTTCAGGATTCAGTATTTTGATAAGGAAATAGAAAACAGCTATTGCGGTATTACTCCGAATGGCAAATATCTGGTTACCTGCATACCCGACGATAAGCCGAATCCTAAGGATAAAAGCTTTCTGAGAGGTAATACAACCATAAATATATACAGTGCAAAAACAGGAGAGCTGATAAAAAGCGAAGCGCTGAAAAAAGAAAAGCTGATGACACTTCAGATGTCGGTATTTGACGAAGCAGTAATTTTTACTACGGCTGATGGAACGTATCAGTACGATTTTACAGATATATAGAAGGGTAGGGAATATGAGAAAAATATACGTTGCAATACTTATTTTTTCTATGATGCTATTATGTTCATGTAGTAATATTAATGATATTTATTCGGAATTTTCGGGTGCGGAAACAGTTACAAATCCCTTTCACGGACCGTCGGAACCTGCTTCTGATACGGAAAAGTCCGATATCGAAACTTTACCGCCTTTTTCCGACGAAGTTTCCGACGTCGAAGTCTCCGATGATTTCGATAAATATCAGGAGGGCGGACTGCATTATAGTAATTACAATATCAAAGGTGGAAGTATCATCCGATATGACGGGGATGATATCGAAATATCCTTTGATGCCGATTCAACAGACAATCCTTTTGACGTGGAAATAGGGTATATTGCTTTTATTGAAGGCTTTCCGCAAAAGCTCTCCTTAAACGGCGGACAGAAAAAAGAGCTTGTTAGTATGAAGCATATACCTGATACAAAAACAAGGATCACTCTTACGATAAGTCCCCGGTTACCACATAATATAGATTCAAAAACACTTCGGCTTAAGATTATGTCCATTTTCAATCCTTCCTATACACCTCAAGGCGAATATACGGGTTTTGGTAACGCTCATAGCGGACAATCCTTTTGTGAATACGATATTGAAATAAATGCGATGTCAGACTCGCTGGAGCTCTCAGAGGGTAACGATTTTAAACAAACAGCTATTACTGAAAAAATAAGAGAAGAATACAAAATAGGAAGTAACGCAGAGGAAAAGCCTACGGGAGTTTACGTAAAGGACGCCAAAACCAAAGAACAGCAAATCACCCTGAACAACGGGAAAGCAGAAGCCGAGCTTATTCTTTACGGTAAGGATGAATATACCTATAATATATATCTTTATAAAAATCACAGACGTATAAGCTTTAATAATTGTGATTATCTTTGCTGTAACGTGAAAAAAGGCTTCCTTACCTCCGTTCCTCTTCAGCTCAATGACGTTATTGCAGGTGATGTAATATATGCGATTGCAGTTCCGTCTGATGCTGAAACAGGCTCTATGAAATGTAGGAAAAGCGTAAGCCTGCTCGTAAGATAATAATTTAAGCCGGATAGATTCCGGCTTATTTTTATATAAAAATAATGCCTGCCCTTTCACGGAGGATTTATTTCATCAACCGCTATAGACAGACATTTTATTTAATATAAAGCTTTATAAACACATTTTATATTATGTGCTGTTTAACTTTTTTATAACTTACAATTACTTGCTTAATTTGCTTGCCTTGTAAGTTGTGTGGAGAAGCTCGTGAGCCTTGTGGCTACCGGGTTCGCCTAAGAAGTTTTCGTAAACTTCCTTAACGTCAGCACTTTCGTGTGACTTTCTTACTGTGTTAGCATTGTCGAGGCTGTAAAGAGCCTTAGCACGCTCAGCACGGATATCTGTGAAGTTATGAACGTCAGCAGGCTGGATAACCTGACCACCACCGTTTACACAGCCGCCGGGGCAAGCCATGATTTCGATGAAGTGGCATTCAACTTCGCCGTTCTTAACCTGTGTTAAGAACTTCTTTGCATTTGCAAGACCGGATACAACAGCAACCTTAACTGTTAAGTCGCCAACCTTGTATTCAGCCATCTTGATACCTTCAACGCCTCTAACGTCGTTGAATTCGATGGGGCTGTCAGCATTTTCGCCTGTGAGCTTCCATACTGCAGTTCTGAGAGCCGCTTCCATAACGCCGCCTGTAGCGCCGAAGATTACAGCAGCACCTGTACCTGTACCGAGAGGAGAATCAGCCTTTTCATCAGGAAGATCTCTGAAGCGTAAACCAGCCTTGTTGATCATCTTAACAAGCTCTCTTGTTGTGATAGCAATATCAACGTCAGGAACGCCTGCTGCAGACTGATCATCTCTGCCGATTTCGAACTTCTTTGCTGTACAAGGCATAACGGATACACTTACGATATTCTTGGGATCAATACCCATCTTCTGTGCCCAGTATGTCTTTGTGATAGCACCGTTCATCTGCTGAGGAGACTTGCAGGAAGAAAGGTTAGGAATGAATTCAGGGAAGTAAGCTTCGCAGTAACGAATCCATCCGGGTGAGCAGGAGGTGATCATAGGAAGAACACCGCCGTTTGTAACTCTGTCTAAGAATTCGTGTGACTCTTCCATAATTGTAAGGTCAGCACCGAAGTTTGTATCAAATACAGCGTTGAAACCGAGTCTCTTAAGAGCTGCAACCATCTTACCTTCAACGGGAGTACCCATTTCGTAGCCGAATGCTTCGCCAAGAGA